>CAZVUW010000010.1:0-24577 GCA_964629825.1 uncultured Actinomycetota bacterium
GGCGGCCTGCGGCTGCCCGGTGACGTGCAGATCCTGCCGCTGTACGCGCGCCTGTCGACCGCGGACCAGCAGCGCGTGTTCGCCCCCCACAGCGGCCGGCGCATCGTGATCGCCACCAACGTGGCCGAGACCAGCCTGACCGTGCCCGGCATCCGCTACGTGATCGATCCCGGCACGGCCCGGATCTCCCGCTACTCGCCGCGCACCAAGGTCCAGCGCCTGCCCATCGAGAAGATCTCGCGCGCCAGCGCCGACCAGCGCAAGGGCCGCTGCGGCCGCGTGGCGGCCGGCATCTGCATCCGCCTCTACAGCGAGGAGGACTACGCCGCCCGACCCGCCTTCACCGATCCCGAGATCCTGCGGACGAACCTCGCCTCCGTCGTGCTGCGGATGGCCGCGCTCGGCATCGGCGACATCGAGGGCTTCCCGTTCATCGACCCGCCCGACCGCCGCAGCATCCGGTCCGCGCTGACGCTGCTGCACGAGCTGGGCGCCGTCACGGGCGAGGACCCGAACCGGCCGGAGCTGACCGACATCGGCCGGGTGTTGGCGAACCTGCCGGTGGACCCGCGCGTCGGCAGGATGATCGTGGAGGCCGACCGCAGCGGCTGCCTGCGCGAGGTGCTGGTCATCGCCTCCGGTCTCTCGATCCAGGATCCCCGCGAGCGCCCCGCCGACCGGCGCGGCACCGCTGACGAGCTGCACGCCCGCTTCGCAGACGAGCGCTCGGACTTCCTCGCCTACCTGAACCTGTGGAACCACCTGCGGGAGCGGCAGCGGAAGCTCGGCTCCAGCGCCTTCCGGCGCGAGTGCAAGGCCGAGTTCCTCCATCACCTGCGGATCCGCGAGTGGCAGGACCTGCACGCACAGCTGCGGCGGCTGGTCCTGGACCTCGGCATGCACCTGAACGACTCGCCGGCCGACCCGGCGGTGATCCACCAGGCGCTGCTCGCCGGGATGCTGTCGAACATCGGCGTCCGCCGCGGCGAGTCGCGGGCGTACAACGGCGCACGCGGCACGACCCTGGCGCTGTGGCCCGGCTCCTCCCTGGCCGCGCACCCGCCGGCGTGGATCATGGCCGCCGAGCTGGTCGAGACCTCGCGGCTGTGGGCGCGCACCGTCGCGCGCATCGAACCGGAGTGGGTCGAGCGCCTGGCCGGCCACCTGGTCCAGCGCTCCTACAGCGACCCGCGCTGGAGCCGCAAGCGCAGCGCGGTCGTCACCACCGAACGCGTGACCCTGTTCGGCCTGCCGATCGTGGCGGCGCGCACGGTCCCGCTGGCGCCGATCGACCCCGAGAACGCGCGCGCGCTCTTCATCCGCCACGCGCTGGTCGAGGGTGACTGGCGAGCCGAGCACGAGTTCCAGCGCGAGAACCTCCGCCTGATCGAGGAGCTCAGCGAGGCCGAGCACAAGACGCGCCGCCGGGACCTGGTGGTGGACGAGGATGCGCTGTTCGCCTTCTACGACGCCCGCATCCCCGCCCACGTCGTGTCCGGCCGGCACTTCGACGCCTGGTGGAAGCGCGAGCGGCGGCGGCAGCCCGGGCTGCTGACCCTCACCAAGCAGGACCTGCTCGGCGATCAGGCGTCCGAGCTGGATGCCGGCGGGCGGCCGGACGTGTGGCGGCAGGGAGACCTCGCCCTGGGCGTGACCTATCGGTTCGAGCCGGGCGCCCCCGATGACGGCGTGACCGTCCACATCCCGCTCGCGGTGCTGAACCGCGTGCGGCCGGTGGGCTTCGACTGGCAGGTGCCCGCGCTGCGCGCCGAGCTCGTCATCGCGCTGCTGCGTGGCCTGCCCAAGCCGCTGCGACGCTCGCTCGTTCCGGTCCCGGACGTCGCCGCCCGGCTGCTCGAGCGGCTGCCGGCCGATGGAGAGCAGGGGTCGGAGCCGCTGATCGAGGCGCTGTCGAGGGAGCTCCAGCACAGCGAGGGCGTCGACGTGCCGCTGGACGCCTGGGCCGTGGACGCCCTGCCCCCGCACCTGCGCATCAACTTCCGCATCTTCGAGGGGGAGCGGACCCTCGGCAGCGGCCGCGATCTGGTGGCGCTTCAGCGCCGGCTGGGGCCCGAGGTGCGGACCGCCGTTGCGCGGGCGACCGGGATCGAGGTCGGCGGCAAGCGCACCTGGGAGTTCGGCACCCTCCCGCGCACGGTTCGCGCCGAGCGCGACGGGCACGTCCTGGAGGGCTTCCCCGCCGTGGTCGACGAGGGACCGACGGTCGGTGTCCGCGTGTTGCTCGACCGCGACGCCCAGCAGCGGCTGATGGCGGCGGGCACGCGCAAGCTGCTGCTGCTCGACCTCCCCCCGCCGGTCCGCGCGGTGTCCCAGCGGCTGACCAACGCCCAGAAGCTCGCTCTGACGCACAACCCGCACGGCGGCGTGACCGAGCTCCTCGCTGACGCCACGGCCGCCGCGATCGACTCGCTGCTGGCCGCGCATGGCGGCCCGGTGTGGGACGCCGAGGCCTATGCCGCGCTGCGGAGGCGGATCGCGACTGAGCTCGACGAGGCGGTGCTGTCGATCGCGGTGGTCGTGACGGACGTGCTGACCGCGGCCGGGCAGGTCGAGCGCCGGCTGGACGCGGTCGCGAGCCCGATCGTGCAGCCCTCGATCGACGACGCGAGGGCGCACCTGCGCAGCCTGATAAGGCCCGGGTTCATAGCGGCGACAGGGGTTGACCACCTGCCGGACCTGGTGCGCTACGTCCGCGGCATCGAGCGCCGGCTCGACCGCCTGGGGACCGATCCTGCGCGTGATCGCGACCTGATGGCGCGCATCGACGAGGTCCTGGTCGAGTACGGCCGTCTGCTGGAGCGCCTCGGCCCGCGCGCCGGCGCCCCTGCCGTGAAGGAGATCCGCTGGATGATCGAGGAGCTGCGCGTCAGCCTGTTCGCGCAGCAGCTCGGCACCCGCTATCCGATCTCGGAGCGGCGGATCTACCGGGCGATCGGCGAGGCCGAGGCCGCCCTCGCGGGGCTTCCATCCTGAGGCTCACCCCGCGCCGCGGGAAGGCGCGGCCCGGCGCGTCAGGCCTGCAGGAGCTTCAGGGCGGCGTTGCGCTCCGCAGCGAGCTGGGCCCGGTCCAGGGCCTGCGCGGTCTGCGCCGCGATGGCCCGCAGGAAGTCGCGCTCGTCGTCATCGAACAGGCGCGGCTCGATGAAGCTGAAGCGCAGCGCTCCCAGCCGGCGACCGGCCACCTCCAGCGGAAGGGTCGCCAGGGACACGGTCCTTGGCTCGATGGCGGACAGCAGAGGGAACCGCTGGTTGCGCTCGGCCGGCGACTCCAGCCAGATCTCATCGCCCGTCCGCAGGGTGGTCGCGGCGGGCAGCTCGGCCTCCAGCCGTTCGCGGCCCATGAGGCCCACCAGCTCCGCGTCATAGCCGACGGCCGAGGGCACCAGCAGCTCGCCATCGTCCCCCACCAGCAGAACGGCGCCGCCGTGGGCGCCGAGGACGTTGGTCGAGACCTCGAGGGCGGCGGTCGCGACAGACTGGGGAGTCTTCGCGGCCGCCAGGCGTAGGGCGAGCTGGTGCAGCAACCCCGCACGGGCGTGCAGCCGCTCGGTCCGCGCCATGGCGTCGATCTCGCGCAGCAGCCGCTCCTCGAAGCTGACCGCTGGCTCGGCCGGCAGCCCCTTGGCGGCCCGGCGCAGCTGGTCGACCAGTTGCTCGATGTACCACTGGCGGAAGATCCGGTGACGCGGCGGCGTCTCCAATGTGAGCAGTCGGGCGGCGCGGCAGTACGCATCGGCCTCGTTGAGGGCATGGAGGTACTGCTCGGCCGCGTCGGCGGCGCTGGCCGGCAGGGACAGCTCCAGGAGCACGCGCTCCTGGCCGAGGTCCTTCGCGATGACCGCCTGACGGCGGATCGCCTCGCGCGCCTCGGCGAAGCTGTGGACCACCGTCTCGATCAGCTCGGCCAGCGCGGCGGGCACCGCGGAGGTCATCCCCGAGGCGGCGCCGGTGGCGGCCAGGGTGAACTCGCGCATCAGGTCATCGACGTGCGACTTGGCGCGCAGGAGCAGCTCGGTCGGCACGTCCCCGAGGCAGACGGTGTAGCGCACCTCCCGTGGAGCCTCGGGCTCCTTCAGCCACGCCTCGATGAGCTGGTCGCGCTCGAGCTCGCCCACGACCGCCTTGGCGGGCCCTCTTCCGGCCTCGAGCTCTGCCCAGAGGTACTTGCCCTCGCCCTCGGGGGTGGCTCCCCAGCTGGTGCTCAGCCCCTGCGCGATGCGCAGGCCCCGCCCGGTCATCGCATCGACGTCGGGGTTCAGCGGCAGGGGCATCGCGTGGCTGCGGTCGTGCACCTCGACCCGGGCGCGCGGAGGGGTGACCTGGACCACCAGGCGGATTGGGGGATGCGCGTGCAGCAGCGCGTTGGTGACGAGCTCGGTCACCACTAGCTGGACGTCGGTGGCCAGCTCCTCCAGACCATGCTGGCGCAGACGCGCCTCCGCGAATCGGCGCGCCTCGGACACAGCGCGTGCGTCGCGATCATCGATGACGAGCGCGAACTCGCCATCTGGTTGTGCGTTCAAGCCGTGTGGCTCCTGAACCCTGTGGCATGCCCGGGTAGGTCGACCCACAGCGCGCTGGCACGCCACCCTGAGCCGCTTGCATCTCGACCGGCAGCAAAGAGAGCGCGTGTCTGCGAATCGCAGCTCCCCCGACGCTCTGGCCGGACCGGGGTAAGTTACCCGGCGCCTCCACGGGCAAACCACGAAAAGCGATTGCATTCGGAGGCGGTCAGGCTCGCTCGCTGCGAACGTCTGCGGTGGTGAAACGCCACGGGCTCACTGGTCCACCAGCTCGCTGACCGGCCGCCTCAGCCGGGCTTGATGAAGTAGCGGAGCTCGTAGGCGCGCCGGAAGCCCGCGCCGGCGGTGAGCGCGGCGCTGATCTCGTCACCGACCTCCACATGCGCCCGCTCCGCTCCGCGTCGCAGCGCCCAGCCGCCGAGCGCACCGAGGAGAGCGCCGCCCGCCGCGCTGGAGCGCAGCGCGCCTGTGGCCGCCAGGAGGTCGAGCCCCAGCCAGCCGCCGTCGACGACACCGCGGGCGACGGCGACGTCGCGCCCTGCGCTGACCAGCGCGTAGGCGCTGGGCGCGGTGACGCGCTCGAGGATGCGCTGGGCCATGGCCTCGTCGTGCTCGTTCTTCCCGGCCGCCCGACCCCAGACCGTCAGCCAGTCCTCCAGCGCTACGAGCCGCACGACGTTCGCGCCCTCCCCGCCGGCTCCGGTGCCGGCACCCAGGTCGGCGAGGCGGTCGATCCGACGCGTGCGCACCTCGATCGGCTCGCTGGCCCGGTAGCCGCGTCGGCGCAGCACATCCGGGAGGTCCGTGGGGCGGGCGCTGGGGCTCACCTGGATCGCCGGCGCCGCTCCGCCCTGCCGGTAGAAGCTCTCCACCTGGCGCAGCCGGTCGTCCATCGAGAGCCGTCCGCCTTCGGCGCGCGGCCAGACCGAGTTGGCGCGCAGGGTGAGGCCCCCGGAGCTGCGCAGCTGCCAGCCGTCGAGCTCCAGCAGCGTGAGGGGCGGCCACGCCCGCGCCTGCAGCGCCTCCAGCTCGGCGACGAGGTTGCGGCGCTCGAAGGCGGCGCGGTAGCGGGCGACGCTGTTGGCTCTACGCTGCAAGCGACTTCTCCCACGGTCTCGTGCTGCCTCCCAGGCTGCCGCGCGGGGCGATGTGGCGCGTAGCTCGACGCCTGCAGCGGGAACCTGGGGGGCGGGACCCTCATCCCCCCAGGAGGCGACCATGAGAGCAGAGCTGCTTCTCCAGCGCACCCATCGGCGGCCGCGGTTGGGTCGGCTGGCCGCTATCGCCGCCACCTTGCTGTTCCTGACCGGCTGCGGAACCGAGGCGGAGACGCCGGAGGAGGACGCGACGACTGACCCCTCGCCGACGGCCACGCTGCCGGCGAGCGAGGAGCCCGCCGAGCCCACCGCGACACCAACCGCCGCACCCTCGACCGCGCCCACGCCCTCGCCCGACGCGCCCGCGCCCGACGCAGCCGCCGGCACCGAGGACACCGCAGCCACTGAGCAGGCCGCGGCCGCGGCCCCGGTCCCGGCCTCCGCCCAGCCCATCGTCGCGGCGGTCGACGCGACCCTGGCCCAGGGCAGCGCGGGGTTCAGCACGGAGGTCACGGTCGACAGCCCCGACCTCAGTGACACGGTGCAGTCCAGCGGCGCGATCGACTTCGCGGGGCGCCGCCGCCAGGTTGACCTGGCCACTCGCTCCGGCGAGCTGCGGTCGATCCTCAGCTCGGACGGTCTTCTGATCTCCCTCGGCGATGGCATGGGCTGGGTGCGCGCCGATCCCGCGGGGCTGCGGGACACGCCGCCCGAGGCCTTCGGCCTCACCACCCTCCCGGTTCAGGACCCGACCCTGAGCCTGGCGCTGCTGCGCGGCGCGACCGCAGACGTCCAAGAGCTCGGCGGCGAGGACCTCGACGGCGAGGCGACCACCCACTACCGACTGACCGCCGACGTGGGCCGGGCCGCCGCGGCGGCTGATGGCGACGTGCGGGGGAGCATCAGCGCCCTCGGCTCCACGGTCGATTTGGAGGTGTGGATCGACGGGCAGGGGCGCGTGCGTCGCGTGCTGCAGCGCACCCCGCTGCAGCAGAGCCCGCTTCTCGGCGACCGAGGGCTCGAAGGCACCCTGTCCGTGACCGTCGACCTCTTCGACTTCGGTCAGCCGGTCGACATCAGCGAGCCGTCCGACGCGGAGGTGCTCGAGCTCGACGAGAGCCTGCTCCAGCAGCTGGTCGAGCAGATGACCGCCGGAGTCCAGCCCGCGTCCTAGCCGCCGGAGCGCACGCGGCTGGTCAGCGGAAGCGCAGCCGCGTGCGCATCCACAGCCACGAGATCAGCCCCAGGCCGACGCCGATCGCGGTCAGCGCGATCAGCAGCAGCGGGCTGGCCGGGGCGCCGCGCAGCATCACGTCGCGGAGCAGCTCGATCCCGTAGGTGGCCGGGACCAGCCAGGCGATCCAGCCGACCTCCGGGATGAAGCGGGCCAGCGACAGGATGAAGCCGGAGAAGAAGACGGTCAGCAGCAGGATCAGCATGGCGTACTGAACCGCCTGAGAGTCGCTGCGCGACGCGAGCGACACCAGGAAGCCCACCCCTGCCGCGGCGAGGCACACCGCGACCACGGCCAGCCCCAGCTGGAGCCAGCTCCCGCGCATGGGCACGCCGAGCCCGAAGATCATCAGCGCCAGGAGCGCCGCACCGACCACCAGGGCGACCAGCAGGTGCGCCAGGTACTTGCCGACGACGATCTCACCCGGCCGCAGCGGTGCGACCCGGTACAGCTCGGTCGTGCCCAGCGCGTTCTCGCGCACCAGCGACAGGCCCAGCGCGGTGACCAGCAGGTGCTGGAGCAGCACCACCGCCACCGCCGGGGCGTAGTAGTCGCTGAGGTCCACGCCCTCGGAGGCCACGCGCACTGCCTCGCCGCGGAACGGGGCGGCCACGACACCCGGTGTCAGCCCGCGGAACTCCTCCAGGGCGGCGTCGAGCTCGGCCAGCTCCTGCTCCAGCTCGGCGGCCTCGCTGGCGGACACGTCCGACTCGGCGTCGGGATCCGCGCTGCTCGACTCCTCCTCCTCGAGCCCCTCGCTGAGCTCGCTGATGCGGTCGAGGCGCTGCTGCATCTCGTCGTCGCCGCCGCCGGCCGCACCGGCCAGGGCCAGCGCCGGCCCCGCCGCAGCCACCACGCCGAGGGACTCCGAGCGCAGGGTCTGAACCTCTCCACGGCGCGGCTGCTCGTCCGCCTCGGCGGCGCGGCGAACGTTCCCGGCGCTCTCCCGCGCGCTGGCGACGCGCTCGTGCAGGTCGGCGGACTCGTCCTGGGCGTCGCCCACCGCGTCGGCGAGGACAGTCCGGTTGGCCTCGTCGACCGCGGTCTGCATGAACAGCTCGATGGCGCGCGCCTCCACCGGGTCCATCTGCGCGTGGTAAAGCGTGATGACGGCCTGCTCGTCGGCGCGAACGGTGTCGGCGACCTGGTCCGGGAAGGCGACCACGAGGTCGATCTCGCCCTCCTCGAGCCGCCGCAGGGCCGCCTCCTCGTCGGCGGTGATCTCCTCGATCTCGACCCGGCCCTCCTGCGCCTGGGCGAAGTCGCGCACGGACTCGGCCACATCGCTGTCGGGCGGGATCACGAACACGGTGCGCGCCGGCGGGTCGGTGTCGCGCAGGCCGGCCCCGAACAGCAGCAGCACCACGAAGGGGCCGATCACCAGGAGGAGCAGCAGCCGCGGCTGGCGCAGAACCTCGATGGCCTCCTTGCGGACGAACGCTCCGGCGCGGATCAGCGCCCTCACCGGCGCGTCCCCTCCACCAGGACCACGAAGACGTCGTCGAAGGAGGGCACGTGCTGGCTGATGTCGTCCACCTGGATGCGGCGGTCGAGCAGGCGCTCGCGCACCACCGGTGCGATGTCGGTCGCGTCGTCGACGACCAGCCGGTGATGGCGCCGCCCGCGGTCGCGCGCACGGGCGTCCTGCACACCCGGCAGCCGCAGCAGGTCGTCCAGGGCCTCGCCTGGCAGGGGGAGGGGCGTCTCGACGTCGAGCAGCTCGCCTCCGAACGCCCGCTTGCGGAGGCCCTCGGGCGTGTCGACGGCGATCACCCTTCCGCCGTTGAGGACGGCGACGCGGTCGCAGTACGACGCCTCGGTCACGTACTGGGTGGTCACGAAGAGGGTCCGTCCTTGATCGCGCAGCCGGCCGAAGTGATCCCAGAAGCGCCGCCGCAGCACCGGGTCGATGCCGGCGGTCGGCTCGTCGAGGAAGAGCAGCGGCGGGTCGTGCACCAGCGCCGCAGCGAGCGCCAGCCGCCGCTGCATCCCGCCAGAGGCGTTGCGCAGGCGGGTGCGCCGGTCCTTGTGGAGGTTGACCAGCTCGAGCGCCTCCTCGAGCACCGCCTTGCGTCGCAGCGGCATCCCGTAGATCGAGGCGACGAACGACAGGTTCTCCCACAGCGACAGGGTCGGGAACAGGACCGACAGCTGGGGCATGTAGCCGATGCGGGCGCGCTCGGCCGCGTTGAACTGGGACGGCTCGCTGCCCATCACCCGCAGCGTCCCCTCGTCGGGTCGCTCGATCCCGGTCAGCAGCCGGACGGACGTGGTCTTGCCGGCGCCGCTTGGGCCGATGAAGCCGAAGATCTCGCCGTGGCGGACCTCCAGGTCCACCGCGCGGACCGCGTCCTTGTCGCCATAGGACTTGCGCAACCCCTCGGCGTGCACCACGTTGCCGTCGCGGGTGGTCTGCTCGACCGTTGCACTGGTTGCAGTCGACATCGTGGGAGGTCCTCGCAGGCCGCCTGGGTGAAGGGCATCGCGCGCCGCAGTCTCGGGAAGAGACGCGGAGGTCTTCTGCCCCCAGCCGGACGGAGGGAAACAGTGCAGCGAGCGGACGAAGCCGAGGTCAGCGCCGGGGCGCGCGGTTGATCAGCCGCGTCCTGGCCGGGCGTGTGCTGATCGCGATCGGCGTGCTCGGGGTCCTCGGGGGCATCGCCGGCATCGTCCTCGGACAGCTGCTCCTCACCAGCGCCGACCAGGCGCTGTCGCGCAGCCTCGTGCTGACCGGCGAGACGCTGGACGCGCTCCAGGACGCCATCGTGGTGGCGGAGCGCACGGTCAACCTGGTCGAGGAGGGGCTCGCGCAGGCCGAGACGACGACCGAGGACCTCGCCGGCACCGTCGCCGACGGCGCCGACCTCCTGCGCAGCACCGCCGACCTCACCGAGGACCGCCTGGCGGGCAGCCTGGAGGCGTTCGAGAGCAGCTTGCCCGGCCTGATCCAAGTCGCCGGCGTGATCGACACCACCCTGGGAGCGCTGAGCAGCATCCCGTTCGGCCCGACCTACGACCCGGACCAGCCGTTCGACGAGAGCCTGCGCGAGCTGCAGGAGAGCCTGGCCGGCGTCCCCGACGACCTGCGCGCCCAGGCGCAGCTGCTGCGCGAGTCCGGGGACAACCTCGACGAGGTGGGGGAGGGCACGAGCGCGATCGCCGAGGACGTGGGAGAGATCCGCAGCGGCCTGTCCGACGCCCTCGACGTCCTGGCGGAGTCGACCACCACGGCGGAGTCGGCCGCCGAGCTGGTCGGAGACACCCAGCTCGATCTGCAGGTCCAGATGGGTTTCGCGCGCGCCCTCGTGATCCTGCTCGGGCTGGCGACGGTGCTTGCGCAGCTCGTGCCGCTGGCCCTCGGCTGGACGCTGCTGCGGCCGGACGCCCGGCCTCTGCTGCGCGACGATGTGGCCCGCCCACCCCGAACGTCGGACACCGCTCGGTAAAGGGTCCGCGCCCTCGTCGGCGAAGTCGCCCTTCCGGCTCGGAGGGCGTAGTTTCACGGCGATGGAATGGTCCCTCCTCGCAGGCCTAGACCCCCCGCTTAAGCAGGAGGTCGTCTCGCGCTGCCGCCGTCGCCGCTTCTCCCGCGGCGAGGTCGTCTTCCACCAGGGCGACCCCGGCAACTCCCTGTTCATGGTGGCCTCGGGCCGCGTGGCGATCCGCGTCAGCACCGCGCTGGGCGATGTGGTCACCCTGGCGGTGCTCGGCCCGGGCGAGTCGTTCGGCGAGATGGCGCTGCTGCGCGACGACCCGGTGCGCACCGCCTCGGCCGTGGCCCTCGACTCGACCGAGCTGCTCGCGCTGCACCGCCGCGACTTCGAGGAGCTGCGCCGTCGGGAGGGGCAGGTCGACCGCCTGCTGGTCGAGGCGCTGGCCGCACGCGTCGAGCGCGTCAACCAGTACCTGCTGGAGGCTCTGCACCAGCCCGCCGACAAGCGGCTCGCCCGCCGGCTGCTCGACCTCTTCAGCCGCTTCGGCGGCGGCGAGGCCGGCGCGGCCCTGTCCTTCACGCAGGAGGACCTGGCCTCGATCGCGGGTGCGTCCCGCCCGACCGCCAACCGGCTGCTGCGCGACCTGGAGGACGCCGGGATCATCGAGATCGGTCGCGGTCGGCTGCGCCTGCTCGACCCCGAGGCGCTGGAGCGGCGGGCCCGCTGAGCCGCGCAAGTGCTCTGTCGCGTGCGTGTCGCGCGCGACACGTTCCTAGTGTCGCCTAGCGAACAGTCACGGCGGGCGGGCTGCCGCACTATGCATTCAGCAGCGCTTCCCAGCCACCCGAACCGGGGGGTCGGGGTGGCGGAAGTTCAGGGCACGAGGGCCCGACGCGGAGGTCGAGCAGGACCGACGGCATCGGGGAGGTGGCACGGCCTCAGCTCGAGCCCGACAGCTGCGAAAGGCGGGCAGGGGCCGGTCCCTTAGGGGGCCGGCCTCTCGCCTTCTCTGCCACCCGCGGAGCCGAGCTGCACGCGCCTAACCTGGCGGGATGGAGTGGCAGCCTTCGCTGTTCGCCGCCGAAGAGGTCTCGTTCGACCCGACCTTCTCCGGTCTGCGGCGGCGCGAGCTGGCTGACGGCGCCTGGGTCGACCACGTCCCCGGCTGGGTGCGCGGCGCCGACGCCCTGTTCGCCGACCTGGTCGAGAACACGCCCTGGCGGCAGCGCAGCATCCACATGTACGACCGCGTCGTGCCCGAGCCGCGCGTCACCCACCGCTGGTACCTCGATGACGCAGACGCCCGCCCGCCGCAGCTCCTCATCGACATGGCCGCGGCGCTGTCACACCGCTACGGCGTCGAGTTCACCCAGATCGGCGCGAACCTCTACCGCGACGGCCAGGACAGCGTCGCCTGGCACGGCGACCGCGTGGCCCGCGAGCTGCCCGAGGCCATCGTCGCGCTGATCTCCCTCGGCGAGCCGCGGCCCTTCAAGCTGCGGCCCAAGGGCGGCGGGCCGAGCATCGGCTACCTGCCCGACCGCGGCGATCTCCTGGTCATGGGCGGCTCGTGCCAGCGCACGTGGGACCACGCCGTGCCCAAGGTCCGCCGCGCCGGTCCGCGCATGAGCGTGCAGTTCCGCCACGTCTACGACCGCCCGCGCTAACCCGCTCGCCTCACCCTCAACGCGCCTACCTCAACGCGTTCGCCTGAAGGCCCACCTCAACGCGTCCCTCACCGCGCTCCCCCCCAACGGTTGGACATTTGGCCCGAGATGTCGGGCCAACTATCCAACCGTGGGCGAGACGTGCGTGGGGGCGCGGGAACGTGCCTCGGGCTCCACGGCTTCGAGAGGCGCCACGGGTCGCCGTGGTCAGGGGCGGATCACGTAGTAGAGGTTGGCCGGCTCGCGGATGTCGACGACCTCGACGTTGCCGAACCCGGCCTCGCGCGCGAGGGCCTCAAGGCGCTCCGGCGGCAGCCCGAGGGTGCCGAGGCCCGCGCCGCCCTCCTCGGCCAGCCCGCTGGGCAGGCAGGCCGTCACCGACAGGCCGTACAGCATGGCCAGGACGGGGTTGCGCCGGTCCGCGGCGAAGTCGCCGGAGCTGCGGACCTCCTTGACCAGCCACACGCCACCGGGCCGCAGCGCCTGGCGGACCTGGGCGGCGACCCGGTCCGGGTGCGGTATGTCGTGCAGCGCGTCGAAGGTCAGGACCAGGTCGAAAGAGGCCGGTTCGAGCGCCTCCGCGCCGGCGCGGTGGAGCTGCACGGGCAGGTCGGCGAGGTCCTCGCGCGCCTGGGCGATGGCGACCTCGGACGGGTCGAAGCCCTGGTAGCGGCTCGCCGGGAAGGCCTCGGCGAGGACGCGCAAGGCCAGCCCGGTTCCGCAGCCGACGTCCGCGACGTCGATGCCCGATTCCAAGCGCTCGGCCAGGCCCTCGACTCGTGGCACGACCTCGGACACCAGCGCGGTGCGAGTCCAGGGGGCGCCCATCTCGGCGATGCGGGCCGCTCCGCCCGTCCCCAGCCGGTCGAAGGGAGCGCCGCGTCCGGTGCGGAAGGCCTCGACCACACCATCGATGACAGCCGGGTCGAGCGGCGGGGTCAGCGCGCCGGCGGCGAAGGTGCGCGCCTGGACGTCCACCAGCACCGGAACCGCCTCCGGCGGGAGCGTGAAGGTGTGCCCGTCCTCCGAGGCGATGAGGTCCGCGGCGGCCTGGGCGCGCAGCCATTCGAGCAGGAAGCGGGCGTTCAGCCCGGTGCGCGCGGCGAGCTCTTCGGCCGTGGTCGGGCCCGTCTCCGCCAGGGCGGCGTAAAGCCCGAGCCGGTGCCCCAGATGGCACAGCGCGGCGACCAGCTCACCCTGTTTGTAGCGCCACACAGACAGGGCATAGGACTTCACTGCGTCCGGATCGGCCATCTCCACTCCGCGTCGTCTTCCGTGCACGCAGAGGCTAGCTCGCACCATGGACGACCGGTCGGGGGGTCGATTTCAGACGCCCGTGTGACCCCGGTAGGGTCCAGCTCTGCAATCCCATCCCGAAACGCCGGAAAGGACATCGCATGACCGACGTGAAGGGGATGCACCGCCGCTCCGTGGCGCTGCTAGGCGCCTTGGCGCTGGCAGCGGCCCTGGTAGCCGCGGTTCTCCCTGCCCCATCCGCAAGTGCTCAGCCTGTAGAGACTCTGTCCGCCACCATCGCCCCCGTGGCGCCAGGAACCGCCACCGGCGCGGTGGCCATCACGGCCGGCCCCGAGGACGGCGATCCCGTGACGGTGGACATGGAGCTGACCGGTCTTGACGCAGAGACCTTCCACGCCGTCCACGTCATCGACGGCGTCGACTGCACCACCGATCCCAACCCCGAGCTCGTTGACGGCAACTTCCGCCTCGGCGTGGTCCGCTCCAACGCCGCCGGTGAGGCCCGGCACCAGTTCCTCACGTCTGCCTTCGCCCTGGCCGACGTCGAGAACTTCACCGTGGTCGTGCGCGCGCTGCCCGACAACTTCGCCAACATCCCCGACCGCTACTCGGTCGGCGGCGACACCGGCCCGGATGACGAGACCCTCGCCACCGGCGACGCCGGCGCCCCGATCGGCTGCGGCCCGCTGAACGAGGACACGGCACCCAACGCCCTGCCGGCCGGTGACGAGGCCCGCGGCGCCGTGCTGGTGAACGCCGCCGGCGGCATGACCGGCCTGGTCAACTTCACCGCCGTGGACACCGACGGCGACGACACCGCCGACGCGGTCCTGGTCGAGGCCGACATCACCGGCCTGACCCCGGGCTGGCACGGCTTCCACGTGCACGCCGGCCCCACCTGCACCGGCGAGGATGGCCGGCCTGACTTCACCGCCGCCGGCGGTCACTGGAACGGCGCCGACCACGGCGGTCACATCGGCGACATGCCGTCGCTGTTCGTGAACGAGGACGGCCGCGCCGAGCTGGCCTTCATCACCGACCAGTTCGACCTCGAGGGCCTGACCGGTCGCGCCGTCATGGTCCACGAGGGCACCGACAACTTCGCCAACATCCCCGACCGCTACCAGAGCAGCGACTCGGACGACCCGGGTCCGGACGCCGCCACGCTCGGCGCCGGTGACGCCGGTCCGCGCGCGGCCTGCGGCGTGCTCGACGGCACGGCCCTGCGCCTTGCCGGTCCTGCGCCGTCCAACCGTCTGACCACCGCGGTCGCGATCTCGCAGTCCTACTTCGCCGACGACGCGGCGCAGGCGGCGGTCCTGGCCCGCGCTGACGTCTTCGCCGACGGCCTTGCTGGCACCCCGCTGGCCACCGCCAAGGGCGGTCCGCTGCTCCTGAGCGGCACCGACGCCCTGCCGGACGTCACCGCCGAGGAGCTGCAGCGCGTGCTGCCCGACGGCGCGACCGTGTACCTGCTCGGTGGCGAGCAGGCCCTGTCGGCCGCGGTCGAGGAGGCCGTCGCCGACCTCGGCTTCGAGACCGAGCGTGTCGGCGGCTCCACCCGCATCGAGACCTCCGTCGCGATCGCGCGCGAGATCGGTGACCCCGACGCGCTGCTGATCACGACCGGCTACCGCTTCCCGGACGCCCTCGCGGCCGGTGCTGCGGCCGGGCACGCCGGCGGCGCGGTGCTGCTGACCATCGGTGAGCAGCGTCACCCGTCGGTCGACGCCTACCTCGAGGAGAACGACGACGCCGAGGTGTACGCGGTCGGTGGCCCGGCCGCGCGTCCGTACGACGAGGCCACGGCGGTCGTCGGCAGCGGTCGTCGCGAGACGGCGGTCGCGGTCGCCAACGAGTTCTTCGACTCGCCTGACGTGGTGGGCCTGGCCCGCCAGGGCGGCGTCGGTGACGACACCGACACCGCCTTCGCCGACGCCCTGACCGGTGGCGCTCACGCCGCCGCGAACAACGGCCCGATCCTCCTCACCCAGACCGAGGAGCTGGCCCCGGTGGTCCAGGGCTACGTCCTGGCCAACGCCGACTCCATCTTCGTCGGCTACCTCTACGGCGGTACGGCCGCGCTGTCCGCGGACGTGCACGCCCAGCTCCAGGACGCGCTCGACGGCGCAGTCGAGTCCGACTCCTAGAGCAGCAGTACAGCGCTGGATGGCCCCGCCGGTTCGCCGGCGGGGCCATCTGCATTCCGGATGGGATCATCCGCGTTAGCGGAGCGGCGCAGTGGGGAACATGTCGGGAGGTCAAAGCTTCCCTGCGACAAGAAAGGCCCCTGCCGTGATGGAGATCTTGGGACTGATCCTGATCGGAATCATCGCCGGTGCGCTAGCGCGCCTGCTCGTGCCGGGTCGCGACCCGATGGGATGGGTCGCCACGATCGTCCTCGGCATCGTCGGCTCGTTCGTCGGTGGCTTCCTGTGGAGCCTGCTGTCCGGCAACGGGTTCGAGCTGGAGTCGTCCGGGCTGATCGGGTCGGTCATCGGAGCGGTGATCGCCCTGCTGATCTGGCGGGCAGTCGCCGGACGGGATCGCGTCCGCGCGTAGCAGCAGCAAGCTCTTCCAGCCGCCCGGTTTTGCCGGGCGGCTGGCTTGCATTGGGGGTCGATGACATGCGCGTGCTCGTCGCAGGCAGCCATGGGAAGGTGGGCCGGCGCCTGGTGCCCCGGCTTGCCGCCGCGGGACACGAGGTAGTGGCGATGATCCGTGACCCCGACCAGGGCCAGGAGATGATCGAGCTCGGGGGCCAGCCGCTGGTCGCGGACCTGACCGGTGACGTGTCCGAGGCGCCGCGCGGCTGCGACGCGATCATCTTCACCGCCGGCGCAGGTCCCGGCAGCGGCCCGGAGCCGAAGCAGACGGTCGACCGCGGCGGCGCCGAGAAGCTGATCGAGGCGGCCGAGCCCCTGGGTGTGCGCCGCTACGTGATGGTCAGCTCGATCGGCGCTCATGCGCCCGAGAAGGGCTACGGGCCGATGCGCCCCTACCTCGAGGCCAAGCGCCAGGCGGACGACCGCCTCGCCGCGAGCAGCCTCGACTGGACGATCGTCCGGCCAGGTTCGCTGCACGACGCCCCCGGCAACGGGCTGGTCCGGGTCAACACCGAGCTCGGCTCATACGGGCCGGTCACACGTGACGACGTCGCCGCCACGCTCGCGGCCGTCGTGGTCCGAGACGATCTCAACGGCGTGATCTTCGAGCTGTTCGACGGCGACACCCCGATCGACGAGGCCCTGGACGGCCTGGCCCGACGCTGACGGTCAGGGGCTCGAGCGGCACCAGGCCGCGACCTCAGCGCATGGCCGCCCCCGGACGCCGCTGCCTACGCGGCCGGTAGCATGCGGGGTCATGGTCTTCCCACCCGATCGGATCCTGCTGGGGCCGGGTCCCAGCGACGTCCACTTCAGCGTGCGCCAGGCGATGGCCGCGCCGCTGCTCGGCCACCTCGATCCGGACTTCACCCCGATCCTGGACGAGATCGCCGAGCAGCTCCGGTCGGTGTTCCGCACGCGCAACCGCGTGACCTTCCCGGTGTCCGGCACCGGCAGCGCCGGCATGGAGGCCGTGATCGTCAACCTCGTCGAGCCCGGTGATGACGTGGTCGTCGGGGTCAACGGCGCCTTCGGCGGCCGACTTGCAGAGGTCTCCCGCCGCGCCGGCGCGACCGTGCACACGGTCGAGGCGCCCTGGGGTCGCATCATCGATCCGGAGGCCATGATCGAGGCCGTCCGCCGGCACCGACCGCGGGTCGCGGCGATCGTCCACGCCGAGACCTCGACCGGCGCGCACCAGCCGCTGGCCGACATCGGCGCGGCTCTGGCGGACACCGACACGCTGTTCGTCGTCGACTCGGTCACGGGGCTGGCGGGGGTCGAGCTCGACGTCGACGGCTGGCACATCGACGCCTGCTACTCGGGCACCCAGAAGTGCCTGTCCGTCCCGCCGGGGCTGGCACCGGTCACGTTCTCGGACGCCGCCGTCGAGCGCATCCGGGCGCGGCAGGTCCCGGTGCAGTCGTGGTATCTCGACGTGACGCTGCTGCTCGGCTACCTCGACGCCGAGGGCGGCCGCGTGTACCACCACACCGCGCCGATCTCCTTGCTCTACGGCCTCCGCGCGGGTCTGCAGCGGGTGCTCGACGAGGGCCTGGAGGCCCGCATCGCCCGCCACGCCGCCATCGGCGGCATGCTCCAGCGCGGGCTGGAGGAGCTGGGCCTGCCGCTGCTGGCGCAGGAGGGCCACCGCCTCCCCCAGCTCACCGCCGTGGGCCTGCCCGAGGGCGTTGACGAGGCCGTGTGGCGCGGGCGGCTGCTCGACGAGCACGGCATCGAGGTGGGCGCCGGGCTCGGCGAGCTCGCCGGCAAGGCGTGGCGCATCGGCCTCATGGGCGAGTCCTGTCGCGAGGCCAACGTCCTCCTGCTCCTGAAGGCGCTCGAGCGCCTGCTGGAAGAGGTGCGCTGAGGCAGCGGTGAGCGGTCGCGAGCTGCTGATCCTCGGCACGGCCAGCCAGGTCCCCACCCGGAGGCGCAACCACAACGGCTATCTGCTGCGCTTCGACGGGGAGCACATCCTGTTCGACCCCGGCGAGGGCACTCAGCGCCAGCTCACCCTGGCTGGTGCGGCGGTGGCGCGGCTGACCCGCATCTGCATCACGCACTTCCACGGGGACCACTGCCTGGGGCTGCCCGGCATCGTGCAGCGGCTGGGGCTGGACCGCGTCCAGCGCGAGGTGCCGGTCCACTACCCCGCCGGCGAGGACGAGCACTACGAGCGCCTGCGCCACGCCTCGGCCTTCCTCGACCACTCGCCGGTGGTGGGGGCACCAGCCGAGGAGGGTGTGGTGGCGGTCACGTCGGCGGGCACGCTCAGCGCCGCGTGGCTCCGGCACGTCGTCCCGACGCTGGGGTGGCGGCTGGCCGAGCCGGACGGCCGGCGCATGCTGCCCGAGGCCCTCGACGAGCTCGGCATCCGCGGTGCCGACATCGGACGGCTTCAGCAGCGCGGCGAGATCACCGTCGCTGGCCGGGTCGTCACCTTGGACGAGGTCAGCGAGCCGCGCCGCGGCCAGGTCATCGCCGTGATCATGGACACCGGGGTGTGCCAGGCCGCATACGACCTCGCGGCCGGCGCCGACCTGCTGCTGTGCGAGGCCACCTTCCTCGAGTCCGAGGCTCAGCTGGCCGCCGAGTACGGCCATCTCACCGCGGCCCAAGCCGGGCGACTGGCGGAGGAGGCGGGGGTGCGCCACCTGGTGCTGTCGCACCTGTCTGAGCGCTACCCCAACCCGGACGGCCACCTGCGTGAGGCCTCGGCCGTCTTCGGGGGCCAGCTCACGGTCGCCGAGGACTTCGACCTGATCCCGGTGCCGCCCAAGGCATGAGCCGCCGGTCAGCCGGGGCGGATCTCCACGATCGTCACCAGCGCCCCCTGCGGGTCGACCAGCGCAGCCCAGCGCCCGAACGGCGCGTCTTCCGGCCGCTCGGCCAGGTCCCCGCCCGCGGCGAGCGCCGCCTTCACGGTCGCATCGACGTCCTCGACCGCCATGTAGGGCACCCAGCGGGTGACCGGCGCCTCCGGCCGCGGCGGCAGCACGCGCACGCCGGCGGCGGGCCTGCCCGACACCGAGATGGTCCGATAGGCGGAGCGGCCGGGCCGGGGGTCAACCGCGGCGAACGTGTGACCGCACAGCTCGGCGTAGAAGGCCTCGGCCGTCGCCGGGTCAGCGGTGTGCAGCTCGGTCCAGGTGGGCGCGCCGGGCTCGTCGATCAGCTCGGCCCCCTGCTGGGTGCCGGCAGTCCACAGCCCGAACCGCCCGCCGGTCGGGTCTGTCGCCACCAGCAGCCGGCCGTGCGGACCCGCCTGGCGCGGCGGGGTCCACAGCCGTCCGCCGGCCGCCGTCACGCGCCCCGCGGCCGCGTCGACGTCGTTCTCGGCCAGGTAGGTGGTCCAGATCGCGCCGTCGTCGGGCGCGCTCTCGACGCGCAGCCCCGCGACGGCGCGGCCGCGCAGGCGGCACAGGATGTAGTCGGGCGGGCCGGACTGGTCGAACTCCCAGCCGAACAGGGCCGCGTAGAAGTCCATCGCCGCCGTCGGGTCGGACGTGACCAGGTCCGTCCAGGCGGGCATCCCGGGCGTGTAGACGGGGCCGGTGCTCAGCGGCTGCGACGCCGCCGGGCGCGGATCGACGGCGGTCGCGGCCGCGGCGGCCCCCTCCAGGGGTGTGCGCGTCCTGCGCTTGCGCAGGCCCGCGGCCGTGATGCGCACGACCAGCTCGCGCGAGTCGACCGCTACCGCCCCCAGCTTCAGCGCTTCCTCGCGCAGGTCGGCGGGGATGTCGTAGTGATCCCCCTGGAACCAGATCCGGCGCAGCCCGAGCCGCGCCGCGAAGGCGTGCAGCTCCTCGTGGCTGGTGTCGCTCACCAGATGCGCCCAGCGCCGGCCGCGCCAGCGCCAGATCGCCGGATCGACGAGGATCATCGGCGGGGGACTCCTTCCTCGACCGCCGCCACGATACGTAGGAGGTGACGTGGACGCCGCGATGCGCGAGCGCTGGACGCGGCTGACCGCGCTGCTCGGCGTCTCCGACGGCGACGCCACGCGGGTGCTGCGCGACCTCTGGCGACGCTACGACGAGCCGCAGCGCGCCTACCACCGCCTGTCTCACATCCGCCACATGCTGGAGGTCTTCGACTCCCTGCGTGACACCGAGCCGGTCGAGGATCCCGTCGCCGTTCAGTTGGCGGCCTGGTTCCACGACGCCGTGTACGTGCCCGGAGCGCCCGACAACGAGGCCCGCAGCGCGGAGCTGGCGGCCGACGTCCTCGAGAGCTGGGGCGTCCCCTCCGAGCGGCTGGTGGAGGTGGCGGAGCTGATCCTCGCCACCGCCGATCACCCGGTCGAGGCGGTGCGCCCCGACACCGCGGTGCTGGTGGACTGCGACCTCGCCATCCTCGCCGCCGATCCGGACACCTACGACGTTTACCGGCGCGCCGTGCGCGTGGAGTACGGGCATCTGGACGAGGAGGCGTGGCGCTCCGGGCGCGCCGACTTCCTGCGCGGGCTGCTGGCCCGGCCGCGGGTGTTCGCCACGGACACGATGCGCCGCCGCGGCGAGGCCGCCGCCCGGCGCAACCTCGGCGCCGAGCTGGCCGACCTCACGTGACCGATCACACCTGACCGATTCCGGCCTCCCCCTGCCGGCGGGCGCGCGGCAAACTGCGGTCATGGCTCGGACGCACGAGGTGCTCAACCAGCCGCCGCCGCACGTCGGTCACGACGCCTTCGACGAGGACGTCGCGCTGCGCGAGGCCGTCCAGCGCGAGGGGGCGGGCTGGGCCGAGGCGGAGCTGGGCGAGCTCGGCCGCCTCGCCGGGTCAGAGGAGTGGATCGAGCACGGCCGCCTGGCCAACGAGAACCCGCCGCGTCTGCACACCCACGACCGCTACGGCCACCGCATCGACGAGGTCCGCTACCACCCCAGCTACCACGCGCTCATGGGCACGGCGGTCGCCTCCGGCCTTAACGCGGCGCCGTGGGCGGACGAGCGACCGGGCGCGCACGTCGCCAGGGCGGCCAAGTCCATCCTGTGGACCCGCGTGGACGCCGGTCACATGTGCCCGATGTCCATGACCTACGCAGTCGTGCCGTCGCTGCGCCGCCAGCCCGACCTGGCGGCCGAATGGGAGCCGCGCGCGACCAGCCGCACCTACGACCCGTCGTTCCGCCCCGCCGCGGAGAAGGCCGGAGCCACGTTCGGCATGGCCATGACGGAGAAGCAGGGTGGCTCGGATGTCCGCGCCAACACGACCCGCGCCGAGCCGCTCGAGGGTGGCGGGCCGGGCACCGCGTATCGGCTGACCGGCCACAAGTGGTTCTGCTCCGCACCGATGAGCGACGCCTTCCTCGTTCTGGCGAAGATCACCGGCGCGGCCGAGGACCACGGCCCGTCCTGCTTCCTCGTGCCCCGCTGGCTCCCGGACGGGACCCGCAATCCCTGGTATCTGCAGCGGCTCAAGGACAAGCTCGGCGACCGCTCGAACGCCTCGAGCGAGGTCGAGCTCGACGGCACGGTCGGCTGGCTCGTGGGTGAGGAGCACCGCGGCGTCCGCGTGATCATCGACATGGTCGCGCACACGCGGCTGGACTGCGCCGTCGGCGCCGCTGCCGGGATGCGGCACGGCGTCGCCGAGGCCGCCTGGCACTCCGCGCACCGCTTCGCGTTCGGTCGCCGCCTGGCCGAGCAGCCTCTGATGCGCGCCGTCCTCGCCGACCTGGCGGTCGAGAGCGAGGCCGCCACCATGCTGGCGCTGCGCCTGGCGCGCTCGTTCGACGAGGCGCGGCACGACCCCGGGGCGGAGGCCTTCCGACGCTTGGCCACGCCGGTGGCCAAGTACTGGCTCTGCAAGCGGGCGCCCGTGCACGCGGCCGAGGCGCTGGAGTGCCTCGGCGGCAACGGCTTCGTCGAGGAGTCGGGCCTGCCGCGGCTGTACCGCCAGAGCCCCGTGAACGGGATCTGGGAGGGCTCCGGCAACGTGCAGTGCCTGGACGTCCTCCGCGCCATGGCCCGCGCTCCCGAGTCGGTCGAGGCCGTCCTGGCCGAGATCGAGGCCGCCGCCGGCGCCGATCGGCGCCTTGACGACGCCGCGGCCGCGCTCGCCAAGAGCCTGGCCGACGCCTCTGAGGAGGGTGCGCGGCTGCTGGTGGAGCGGCTGGCCCTGGTGCTCCAGGCGGCGCTGCTGGTCCGCCACGGGCACCCGGCCGTCGCCGACGCGTTCATCGCCTCGCGCCTGACTGGCGCGGCGGGGCGGGCCTTTGGTGCCCTTCCTCCGGGTCTGGACGTCGCCGCGATCCTGTCCCGGGCGCTGCCGGCGCTGGTCTGAACCGGGACCTGTGCCGGCCTGAACCGGGACCTCCGTCCGTTTCCCTGACCGCGACCGCCGGGTATCGCGTCCCCCTGAGATCTTCTGGAACAGGGGAGTGAGGACATGAACAAGTTTCTTTGGTTCGCGCTGGGCGCGGCCGCCGGCGCGGGCCTGACCTACGCGTTGGACCCTGATATGGGCACGACCCGCAGGACGCGCGCCCGGGACCAGGTCCGCAGCCGCGCCAGCAGCGCGACCGAATCGGTCAACCGCACGCTCGACCGCGCCACCGATCGGATCACCGGAACCGTCGCCAGCGCCCTGCCGCAGAGCAAGCCGGCCAACGAGCAGACGCTCGCCGACAAGGTGCGCAGCGAGGTCCTCGGCCGGGCCGACTGGCGCGACCTCGACCTGCACGTCGACGCCGCGAACGGCGTCGTCACCCTGCGCGGCCAGGTGCACCGCCCGGAGCAGCGCGACGACATCGGCAAGGCGGTGTCCAAGGTCACCGGCGTGCAGGAGGTCGTGAACCTCCTCCACCTGCCCGGCGAGCCGGCGCCGAACGTGGCGCCGGCCCGCAGCGCCTCGGCACCCGGCTTCTAGACACCAGCGAAAGGCAAGACGCACATGGGAGCGACGCTTCGCTACGCCAAGGTCGTCGACCGCGAGGAGTACATGCGGCAGGGGGCCGAGACCAAGCCGGGGACCGAGTCCGTGGTGATGCTCAAGGGTCCCGCCCCCTCACCCGCGATCGACTTCTACGTGATCCGCTCCTGGAGCGGCGACTTCGACGCCTTCACCGAGACCTGGCGGCTGCTCGACCCGCACGGGATGACCGTCCGCGAGCCGGTCCAGCGCGAGGTGCTGGCTGGGGACGGGGAGATCGCCGACCAGATCGTCGACCAGAGCTTCGACTACGCCGACGAGGGCTTCCAGCTGGTGCTCGAGGTCGACGGACGCGAGGTCGCGAGATCGAATTTCGACGTGAGGGAACCAAACGACGTCCCAGAACGTCCCATTTCATGACACGGGGTATACGGCTGGGGACGTGGGGTACACAGTTGAGGTACTGCGCCCCACTCCTCCGCCGCCCGTCCGTCTGACCATTCCCAGCCGCGCAACCTCTGCGACCTGCGGCCGACATGGACGGAAGCGGCCGCCGCCGGCCAAGCCGCCGACGACCTGGCCGATCGGTCATGCCGTTCAACCGGTCGTGGGGCGCCAGGGGTATTCCGAGGGCGTCGTCCGGAACAGAACGCCGTCCTAGATTGTTGAAAGAGCCATGACGAAGCGCATGAACACCACAGCTGATCGCGCCGTGCCGAGCGACCTCCTGGACCTGTACTTCAGCGAGCTCGGCAAGGTCCGCCTGCTCACGGCGGAGGACGAGGTGCGCCTGGCCAAGGCCATCGAAGCGGGCAATGAGGCGCGCGAGAAGCTCGAGTCTGGCGAGCCGGTTGAGAACCGTGAAGAGCTCGAGCGGATCGCCCGTGAGGGGCAGGAGGCCTTCGACACCTTCGTGGCGTCGAACCTGCGTCTGGTCGTGAACATCGCGGCCAAGTTCGCTCGCCGGTCCACGCTGGACCTGAACGAGCTGATCCAGGAGGGCAACCTGGGTCTGATCCGCGCTGTCGAGAAGTTCGACTGGCGCCGCGGCTACAAGTTCTCGACCTACGCGACCTGGTGGATCCGCCAGGCCATCCAGCGGGGCGCCGCCTACAGCGAGCGCACCATCCGCCTGCCGGTCGCCCTCCACGAGGGCCTGGTCATGGTCCGCGCCGCCGCGTCGCGGATCGAGTCCGAGACCGGTCGTGAGCCGACCATCGCCGAGCTCGCCGAGGCGACCCGCATGTCCGAGGAGAAGGTCCGCCGGGCGCTCGAGGGTGACCACTCGGTCACCTCGCTCGACCGCAACGTCGGCTTCGACTCCGACTCGGGCGAGCTCGGGGACTTCGTGGCCATCGCCTCCGACCAGCCTGCCGAGGAGGTCGTCGAGCAGCAGTTCATGTCGGGCCTGTTCGAGATGGCCAAGGAGCGGCTGGACGACCGCAGCTGGTTCGTCCTGAAGCGCCGCTACGGCCTCGACGGCGGCGAGGGCGCGACCCTCGACGCCATCGGCAAGGACCTCGGCGTGTCGCGCGAGGCGGTCCGCAAGATCGAGAAGCAGGCGCTCATCCGCCTCCAGGAGGAGCTCGCAGCCTGAGCTCCTCCCGGCGGCGGCGCCGCAGCGCCCGCACCGCCGTGATCAGAGCACGGATAACCGCACTCAGCCTGCTGGCCCTTTGGCCGGCAGGCTGTGCTGCTGTGCCCGAAGATGGGCCGATGGCCGACGAGAGCGCGGTCGAGGTGCCCTCCGCGTCGGGTCCTGGAAGCCGCACCGAGACTCCGTCGTCTGGACCATCGCCAAGCGTTGCACCGGCCCCGACGCCCTCTGCTACTGCTGCTCCGACGCCGACGCCGACGCCGAC
>CAZVUW010000010.1:24677-48481 GCA_964629825.1 uncultured Actinomycetota bacterium
CCGACGCCGACGCCGACGCCGACCCAGACGCCGACTCCGACTCCCGAGCCGACCGATCCGCTGACGTTGGCCGAGGGCCAGGCTCCGCAGGCGCCTGAGGACCCCGCGCATCTCGCGGCCCTGCTCGCCGCCGCGGAGCGCGCCATCCGCGCCGAGCACACTCCGCCGGGCGCCCTGGCGGACGCCGGCCACTGGCAGCAGGTCCTCTACCGCCGGCTGGCCGAGCGCCCCGACCTGGTCGAGCCGGTTCTGGCTGCCCTCCCCGCCGATCTCCAGCCGGTGGCCAGCGCCCACGTCTTCGCCGCCTCCCGGCTGCTTGACCTTCACACCGGCGACGACCCCGAGGGCGCGGTTCCGGTGCGCGAGCTCCCCAGCTGGCGCATCGTCGAGCCGCCGCCGGCGGAGGAGCTGCTCAGCCACTACGCGGAGGCCGAGGCCGCCACCGGCGTCAACTGGAGCTACCTCGCCGCGGTCCACCTGGTCGAGACCCGCATGGGCCGCATCCGCGGCGACAGCGTCGCCGGCGCCCAGGGCCCGATGCAGTTCATGCCCGCCACCTGGGCCGAGTGGGGCGAGGGGGACGTCAACAACCCCCGCGACGCGATCCTGGCCGCCGGCCGCTACCTCGCCTGGGGCGGCATGCCCGACGACGTCGACGGCGCCCTGTTCCGCTACAACCGCGACCAGCGCTACGTCGACGCCGTCCGCACCTACGCCGAGCAGATGCAGGCTGATCCGCGCGCCTTCTACGGCTACTACCACTGGCAGGTCTACTACGACACCGGCGCCGAGAACGTCTGGCTACCGGTCGGCTACGGCCCCTCAGACTGACGGGCCGGCGCCACGACCTGGGACCATCGGCTCATGACCAGCGCGACGGGTTCTCGCCAGGCCGCGCCACCGCAGGGTCGCGCGCGCCGGGTGTTGGATGCCGTCACGGCCGCGATCGGCTTCCAGCGCGACCGCCTGGGGCTGCTGCGACGGATGGCCGAGCGCGGCGACGTGGTCCGGTTCGACGTCCTCACGCAGCCGGTCGTGCTGCTCAACCGGCCCGACCTGGCCAGGGCGCTGCTGGCCGACGCCGCGCGGAACCTGAGCAAGGGCCCGGTGCTCCAGCAGGCCCGGATCGTCCTCGGCGAGGGACTGCTCACCGCCGAGGGCGCCGTGCACCGCCGCCACCGGCGTCTGGTGCAGCCGGCCTTCGACCACCGGCACCTGAGCAGATACGCCGAGGTCATGGTCGACGCCGCCGAGGCGGAGGCGCGCAGCTGGGGGGACGGAGTCAGGATCGACGCGGCCGCCGTGACGCACCGCATCGCGCTGCAGGTTGCGAGCCGCTGCCTGTTCGGCGCGGACACCGGCGCACAGGCGGCCGAGGTGCGCGCCGCCGTCGACGACCTGCTCGCGGCCTATCCCACGGCGCTCCTGCCCTTTGGGGCCGCTCTGCGGCGCCTGCCGCTGCCCCCGGTCCGCCGGCTGCGATCGGGCATCGAGCGCATCGATCGGCTGGTCGGCGACCTCATCGCCCAGCGGCGCGCGCACGGCTCCGACGGGGACGACCTGCTGTCGTTGCTGCTGGCGGCGCGCGACTCGCAGGGTGGTCTGAACGATCGCGAGGTCCGCGACGAGGCCGTCACGCTGCTGCTGGCTGGCCACGAGACCACCGCGTCGGCTCTGGCGTGGGCGCTGCACCACCTTGCCGCCGCGCCGGATGAGCAGGAGCAGGTGCGGACCGAGGTCGAACGCGTCGCCCCCGGCCGTGCCCTCGGGTTCGAGGACCTCGACGCCCTGCGGCACACGCGCGCCGTGGTGGCGGAGGCGCTGCGCCTCCACCCGCCCTCCTGGGGGATCGCGCGTCAGGTGCGAGCTCCGGTCGTGCTGCACGCCCACTCGGCCGAGGCCGTTCGGCTCGCCGAGGGCGAGGTCGCCCTGGTCAGCCCCTATCTGCTGCACCGCGACCCGCGCTGGTGGGAGCGTCCAGCCGAGTACGTCCCGTCGCGTTGGCTCGACATCGATCTCCGCCGGGGTCCGGCGGCGCTCCTCCCCTTCGGCGCCGGTCCGCGGCGCTGCATCGGCGAGTCCTTCGCCTGGATGGAGGCGACGTTGGTGCTGGGAACGCTGCTGCGGGATCGTGTGTTGAAGGCGACAGGACCCATGCCCGCCGAGGTGGCCAGCCTGACCCTCAGACCCGGCCCGGCGGCACCGCTGGTCGCAGCAGTCCATGGACAGGGGAGAGACATGACCGACGCCGATGTGCGCAACCTCACCGAGGAGCAGTGGCGCGAGCGCCTGACGCCGCAGCAGTACCGCGTCCTGCGCGAGCAGGGCACCGAGCCGGCCTTCACCGGTGCCTACGTCAACACCAAGGAGCCGGGCGTCTACCGCTGCGCCGGCTGCTCGACGGAGCTCTTCACCTCGGAGACCAAGTACGACTCCGGCTCGGGCTGGCCGAGCTTCACCGAGCCCATCGAGCCGGGTCGCGTCGAGCTGCGCGAGGACCGCAGCCACGGGATGGTGCGCACCGAGGTCATCTGCGCGACCTGCGGCGGTCACCTCGGCCACGTCTTCCCTGACGGGCCGCAGCCGACCGGGCTGCGCTACTGCATGAACTCGGTGGCGCTGGAGCTCGACCCGCAGGATCCGGCCGGGGCGTAACGCCCCCTCAGCCCTCCAGCTGCTGGAAGAAGGCGGCGGCCAGGGGGGCAGCGACCGCTCCGCCGCCCCCGCCGCCCTCGACGACCACGGCCACGGCCAGGTCGCCGCGCACCGCCACGAACCAGGCGTGCGAGCCGATGCCGGCGCCGGTGCTGAACTCGGCGGTGCCGGACTTGCCGATGACGGGCTCGCCTGGGAGGTCGGCGGCCCGGCCGGTGCCGCTCTCCACGACGGCGCGCATCAGATCGCGCAGCACCGCGGGCTCGGCAGGGACGTCACGGGGTTCGGGGCGCTCGCCGCCCTCGACCAGCCACGGCGCCTGCCAGGTGCCCGTGGCCGCCGCGGCCGCCACCGAGGCCATGTGCAGCGGGCTGGTCAGGACGCGGCCCTGACCGATCGCCGAGGCGGCCAGCTCGGCCTCGTCCGCGGGCTCGGGATAGGTGGCCGAGAACGCCGGCAACCCCACGTCGTACGAGGTGTCGAAGCCGTAGGCCTGCGCTGCCTCGCTCATCGCCTCGGCTCCGAGCTCGGCGGCGATGGCTCCGAAGGTCGTGTTGCAGGAGCGTGCGAACGCCTCGGTGAAGCTGATCGTCCCGGCTCCCTGACCACCGGCGTTGCGCAGGTCCCTGCCGCCGATGCGCAGCACCGCCGGGCAGTCCACCTCCTGGTCGGGATCCCAGCCCGACTGCAGCGCGGCGGTCGCGGTCACGATCTTGAAGGTCGAGCCGGGCGGATAGCGCCCCTCGAGCGCGCGCTGGAGCTCGCCGTCGGGCATCGACACGGCGGCGCGCACGGCCGCGGTCTCCAGGTCCACCGCCACCAGGGCGGCGGGTCGCTGGACACCCTCGAGGGCGGCGCGCCCGGCGCGCTGGACGGCCGGGTCGAGGCTCACCCTGATCGGCTCGGGATCGGAGCCCTCGATGTAGGCCAGCGTCGTGACGAGGTTCGTGCCCTCGACGATGCGCGCCTCCAGCTCCGGCGCGCCCGCCAGCCGACGCTCGAACGCGCGCTCGAGCCCGGAGCGCCCGACCTGATCGCCGATGGTGTACGGGTCGCCGAGCTCCTCGAGCGCCTCGGCGGTGATCTCACCGACGGAGCCGAGCAGGTCCTCCAGCCCCTCCACGGTGGCCTCGCGTGTGGTGGCGCGTCGCAGGGCCACGCCGGGGATCGCCTCGAGCTCGTCGCGCAGGTCCTCTCCGCGGTCGAGGTCGAGGCGCGCCACCTCGCGGGTCTCGCCGCCGGCGAGGACCTCGGCGAATCGATCGGGTTCGGCCTCGGCGAGCTCGACCAGCGCGGCGGTGGCGGCATCCGGATCCTCGACCCGAGCCGGGTTGAGCAGGACCGCGAGGCCGGGGACGGTGCGGACGAGGGGCTCGTCGCCGTTGCCGAGGATCGGCGCGCGGTCGGGGAAGATACGCACGCGCTCGAAGCGGCGCTCCGGTGTCAGATCCGGGTGGACCGTGGGGTACCACCAGCGCACCCGCCAGCCCTCGGCTGTTCGGACCAGGGGGAGCTCGACCGTGTGGCTGGTCTCGCCGAGCACGCCCAGATCCCAGGTGATCTCCGCGGGGACCACCGCCTCATCGCCTTCAACCTCGGGCTCCCCGGCGCGGGCGGTCGTGGACTCGACGCGCAGGATCCGGTGGGCATCGGCGATCACGCCGGCGGCGTCCAGCTCCGGGTTGGAGATCAGGGCCTGGAGCGCCTCCCAGTCCTCGGCCGACCAGGCGTCCAGGTAGGCCTGGGCCACCTCGGCGGGCGGGGTCGTCGCCGCGGTCGCGGTGGCGGTGGGCTCCGCTTCGGAGCCACCCTCGGTCCGCGCGCCGACGGCCATCAAGACGGCCGCGACGGCCACGACCACAGCCAGGCTGGCGGGCAGCAGCAGTCGCCGGTGCCCGCCGCGCATCACCTCGCCTGGCTCGTGCGCCAAGTCCTCCTCCTAGCCCAGCCAGCGTCTGCAGCCAGTCTCGCCGCGAGCGCCCTGGGAGCGCAGGCCCGCTGACCGTCCGAACGGCCCGGCCGCTGCGGCGCTGCTATCGTCGGAAGGCTGCGCCTTCGCCGGCCAGCAGCCTTTTTCGTGACCCGAACGATCCGAGGCGCCACCTTGACGAGCACCACCGGCCTGCTTGAGCTGGCCCGCCACCCGCTGTGGCGGCGCTGGACCCTGGCCTCGTTCCTCGCCCGCATCCCGAACACCATGACGCTCATCGCGCTGGTTCTGGTCGGCGAGCGGGTGACGGGCTCCATCGGCGTCGGGGCTCAGCTGTCGGGCGTGGCGATCGCCGCGTCTGGTCTGGCGGCGCCGTGGCGCGGACGACGTCTGGATCGGCTGGAGCTGCGCAGCGGCCTCCAGCGTGACTGCGTCGTGACGGCGGGGATCATCGCCGCTCAGGCGGTGGCTCTGATCGTCGAGGCGCCGCTGCCGGTGTTCTTCGTGCTGGCAGCCGCGCAGGGCATCGCGTTCGCGGCCGTGACGGGCGGCTACCGAGCGCTGCTCGTGCCGGTGGTGCCACCCATGGCGCTGCCGCGCGCGAACGCGCTCGAGGCCGTCTTCATCGAGGTCGCCTTCGTCACCGGTCCCGGCATCGCCTCGGCCCTGGCCCTGATGGTCGGTCCGACGGGGGTTCTGATCGCCATGTCTGCGTCGGTGGCCGCGGCCGCCTACGTGTCGCGCGGGCTGCCGGCCTTTCACCCGCCTGCTCTCGAGCACACCGCCTCGCCGCTGCGGACGCCGGGTGCGTGGCAGGTGTACGCGCTGGCGCTGGTGGCGGGGGTGTCCCTGGGGCTGCTGGAGTCCTCGGTGCCGGCCCGCGCCGTCGAGCTCGGTCGCGAGACGGCCGAAGGCGGCTTCCTGCTGATGCTGGTGGCCGCCGGCAGCGCGCTGGGCGGGATCGTCGCGGCCCTGAACCGCCAGCCGCTGGGTCGCGCCCGACTCCGGGGGGCGCTCCTGCTGACCGCCATGGGGGTCATGCTCGCGCCGGCCGCGATCGCGCCCTCGCTCGGGTTCCTCGCGGTGGCCCTGTTCGCCTCTGGGGTGCCGATCGCTCCGCTCAACGCGCTGGGGGCGATGCTCCTGCAGCGAGCGGTGCCGCCGAGCCGCCGCACGGAGGGCTTCGCGATCTTCGTCGCCGCGATCCTGCTCGGCGCCGGGCTCGGCCAGAGCATCACCGGGCAGATGCTCGACGTGCTGGGCCCGCAGGGGCTGCTGTGGCTGGCCGCGGGGCTGCCGGTCGCCGCCGCGGCGACCCTGCTGGGCCCCGGTCTGACGCGTCATTGGGGAGATCCCACCCTCGCGGAGGCGCATCAGGCACAGTAGGGAGGCGTGGACCAGCTGCCGCTTCTTGACGCCGACCTCGCCCCGCTCGCCGGGGCGCCGGCCGAGGCGGTGGCGCGGTCCTCAGCATCGGCCGAGGCTCGGGCCGTCCCGGCGCCTGCTCGCCCCGCGGTGTCCGCGGACCCTGACGCCCTAGCGCCTTCCATCTCTCGCGCCGCCGAGCGCGGTCCGGTGCTGCTCGCAGTCGACGGCAACTCGCTGGCGCACCGCGCCTTCCACGCCTACGGCGCCCTCGGCCTCGGCGGCCGCGGTGGCGATCGCAGCGGCCTGTACGGGTTCCTCGCCCTGCTGACCGCCCTGCACGACAAGGCGCGTGCGGATGCCCTGGTCGTCGGCTTCGACTGCCGGGAGCGCTCCGTCCGCCGCGAGCGTCATCCCGAGTACAAGGCCAACCGGCGCGAGAAGGACCCGGCGCTGCACGCCCTGCTCGACCTGATCCCGGCGCTGCTGGAGGACCTCGGCGTCAGCGTTCACACCGAGCCCGGCTGGGAGGCCGACGACGTGGTCGGCTCGGCCGCCGCGGTCGCCGAGGGTCTCGGCTGGCGCTGCGTCATCGCCACGTCGGACCGTGATGCGTACGGGCTCGTCAGCCAGAGCACCACCGTCCTGCGGCTGCGCTCGGGCTTGGACAACGCCGAGGAGATCGATCCCCGCCGGCTGGAGCGCAAGGTCGGGGTGCCTCCCGATCGCTACGTCGAGCTGGCGGCCCTGCGCGGCGACGTCTCGGACAACCTCCCCGGCGTCTCGGGCATCGGCCCGGCTCGCGCTGCGGCGCTGCTGCGCGCCTACCCCACGGTCGAGGCGGCCGTCGCCGACCCCATCGGCTGCCGCAGCGTGATCGGGCGCGGCCCCGGTCAGGCGCTGCTAGACGACCTCGCCGATCCGAAGCGCTCCATCTTCCTGCGCAACCGCGATCTGATGACCATCCGCCGCGACCTCGCGGTGGATGTCCGCTCGTCCCGGCCGCGGCAGACGCCCGAGGCCATCACCGAGGCCTTGGGTGGCTGGGGGCTGCGCCACCTCGCCGGGCGCGCCGCGGTCGCGTTCGGCATCCGCCCTGAGGCGCCCCCACCGCCGCCGGCACCTCCGCCGCTCTAGGCGCGGCGTCGACCCGTGGCCGGCCAGCGCCCGTCTCGTTGATCGCTGATGCCCTGCGGCCGGGTATGGCTGGACGCTTGATCCGGCGCCGAGGAAGATTGGGTGGACGGTTGGGTGGCCGATCAGCCACCCAACCGTCCAGCCATTCGCCGGCTGCGAGCGCTCGGGTCGTGGTGCGGGCCGGACCGCGCGCTACATGAGGCGCCGCGTGATCGCCCAGAACGGCCTGGCCGCGATGTGCCGCGCGACCACCAGCGGCCGATACCAGCGCGGCACCGTCCGCTCGGCGGCACCCGAGGCCGCGACCTCGACGACGACCTTGGCGACCTCGTCCGGCGTGATGACCAACCGCCCGAACGGGCCGGCGAGCAGATCCTCCTGAGGGAACCCCTCCGTGCGCGTGAAGCCGGGGTTGACCTGGCAGACCGAGATGCCGCGGGGCAGCCACTCGGTGCGCACGGCCTCAGAGACGCCGACCAACGCGAACTTGGAGGTGACATACGAAGCCGGGCCTACGCCGAGCTTGCCGGCGACCGAGGCCACGTTGACCACCCGTGACGGTGCGCTGGCGGCAAGGAGGTCCTCGAAGGCGAGCATGCACCGCAGCGCGCCGTACAGGTTGACGTCCAGAACCGCCTCGAAGTCCTCGATGGGATCCTCGCCGGCGGTGCGCGTGAACCGCTCGCGGCGCGTGAAGCCTGCGTTGTTCACCAGGACGTGGCAGGCGCCGTGGTTCTGCCGGACCGCCTCGGCCAGGGCCTGCACCTGATCCGGGTCGGTGACGTCGGCGGGGTGGGCCGTGATCGCCCGGCCGTCAGCCGCGAGCGCCTCCAGGCGGTCGGCCCGGCGGGCGACGGCGACGACCGTCATGCCCGCAGCATCAAGACGCCGCACCGTGGCTTCGCCGATGCCGCTGGACGCACCCGTGACCACTGCAACCTTGCCGTGAAGATCCATCCGCTTCTCCAGAACCGCCATCGGGGTCGAACCCGGTCGAGCTGCCGACCGCATTCAACCTCCCCCGTGGCCAAGCGGCTCAAGTAGCGCCAGCGGTAGCCGCCAGAAACAGTTGCTCGCCGAACCGGCCAGGCTGGATCTGCCGAGCGCGTGCGCGTGTGCGAACATGCCCGCCATGGCCAAGAACGTGCTCACCCCGCAGTCTGAAGACTTCCCGCGCTGGTACCAGGAGGTCGTCGCGAAGGCCGAGATGGCCGAGAACGGCCCCGTGCGGGGCACGATGATCATCAAGCCGTGGGGCTACGCGATCTGGGAGGCGATCCAGTCCCACATGGATCGCCTGATCAAGGCCACCGGGCACGACAACGTCTACTTCCCGATGTTCATCCCGCAGAGCTTCCTGGCCAAGGAGGCCGAGCACGTCGAGGGCTTCAGCCCCGAGCTGGCTGTGGTGACGCACGCGGGCGGGGAGGAGCTGGCCGAGCCGGTCGTCGTCCGGCCCACCTCCGAGACCGTCATCGGCGACGCGATGGCGCGCTGGATCCAGGGGCACCGCGACCTGCCCCTGAAGCTGAACCAGTGGGCCAACATCGTCCGCTGGGAGCTGCGGCCGCGGCTGTTCCTGCGCACCACCGAGTTCCTGTGGCAGGAGGGCCACACCGCCCACGCCACCTGGGAGGAGGCGCAGGAGGAGACCCTCACGATCCTGCACGAGGTCTACGACGCGACCATGCGGGACGCGCTGGCCATCCCGACGATCAAGGGTCGCAAGACCGAGCGGGAGAAGTTCGCGGGGGCGGACACGACCTACACGCTCGAGGGCCTGATGCGCGACGGGAAGGCCCTCCAGATGGGCACGTCGCACAACCTCGGGCAGAACTTCGCCCGCGGCTTCGACATGCGCTACACCGACGCCGACGGCAACCAGCAGCTGTGCTGGACGACGTCGTGGGGCGTGTCCACCCGGACCATCGGTGCGCTGATCATGTGCCACGGCGACGACCGCGGTCTGCGACTGCCGCCGGCGGTGGCGCCGGTGCAGGCGGTTGTGATCGCCGTCCGCGACGAGGTTCTGGAGGCGGCGCGGAAGCTGGTCGACGACCTGCTGGTGCGGGGGGTTCGCGCGCACCTCGACGACCGGACGAACCTCGGCTTCGGGCGTCGGGTGACCGACTGGGAGCTGAAGGGCGTGCCGGTCCGCCTCGAGCTCGGTCCACGCGACCTCGAGCAGAACCAGGTCACCGCGGTCCGCCGCGACAGCGGGGAGAAGGCCGCGGTCGGGCTGGACTCCGCCGCCGAGCACACCACCGCGCTGCTGCCGGACATCCAGGCCGCCCTGTACGCGGAGGCCGAGACCAACCGCGAGCGCTCGACTTTCGAGGCCTCGACCCCCGACGACGTCGACGGCCCCGGCTTCTGGCGCATCCCCTGGCGCGACCTCAAGGAGGCGGGCGAGGCCGCCCTTGCCGAACGTGCGTACAGCGTGCGCTGCCTGACGACGCTCGACGGCGACGTGCCGGGTCCGCGCGGTGAGGGCGACGACGATCTGATCGCATACGTCGCAAAGGCCTACTAAGCGGCGCTATCCCCGGCGGACCCCGAGCCGACAGGTCTCCCCGTCTAACAGCCAGTGACGAGGGGGGCAGATGTCGGAGCGCAGGAGGGGGGATCTTCCCCTGCGCATCACCAGCCGGGTGTTCTGGGACCTAGGCCTTTGGATGGGCGGGTTCGGAGCCTTGGTCGGCATCGTGTTCCCGCTCTTCTGCCTGCTGATGGGGGTTCCCCGCGCGATCGCTCTGAGCACCACGTTCCGCGCGGCGTGCATCGCCGCCGGGCTCGCGGTCGGCGGGGTGAACCTGGCCCTGGCCCGCGGCGTCGTCGGAGCGCGGATCCGGCTGCTGGCCCAGCGGATGACGTCCGTCGCCGAGCGCGTCCGCGAGTCGGTGTACTCCTCGGACTGGGCGGGCTGCGGAGCCGACTGCATGATCTCGATCGACTCCGATGACGAGATGGGCGAGGTCGCCGAGGCCTTCAACGAGCTGATCTCGGCCGTGGAGCGCTTCCGCCGGGCGCATGAGGCCGTAGCCGGTGTGTCCCGGACGCTCGGGCGGCACCTGGCGCTGGGCGAGCTCGCCCAGGAGTGCCTGGACGACCTGGCGCGCTACAGCGGGGCGGACACCGCGCTGCTGCTCGCCAGCGTGGAGGAGGGCGGTCTCGAGGTCGTCGCGCGCATCGGCGACGACGACCTTCCGAGCGCCGAGGTCCTGGTGCGCGAGGCCCGCCGCGGCGCGCTGGTCCGGCTCCCCAACGGCGAGGGCGAGCTCCTGATCCTGGCGATCGAGGCCAACGACCAGCTCATGGGCGCTGCCGTTCTGTTGCGCCGCCGCCCGTTCGAGCAGGACGTCGAGCAGCTGCTGCGGACCCTGCGCCCGGCCCTCGGCGTCGCGCTGAGCAACGCCGACTCGCATGCGCAGCTGCACCGGCTGGCGACCGAGGACTCGCTCACCGGGCTGTGGAACCGCCGTCACGCGCTCGAGCTGGCCGAGCAGGCTTACGGTGACGCGCTGCGCAGCGGCCGCTCCATGGGCTTGCTGCTGTTCGACGTCGACCGCTTCAAGTGGGTCAACGACCGCCATGGCCACGCCAGCGGCGACGCGGTCCTGCGCACCATCGCCGAGACCAGCCGCAGCTGCGTGCGCGAGGGCGACATCGTGGCTCGCTACGGCGGCGAGGAGTTCCTGGTGGTCTTGCCGGGTGCGGACATGGATCAGGTGATGAAGGTGGGCGAGCGCATCCGCGCGCAGGTCAGCAAGACCCCCACGCTGCTGCCGAGCGGGCTGCTCGAGGTGACCGTGAGCCTCGGCGCCGCCGTGCTGCCCTCGCCCGGCATCGACGACCTGGACGACCTGCTCCGGGCAGCCGACGACGCCCTCTACGCCTCCAAGGAGGCCGGCCGCAACACGCTGCGCAGCGCCTGAGCTCCCGACGCGGGCCGCTGTGACACGCACGACAACCCGTTTGCGGCATATACGCCGCAGATGGGTGACGGCGACACCGGCTGGCTAGGCGCTCGGTGGCTCCAGCAGCGGCGGCTCCCGGCCGTTGTCCCGCCAGGCGCTGCGGGCCCGGGCGTAGACCTCCTTCAGCGGCAGGCCTGTCACCCGTGCGGCCGCGGCGCAGTCTTCGTACTCGGGCGCGACGTTGACGACCTCGCCGTCGAGTCGGCCGACCTTCAGCCGGATCGCCTCCCCCGCGACCTCGACCGTCACCCACTCGCGGTCCAGAGCCCACTTGTCGACCAGGCGCCCGCGGATGCCGAGGGTGGTGGTCTCGCGGAACAGAACTCTTCGCAGGGTCTCACCGGCGGAGGGCGGTGCCAGGCAGGAGATCTCCAGACCCGGGCGGCCCTTCTTCATGAGGGTCGGTCGCGCCCACGCGTCACTGGCTCCGGCGGCGAGCAGCGCCTCGAGCACCGGGGGGACCAGCTCGCCGGACAGGTCGTCCACGGTGGTCTCCAGCAGCAGGGCGGTGGTGTCCGGCGTGTCCTTGGTGGCCTGCCCCAGCACGACGCGCAGCACGTTGGGCCGCTCCAGCTCGCGCGTGCCGGCGCCGTAGCCGACGCCTGAGATGGTCATCGGCGGCAGGTCGCCCCACTCGTCGACCCACTCGGCCAGCAGCGCCGCGCCGGTCGGCGTGCACAGCTCGGCGGGCACGCCGGTCGACTGCACCGGGGCGCCGTTGAGGAGCTCGAGCACCGCCGGCGCGGGGATCGGGATCATGCCGTGCGCGCCGCGGGTCATGCCGACCCCGAGCGGCACGGCGCCGCAGGTCACGCGCTCCACGCCCAGCAGGTGCAGGCAGGCGCACACCCCGACGATGTCGACGATCGCGTCGAGCGCGCCGACCTCGTGGAAGTGGACCCGCTCCGCGTCGACGCGGTGGATGCGGCCCTCGGCCTCGGCCAGCCGGCTGAACGTGCCGAGGGCGCGGGCGCGCACCGGCTCGGGCAGGGGCGAGCGCCCCAGCAGCTCGCGGACGTTGGCCCAGGTCCGGACGACGCCGTTCTCGTCGGTCCGCACACGTGCCCACAGGGCGCCGAGGCCGCCGCGGGTGACGGGCTCGACCTCGATCGACCATCCGCCCACGCCCAAGGCGGAGATGATCGCGCGCACGGTGTCCACGTCCACGCCCGTGTCGAGCAGGGCCCCCAGCAGCATGTCCCCGCTGGCGCCGGAGATGGGATCGATGTGCAGGACCGTCATCGCTGCTCGAACCGGCGGGCGGTCGCCAGGATTCGCCGGGCGACGATCGCGGCGCCGAAGCCGTTGTCGATGTTGACCACCGAGATGCCCGGCGCGCACGCCGTGAGCATCGCGAGCAGCGCAGCCATCCCCTCGAACGCCGCGCCGTATCCCACGCTGGTCGGCACGGCGATGATCGGCACCGACACCAGCCCCCCGACGACCGAGGGCAGGGCGCCCTCCATCCCGGCGACCACGATGCACACGTCCGCCTCGGCCAGCTGCCTGGAGGCGGACATGACGCGGTGAAGCCCGGCGACGCCGACGTCGGCGATGAGCTCGGCCGGGATGCCGAACGCCGTCAGGGTGCCGACCGCCTCGGCCGCCACGGGCAGATCCGAGGTCCCGGCGCAGGCCACCGCCACCTTGCCCGCCTCCGGGTTCAGCGGGGCGGAGCGCGCGACCAGCAGCCGGCTCTGCGGGTCGTAGATCGCCTCGGGCACGGCCGCGGCGTGCTCCGGCGTGCAGCGCGTCGCCATGGCCGGCGTCGCCCCGCGGTCACGCAGCGCCCGCAGCAGCAGCGCGACCTGCTCGGGCGACTTGCGCTCGCCGTAGACGACCTCGGGCTCGCCGGTGCGCGGCTGCCGGGCGTGATCGAGGCGGGCGATGTCAGGGGACGGCTCGATCACCTCGCCCGACGCGGAGGTCGCATGCTCCATATCCGCAGTCTATGAGGGGCGCGCCACTACAATCGTCCCGTCGATCGGCGCCACGGGCGCCAGAGATGACCTTCTCGCCTCACCCCACCCGAGGACCTAGTGCAGCTCACCCCCACCGTCTCGACCTGGCTGACCGTCATCGCACTGCTGCTGGCGCTGGGGGCGCTGGGCGTGGGCATCTACGCGGTGATCGGCCAGCGTCAGGTCCGCCGCGCGTATCAGTCGTTCTCCATGGGCAGCCGCGACGACGTCCTCACGCTGATCCAGCGCCACATCGACGAGGTCGGCCTGCTGCGCGGCGACGTGCGGCGGCTGCGGCGGCACTCTGACGATCTGCGCGAGGCCCTGCGCGGCGCCGTGTCCAAGGTCGGCACGGTGCGCTACGACGCCTTCGACGACATGGGCGGACGCCTGTCCTACTCGACGGCGCTGCTGGACGAGCGCGGGGACGGGGTCGTCCTGACCGCCATCAACGGCCGCACGTACACCCGCAGCTACGCCAAGCCGGTGGTCGGCTGGACCAGCCGGCACAACCTGTCAGGCGAGGAGGAGGCGGCCATCCGGCGAGCCCGTCAGGGCGGCAGGACGCAGACCGATGAGCCGGCCGCCGACGCCATCCGGGTGCACCGCCCCGGCGCCCGTCGCGAGCCGGGCGACTCCGTCGGCGACGGCCGCGAGGCGTTCGACGCCGCGGGCGACCGGCAGAACCTGGTCGCCGGGCAGGAGGACCAGGAGGCTTCCGCCTACGGGGCCGCCGCGGACGCCTCCTGAGGCCGGGGCGCATGCCTTCTGAGGTCGTCGCGTTTCTGGGGCCCGAGGGCACCTTCACCTCGGAGGCCGCGGCGCTCACCGCTCCGCAGGCCGAGCGACGCCCCCTCGCGACGATCCCCGAGGTCTTCGCTGCCGTGCGGCGGGGCGAGGCCGACCGCGGCGTCGTCCCCATCGAGAACCTGATCGAGGGGTCGGTCAACCTCACCCTCGACGAGCTCGTGTTCGGCGCCGAGGGCGTCTTCATCCAGGGCGAGCTGGTGCTGCCGGTGTCGATGAACCTGCTGGTCGCGCCGGGCGCCCGCCTGGAGGACATCAAGGTCGTCCGCAGCCACCCGCACGCCCTGGCCCAGTGCCGCGGCTGGCTGGACGAGCACCTGCCCGGGGCCACGCGTCTGGTCGCGGCCTCGACCGCCGAGGCGGCGCGCGAGGTGGCCGAGGAGGCGGCAGCGGGTGCCAGCGGGAGCGCCGCGATCGCCATGCCCAGCGCGGGACCGCGCTTCGGCCTTGAGGTCCTCGCCGCCGACATCCACGACCACGTGGGGAACGCCACGCGCTTCATCGTGCTGGGGCGCCGCCTGTGCCCCGCTTCGGGTGCCGACAAGACCTCGGTGGTCGTCTTCTTCGGTGAGGACCGTCCCGGGCTGCTCCTCCGGGTTCTGGACGAGCTCGCTCTGCGCGGCATCAACCTGTCCAAGATCGAGTCGCGCCCGACCAAGACCAGCCTGGGCGACTACTGCATCCTGCTCGACTGCGAGGGCCACCCCAGCGAGGCGCGGATGTCCGAGGCGCTGAGCAACATCCACCGCCACGTCGCCCGCCTGAAGGTTCTGGGCGCCTACCCGCGCGCCGACGAAGGGCGCCCGGTGATCGATCCGGCCGAGAGCGACGCCGCCTATGCCGCCGCCAGGCAGTGGCTGGCACGCCTGCTGGACGGCGTCGGGGGCGACTCCTAGCGGACCCCCGGGAGGCCGCCGAAATCCGCTTACCCCTGTCCATCGGGACGGGGCGCCGAGATTCGCCGTCTGTAGCCTCAAACGGATGCATCGGCGTATCGCGATCCCTGTTCTGCTCGTGCTGCTCTTGGTTCCGAGCGTCGTCGCCGTGCCCGCGTCGGCGCAGTCGGGGGACTACCAGCAGGTCGTGGATCTGACCTTCCCGACCGACCCCAAGGCGACCTTCAGCGACAGCTATCACTCGGGTCGCAGCGGTGGTAGAAGGCATCGCGCCACCGACGTGATGGGCCAGAAGATGTGGCCCGTGTACGCCGCGGTCGGCGGCGTCATCTCCTTCATCCCCGGACGCGCGGGTGAGCCCGAGCCCTCGTATGGCTACATGATCCGCATCGAGGGCGACGACGGCCGCACCTACTCCTACGTCCACCTCAACAACGACACCCCCGGCACCGATGACGGCGCCGGCGGGCCCGACTACGCCTACGCCCCCGGCCTGGTGAAGGGATCGCGCGTCGAGCGCGGCCAGCTGATCGGCTACATGGGCGACTCCGGCAACGCCGAGGGCACCGCGCCGCACCTGCACTTCGAGATCAGCGACCCCGCCGTGCGCGACCCCTACGGCGGCAACCGCATCAACCCCTACTTCTCCCTGCGCTCGGCCGTGCAGCGCCGCGACTTCGCCAGCACCGTCGCCACCGCCATCGACGTCGACCGGGTGCACGGCCGCTACCGCGTCGAGACGGCCGTGGCGCTGTCCCGCGAGACCTTCGACCACGCCGAGACGGTCGTGCTGACGTCGGTCGCCTCGTACCCGGACGCGATCGTGGCCGGCCCGCTGGCGGCCGTGCACGAGGCGCCGGTCCTCACCACGTTCGGGGCGGAGCTCGAGAAGCCGGTGGTCGACGAGATCAACCGCCTCGGCGCCAAGCGCCTCATCGTGGTCGGGCCCCCCGACCGCGTCCCCACCGCGATCCCGCAGGCGATCTACGCGCAGACCTCGATCACCGAGGGCCGGCGCATCGACGGCGGCAGCGATCCGGCCACCGCCGCCAGGGTCGCCGACGAGGTCCTGAAGCGGACGGGCAGCGGTGAGGTCCTGGTCGCTCTTGGCTCCCATCCGGAGGAGGGCCGCGCCTGGTCCGACGCGCTGACCGCCGGCTACCACGGCGCCCTCAGCGGGCGGCCGGTCCTGCTGGTGAACCACGACGGCGTGCCGCAGGCAACCCTCGACGCCCTGCGCGGCGTCCAGACCGCGACGATCGTCGGTGGTGAGGGTGCGGTGTCGGCGGCATCCGAGGCTGTGATCGGGGCAGCGGTGCCACGCGTGGCGCGCCTCTCGGGCAAGGACCGCTTCCGGACCTCGGCCGCGGTCGCCGATGATCTGCTCCGGCTCGGCCTGGCCGATCCGGCGCGGCTGTGGATCGCCACGGGTCACGACTACGCCGACGCCCTTGCCGCCGCCGGCGCCCTGGCCGCCGTGGGCGAGCTGATGGTCCTGGCCGACGGCAACAACACCGACGGCGACAACGGTCTCGAGCCGTGGTACGCCGAGCACGCCAAGGTCATCGAGCGCGGCCGCGCCATCGGCGGCACGGCGGCGATCAGCGACGCGGCGCTGCAGCGGCTCTCCCTGCGCATCCGCTGAGTCCCACCCGGGGACGTAGGCGAGCCCGGGGGCGGTAACCTCCCGCGCATGATCGACATCAGGCTCTTCCGCGACGATCTCGACGAGCTCGCCAAGCACCTGGGGCGCCGCGGCGTCCCCCGCGAAGAGCTCGAGCGCATCCGCGACCTGGACGAGGAGCGGCGGCGGCTGATCACCAGCGGCGACGAGCTGCGCTCGCGCCAGCGCCAGCTCAGCCGCCAGATCGGAGCGGCCGGCTCGAACGAGGAGCGCCAGGAGCTCATCGGGCAGGTCAAGGCCATCTCCGCCGAAATCGACGAGCTCGAGCCGCGACAGGCCGAGATCGAGGCCCAGATCGAGGCCGCCCTCGCCGTCATCCCGAACCTCCCTCACCCCGACGCGCCGGACGGCGAGACCGAGGAGGACGCCGTCGAGGTCGCCAGGTTCGGCGAGAAGCCCGAGTTCGACTTCGAGCCGCTCGACCACGCCGAGATCGGCGAGCGCCTGGACCTGATCGACCTGCCGCGCGGAGCCAAGGTTTCGGGCAGCCGCTTCGCCTACCTGAAGGGCCAGCTCGTCCTGCTCGAGCTCGCCCTGATCCGCTACGCGCTGGACCACCTGCTGGAGCGCGGCTTCACGCCGATGCTCCCGCCGGTGCTCACGCGCGCGGAGGCCCTTTACGGCACCGGCTTCCTGCCCACCGGCGCCGACCAGCTGTACCGGATCCCCGCCGACGACCTGTACCTGGTCGGCACCTCCGAGGTGCCGCTGGCCGCCTACCACTCCGACGAGATCCTGTCCGGCTCCGACCTGCCGATCCGCTACGCCGGCTTCTCCACCAACTTCCGCCGCGAGGCCGGCACCTACGGCAAGGACACGCGCGGCATCTTCCGCGTCCACCAGTTCGACAAGGTCGAGATGTTCGTCTTCGCCCGGCCCGAGGACGCCGAGGCAGAGCACGCGCGCCTGCGCGAGACCCAGGTGGAGCTGCTGTCGGGTCTCGGACTGCACGGGCGCGTCGTCGACATCGCGGTGGGAGACCTGGGCGCCTCGGCCGCTCGCAAGTACGACTGCGAGGTGTGGCTGCCCGGCCAGAGCGCCTACCGCGAGCTGACCAGCGCCTCGAACTGCACGGACTACCAGTCCCGCCGCCTCGCGATCCGCTTCCGCGACGCCGAGGGCGAGGACACACGGCCGGTGGCGACGCTCAACGGCACCGCTTGCGCCCTCGGCCGCACCATGATCGCGGTCCTGGAGACCCACCAGCAGGCCGACGGCACGGTGGCCGTGCCGGAGGCCCTCCGGGGCTACCTCGGCTTCGACCGGATCGGCTGATGACCGCGGTCATCGGCGTCGACCTCGGCGGCACCAACATCGCCGCCGGGGCGGTCGGCGCCGACAACGCCGTCGCCGCGCGGGTCAAGCGTCCGACTCCGGAGGAGGGGCCGGAGGCGGTGGTCGAGGCCATCGCGGCGCTGGTCTCCGAGCTCGATGGGGAGGCCGCCGCGGTCGGTGTCGGCGCGCCGGGCCCGATCCGCGACGGCGTGGTGGTCGCTGCGCCCAACCTCGCCGGCTGGCGCGAGCCGTTCCCGCTCCAGGAGCGCCTTGCGGCCGCGCTGGGCGTGCCCGTGGTCGTGGACAACGACGCGACCGTCGGCGCCGTCGGCGAGTGGACGGCGGGGGCGGGCCGTGGGGCGAGCAACCTGCTCGGGGTCTGGCTCGGCACGGGCGTGGGCGGCGGACTCGTGCTGGACGGACGGCCGTTTCCGGGCAGCTTCGGCGCCGCCGGCGAGCTGGGGCACGTCGTCGTGCACCCGAACGGCGCCATGTGCGGGTGCGGTCGGCGCGGCTGCCTCGAGGCCTATGCGGGCCGGGCGGCGATGGAGCTGGTGGTCCGCGCCCGCAGCGCCGCCGGGCAGACCACAGCGCTGGAGTCGCTGGCCGCGGCCAAGGGGCGGACACGTCTGACCTCGTCGGTGTGGGCCAAGGCCTACGCGCAGGGGGATGCGGTCGCCACCCAGGTGCTCGACGATGCGGTGGCGGCCCTGGGGATCGCGATCGGGTCGGCGATCAACCTGCTCGACCTCGACACCGTCGTGGTCGGCGGCGGGCTCGCGCAGAAGATGGGCCAGGCGCTCGTCGACCGGATAGCCGCGGCCGCGGAGCCGGTGCTGATCGTCCCCTCCGCGCCGCGTCGCTTCCTGGTGGCCGAGCTCGGGGACGACGCGGGGATCGTCGGCGCCGCCCAGACCGCCCGGCTTCGGCTGGGCTGAAACGTCGCGAAACACCGCCTCGGAACCGGCCGTACAGGTTTGCTCCCCGACGAGGCCACCTTCCATCCGCTACGGCCGTTTTGCCTCCTGCGGGCACCGGGCATGCGTGGGGCCCGGGCACAACCCGACCGACGAGGAGGACGAGCTCACATGGAGATGGAGACCCTGCTACGACACCGTGGCGGCACGGTGATCGACGTGGACGGCAACAAGATCGGCTCGCTCGAGGAGATCTACCTCGACGACGCCACCGGTGACCCCGCGTGGGCGCTGGTGAACACCGGCATGTTCGGCACCAAGGCGAGCTTCGTGCCGCTCCAGGGCGCCAGCAGCGACGGTGACGACCTGATGGTGCGCTTCGCCAAGGACAAGGTGAAGGACGCCCCCGGTCTGGACGCCGGCCAGCACCTCGACGCCAGCGAGGAGCAGGAGCTGTACCGCTACTACGGCATCTCCGGCGAGAGCTGGGACGGCGCGGACGAGCGCGCCGACTGGGACCTCGGCCGCAACCGCGACCAGGACCACCCGGTGCTGGACAGCGACCGCGACCTCGGCTACGGCGACACCACCGGCCGCTCCACTGACGACGCGATGACCCGCTCCGAGGAGGAGCTGGAGGTCGGCAAGGTCCAGCACGAGACCGGCCGCGTCCGCCTGCGCAAGCACATCGTCACCGACCACGTCGAGACGACCGTCCCCGTGCAGCGCGAGGAGGTCCGCCTCGAGCGCGAGCCCATCACGGACGCCAACATCGACGCCGCGACCTCCGGTCCCGAGCTGTCCGAGGACGAGCACGAGGTCGTGCTCCACGCCGAGGAGCCCGTCGTCGACAAGAAGGTCGTACCGCGTGAGCGCGTGCGCCTCGACAAGGACGTCGTGACCGACGAGCAGCGCCTCGACGAGGACGTCCGGCGCGAGGAGATCGTCCTGGACGACCAGCAGGACCACATCCGCCGCTAGAAGCGCCCCTGTGCACGGCAGACGGGCCCCCGTCGGGGGCCCGTTCCGCTGTTTGCCAAGGATCGGCCGGTCCGTGCCCTTGACGGGCCTGCTCTCCGCCCACAGGCTTGGGCCGCCCTGTTCTTGCAGCAGGCGTGATCGAAGTTTCTGGAAGGGCGGATCGATGAGGTCTTCTGCAAGGTTGCTCGCGACGCTCGCGGTCGCGCTGTGCATGGTGCTGGCCGGTCTCCCTGGGGCGGCTCAGGAGGCGCCTGGCATCGTCGTGGCGGATGGCGTGACCCAGCCGGTGTTCTCGTATGAGGACGCTGTCCGCGAGGTGGTCCAGGTCACATCGGATGTCAGCACCTCCGACCAGGGAGAGCCGGACATCATCACGGTCGACATCATCCGGCCCCGTGAGTCTGGGCCCGACCTGAAGGTTCCGACCATCGCCATCCCGAGCCCCTACTACTCGGGACCGGGACGCGGCCGCGAGAGCCAGCGCAAGCCCACACCGCCCGGCACGCCGAGCGTCGTCGTGGGTGAGGACCACCACGGCGGCAGCCTGCTCTCCGGGTCGGTGCCGCTCCTCGGCCAGTCAGGTCTGCTCGTGGACTGCGGATTCGCCCGCTCGGCCGACGACTGCCCGGAGAACACCGAGGGCGCGATCGCCCTCATCCAGCGCGACCCCGACGCCCCCGACACCGCCAACGCCGCGACCGCGGCTACGGTCACCTGCTCCTACACCTCGCCGTGGGAGAGCTGCGCCGCGATCAACAGCGGCGTCGACCCGTCGTCATCCAACTCGACACCGCGCTGGGGCACCTGGCCCGAGACCGGAGCGCATTGGGTCGAGCTGACCTGGGACGAGCCGCGCCAGCTCTCCGTGTCGGACCTCTACTGGTTCCAAGACAGCCAGGACGGGAGCAACAGCGGAGTCAAGCGCGCCGCCACATGGTCGCTCGACTACTGGGACGGTGCGGGCTGGGTGCCGGTGCCCAACCCCAGCGGGTACGGGGACGCGCTCAACCAATACAACCGCACCACCTTCGACCCGATCACGACCACGCGCTTGCGAGCGAACCTCCAGACGCGCAGCGATGCGATGGGCGTCGGCCTCATGCAGTGGAAGGTCTACGCCGCCGCGCCCGAGGGCGGACCGACCCCCGTCCTCAACGCCGAGGCGGCCGGAGCCGTGGGCGCCGTGATCTACAACCACAGCGACGGGCCGTTCGAGGGCTCGGTCAGCGGAGATCCATCCATCCCGGCGCTGGCCGTCGATCGCGCCGCCGGCCTCGCGCTCCTGGAGGCAGCGGAGGACGGCGAGTCCGGTGACCTGCGCGAGCTGGTCCAGCCGATCGACTTCTTCCCGCTCTACTACGACAACTACTTCGTGCCGCGCGGCTACGCCGTCGCCCTCATCGACCTGCCCGGCAGCCGCTACTCGACCGGCTGCCTCGACGTCGGCGGCCCCGGCGAGGTCGGCGCGGTCGAGGCCGTCATCGAGTTCCTCGCCGGCAACCGCTCGGCCGTAGACGGCACGAGCGGCCAGCCCGTGACGGCGGACTGGTCCAGCGGCAAGGTCGGCCTGACCGGCAAGTCCTGGGACGGGACCATCCCGATCGCCGTCGCCGAGCGCGCCCCCGAGGGCCTGGCCACGATCGTCCCGATCGCCGGCCTCAGTCACTGGCACTCGGACTTCTGGACCAACGGCACCCGCTACGGCGGCTCGCCAACGCAGTGGTTCGACGGCAACAGCAACAACCCGTCGATGGCCGGAAGCTGCGTCGCCAACCGTGCGCACCTGGCCGCCAACCAGGAGAACCCGGACCCGAACAGCGACTTCTGGCTCGAGCGCAACTGGGTTGATGACGTCGGCAGCTTCGAGGCCAGCGTCTTCGTCGTGCACGGCACCAACGACTACAACGTGCCGCCGGTCAACTTCGGCCGCCTCTACGAGCAGCTGGTTGAGCACGACATCCCGCGCAAGATCTGGCTCTCGCAGGTCGGTCACCAGAAGGCGTTCGACTTCCGCCGCGAGGAGTGGATGACGACCATCCACCGCTGGTACGACCGCTGGCTGCACGGCATCGACAACGGAATCGACGAGGAGCCGCGTGCCGACGTCGAGCACGCGCCCGACGAGTGGAAGACCTACGACGACTGGCCGAACGGCTCCACCTCGACCCGTCTGTGGTTCGACCGCTCCGACGACGCGGAGGACCCGCGCCTGTACACCCTCGAGCCGGACGCGCAGAGCATCGGCGCCGACAGCGCCGGCTTCAACGAGATCCGTCGCAGCGTCACCCAGTACGCGGCGAACCCGTTCGCCGAGGACACCGACGGCCAGGGCCGCATCCGCCGTCTGGCCTTCCTCAGCCCGCCGCTGGAGGCGCCGCTGCACATCAGCGGTGAGGCCGAGGTGACGCTGGACGTCCGCCTCGGTGGTCAGAACGCCCAGAACACCGCCTTCACGGCGATCCTGGTGGACTACGGGACGGCACCGCGGCGTCAGCACACGGCCAGCGGCGAGGGCGTCCGAACGCTGTCAACCAGGACCTGCTTCGGGCAGGGCACCGAGGTCGACACCGGCTGCTTCCTCGACGTCGAGGCGCAGGTCCACACCCCTGCCCTCGAGATCGTCACCCGTGGCAACGCTCAGATCGGCTTCGTGAACGACCTCGACAGCGTCGACCCCGAGCAGACCTACCGGCTGACCTTCGACCTGCACCACCAGGACTACGAGTTCGCGGCCGGCCACCGGCTCGGTGTGATCATCGCCGGTCCCGAGACCCGCCTGCACAGCAACCGGCATCCCACGACCAACCGGCCGATCACCCTCGAGCTCGGGACCAGCAGCGTCCAGCTCCCGGTCGTCGGCGGGCACCGCGCCCTCGGCGAGGCCTTCGGCTACGACGAGGCGGAGCGCCTGGCCGCGATCCGCACCGAGCTGGACCGCCTGGTCGACGCCGGCGGCATCACCGAGGGGCTGAGCGCCAAGGTTGTCCACGCGCTCGACATGTACGAGGCCTGGGTCGACCTGCCGCGCAAGCTCGGCCCGGCCCTGAGCCACCTCGAGCGCGCCATCCACCTGCTCGAGTGGCAGGCCGGCGTGGTCGAGAAGGGCAAGGACAACCAGGGCGACCCCGCTGGCCTGCGCGCTCTGGCGGCGAGCATCGCGGCGCTTCGGGAGACGCGCTTGGAATAGGACGAGCGGCCGGAGCCGCCACAAGCTCGTCAGTCGCGACGCTTGGATCGGCCGCGGCGGCCTAGGCCGCCGCGGCCTCCTCCTGCGGGAGCACCACGGCCAGCACGTCGGCGACCGTGTCCGCCGGGTGGATGTTCAGGGCCGTGCGCACGGTCTCCGGCACGTCGTCCAGGTCGTCGAGGTTGCCGGCCGGCAGCACCACGTCGGTGAGCCCGGCGCGATGCGCGGCGAGCAGCTTCTGCTTGACCCCGCCGATCGGCAGGACGAGGCCCTGAAGCGTGACCTCGCCGGTCATGCCCACGCCCGGCAGCGGCGGCTGGCCGCGCAGCAGCGACACCAGCGCGCTGACCATCGCAATGCCCGCGGACGGCCCGTCCTTGGGCACGGCGCCGGCGGGCACGTGCAGGTGCACATGCGACTGGTCGAGCCGCTCGCGCCGCACGCCGAGCGCCTCGGCGTTGGAGCGCACGTGCGACAGGGCGATACGGGCGGACTCCTGCATCACGTCGCCGAGCTGGCCGGTCAGGGTCAGCCCCGGCTCGCCCGGAGCGGCGCTGGCCTCGATGACCAGCACGTCACCGCCGGCACCGGTGACCGCGAGGCCGGTGACCGCGCCGGCCACACCGGGCCGGGCGGCTTCGTCACGGCGCAGGGGCGGGCGGCCGAGCAGCTCGCGCAGGTCGTCGGTGCGGACCCGCACCTGCTGCTCGGGGTTCTCGGCGATTCGCGCGGCGGCCTTGCGGACGATCCGCCCGAGGACGCGTTCGAGGCCGCGGACGCCGGCCTCTCGGGTCCAGCCGTCGATGACGGCCGGGACCACGTCGTCGTCCAGGATCAGCTCGTCGTCGCGCAGCCCCGCTGAGGTCCGCAGCCGGGGCAGCAGGTGAGCGCGGGCGATGGCGGCCTTCTCCTCCGCCGTGTAGCCGTCGAGGCGCAGGATCTCGAGCCGGTCGAGCAGCGGCGGCGGGATCGTGTCGAGCACGTTGGCCGTCGCGATGAACAGCACGTCTGAGAGGTCGAGGTCGACCTCGA
>CAZVUW010000011.1:0-26204 GCA_964629825.1 uncultured Actinomycetota bacterium
GCCTGCGGCAGCCAGGTGGCGGCCGGCCCCGCCGACACGCCGGCGCGGCGGGCGCTGCTGCGGGACCTCGGCTGCGACCTGGGTGTGGGCGGGCCGGACGACGGGCCGATCCCGCTCGCCGACGACCGCTCACCCGCGCCTGCGGCGGCCGCAGCGACGCCTGACCGCTAGTGTTCTTCGGCGTGTCCAACGCTCTGCTCACGCTGCCGCGCGTCAACGCGACGCGCTACCTCCTGCCGCTGCGGGAGGGCGGATCCCTGCCTGGTCTCGTCGAGGCGGACGACCTCGGCACGTACGTGATGAAGCTGCGCGGCGCCGGGCAGGGCCGCAAGGCGCTCGTGGCCGAGATCATCGTCGCCGCTCTCGCGCGGGAGGCGGGCTTCGCCGTCCCCGACCTGGTGCTGCTGGTCCTCGACGCCAAGCTGGGACCGGCCGAGCCCGATCAGGAGATCCAGGACCTGCTGCGCGCCAGCGTGGGGCTCAACCTCGGCGTGGACTACCTGCCGCGCTCGATCGGGCTCGAGCCCGTCCTGGTCCCGGTGCCTGCGGAGACCGCCGCGGAGGTGGTGTGGTTCGACGCGTTCGTCCAGAACGTGGACCGGTCGTGGCGCAACCCGAACCTGCTGCTGTGGCACCGCGCCATGTACCTGATCGACCACGGGGCTGCGCTGTACTTCCACCACTCGTGGGACCGTCGCGCAGGTGCCGCCACGAAGCCCTACGTGCACGTCGGCGACCACGTCCTCCTTCCCAGCGCCGGCCCCATCGGCGCCGCGGACGAGCGGCTGCGCGACGTCTTCGACAGCGAGGCCATCGCCGCCGCGACTCGTCTCGTACCCGACGAGTGGCTGGAGGACGAGCCCGGCTTCGCCAGCCCAGACGACGTCCGCGCCGCATATGTCGAGGTCCTCACCGAGCGGCTGGAGCGCGGGGACACGTGGGTCCCGGCCCTGGAGGACGCCCGTGCACACGTATGAGTGGGCGCTGCTTCGGGTTGTGCCGCGCGTCGACCGCGGCGAGATGGTCAACGCCGGTGTCGTGCTCTACTGCGGCGCGCTCGGCTATCTGGCGGCCGAGGTGGCGCTTGAGCCGGAACGTGTGCTCGCGCTCGATCCCGCCGCCGACGTGGAGGCGATCAGCCGCCACCTGGACACCGTGGTCGAGATCTGCGCCGGCACCCCGGCGGCCGGGCCGCTGGCCAAGCTCTCCCCCCGCGAGCGCTTCGGCTGGCTGGTGGCACCGCGCTCCACGGTGGTGCAGCCCTCACCCGTGCACACCGGCCTGACCGATGACCCCGCGGGGGAGCTCCAGCGCCTGATGACGCAGATGGTGCACCCGCCGACCGCGGCGGACGCGCCCTAGACGGCTGGATGCCGGAGGGTCAGCCCTCCTGCTGCGAGGCCTCGAGCTCGGCCGCGAGGCGCGCTCGCTGCTCCGACAGCGCCGGGATCTGCTCGACGTAGACGTGGTCGAAGATCTCCAGCGGGTCGCCGTGCGGGGCGTCGAACATGCGCTCCCGGAAATCCGCCGCCGCGGCCTTCGCCTCCGCGTCGACCGCGGCCTTGGTCTCATCGTCCAGCAGCCCCCGAGCGCGCAGGAAGCCCTCCAGGGCGAGCAGCGGGTCGCGCTCCCGCCACGCCTCGGCCTCCTCGGCTGAGCGGTAGCGGCTGGCGTCATCGGCGGTGGTGTGGTCCTCGATGCGGTAGGTCATCGCCTCGACCAGCGTCGGGCCCTCGCCGCGGCTGGCGCGCGCGACGGCCTCGGTCATGACCGCGTGCACGGCGACGACGTCATTGCCGTCCACCCGAACGCCCGGCATCCCGTAGCCGACCGCCTTGTGCGCCAGCGTGGGCGCCTTGGTCTGGCGGGCAAGCGGCACGCTGATCGCGTAGCCGTTGTTCTGGACCAGGAAGACCACCGGGGCCGAGTAGACCGCCGCGAAGTTGAGGGCCTCGTGGAAGTCGCCCTCGCTGGTCCCTCCATCGCCGATCAGGGCCAGGGCTACGACGTCGTCGCCCTCCAGGGCCGCCGCGTGCGCCAGGCCCACCGCGTGCAGGCACTGGGTCGCGATCGGCGTGCAGTGCGGCATCACGCGGTAGCGGTTCGGGTCCCAGCCGGCGTGCCAGGTGCCCTTGAACAGCGGCATGGCCTCGTGCGGCGGCACTCCGCGCGCGACGACGGCAACGGTGTCGCGGTAGGTGGGGAACAGCCAGTCCTGCGGTCGCAGCGCGGCGACGGCGCCGACCTGCGCGGCCTCCTGACCGTGGCTGGACGGGTACACCGCCAGCTGGCCCTGGCGGGTGAGGTTGATCGACTGCCGGTCGATCGCCCGCACGCGCGCCATCGTGCGGTGCAGCTCGGCCAGCAGGGCGTCGTCGCCACGGAAGCGGAAGTCACCCGCCTCGAGCAGGCGCCCGTCCTCGCCCATCAGGCGGACGAGCAGCGGCTCGGGAAGGAGCGCAGCGGCCTCCTTGGCGAGAGCCTCGTCCCGCGCGGTGCCCGTCTCGACTGCTGCCATCTGTGCCCTCCCCCGGACTGCGACGATGCGTGCACATTGTCCGCCGAGGAGGTCCGGTGTCGCCACCCGGAAGCCACTTGTGAGACATCCTGTTGCTTCTCGGCGCATCGGCGGTCAAGGCGTATCATCAGTCCCTGCCCCGCGTCCCCCAACGGAGACAGACCGCCGCGTGCGCTACCTCGACGATGTTGACCTGGCTCTCGTCGGCGCCCTAGTCGAGGACGCGCGTCTGTCCGTGAACGCGCTTGCTCAGGCCGTCGGCGTCTCGCGCGCCAACGCCTACCGGCGGCTCGAGCGCCTGCGCGCCGATGGGGTTGTGCGCGGCTTCAGCGCTCGTGTGGATCCCGCGGCGCTGGGCCGTCCGCTGGCTGCGGTGCTGCTGATCAGCATCCGGCAGGCGGACTGGCGGGCGATCAAGGAGCGCCTGCTCGCCATCGACGAGGTGGACTACCTGGCCGCCACCAGCGGTGACTTCGACTTCCTGGCGCTGCTGCGCACCGCCGACGCCGCGAGCCTGCGCGACCTGGTGCTCGAGCAGGTCCACTCCATCCCGGGGGTGGTCGGGACGCGCACCACCTTCGTGCTGGACGAGGAGGTCCGGCGGCCGTTCTAGGACGCCGCCCGCGGGGACCAGGCGCCCACGGCGCCCCGCGTCACCCGCCCGTGGCCGCTAGCCCCACAGGGCGGAGCGCAGCCCGGATGCGCGTGCGATCGGTCGGCGCACCGCCGCCCGCACGGCCGCCTCGGTCCCGACGACGGTCAGGCGCTTCTGTGCGCGCGTCAGGCCGGTGTAGAGCAGCTCACGCGTGAGCAGCGGGGAGGTCTCGTCCGGAAGCAGCACGACGACGTGCGCGAACTGCGATCCCTGGCTCTTGTGGACGGTGAGCGCGTGCGCGACCTCGACCGAGCTGAGCCGGGTGGGGGAGACCGCGACGAGCTGGCCGCGGCGGGTGAACACGGCGCGCAGGCCGTCCTCGGTCGCCACCACCACCCCCGTGTCGCCGTTGTAGAGGCCCAGGGCGTAGTCGTTGGCGGTCACCAGCAGCGGCCGCCCCGGGTACCAGCGCGCCTGCATGCCGTAGCCGGGCACCGCCGCGGACAGCCACGCCTCCACACGCGCGCTCCACAGCGCCACGCCATAGGGGCCGCGGCGGTGCGCGCACAGCAGCCGGAGCGCGGACAGCTCCTGAAGGGCGTCGCCTGCCCGGCCCTCTGCGGCCGCCTCAGCCATGCGGGTGCCGTTGGCGATCACCGCCTCCTGCACCGGCGCGAGGAGAGGGTCGGCGGCGGGGTCGGCCGGATCGGCCTCGAGGAAGACCACGTCGGGTGCCGAGGCGTCGGCGCGCAGCAGGTTGACCGCCGCGTCCTCGTCCCCGGCCTGCACGGCGCGGGCCAGGGCTGCGATGACGCCGTGGTGGCGGTGCACCTCCGTCAGGACGATCACGCTGTCGCCCATGAGCGGACCGGAGGTCCCCGACGTGTCGGCGTCGCCGTCTGCACCGGCCGCGCCGACGGTGCCCGGCGCGGCGTGGCCGTCGGCCGCGGGCAGCACCCTCGCCCCGGCCGTCCGCAGCGCCGTGCGAGCCCGCTGGCTGAGCCGCAGCCCCTCGGCCGCCGGGCCCACCACATCACCGAGGACGGCGCCGGCCTCGACCGAGGCCAGCTGCTGATGGTCTCCGACCAGGATCAGCCGCGCAGCGGGCCGCACCGCCTCGAGCAGCCGCGACATGAGGGACAGGGGGACCATCGAGGTCTCATCGACCACAACGACGTCATGGGGCAGCCGGTTGCCGCGGTTGTGACGGAAGCGGCTGGAGGAGTCGGGCCGCCAGCCCAGGAGGCGGTGCAGGGTGCGGCCCTCGGCCGTCGCGAGGGCCGCCTTGGTCTCCTCCGAGATCGGCAGGCGGGCGGCGGCTTCGTGGACCGCCTCCTCCAGGCGCGCGGCGGCCTTGCCGGTCGGCGCGGCCAGGGCGATCCGAGGCGGCCTTCCACCAGCGGCCGCCGCCTGCTCCACGAGCAGGGCGGCGATCTTGGCGACGGTCGTCGTCTTGCCGGTGCCCGGGCCGCCGGCGACCACGGTCAGGCGGCGGAGCACCGCGCTGGCGGCGGCCACGCGCTGGAGGTCGGGCTGGTCCTCGGGGCGGTCGAAGAGGCGGGCGAGGCCCTCCCGCAGCGCGGCGACGTGCACCTCGCCGACCGGGTGGGCGCGCTCGAGCAGGTCGGCCGCGACCGCCGCCTCCTCGCGCCAGTAGCGGTCCAGGTACAGGCGCGTGCCGATCAGCCGCAGCGGCCGGTCGGGTGGGCCGTCCTGATCGCTCACCAGGGGGCTCGACCGGACGGCATCCAACCAGGCGCTGGGCTCCGGCCATGGGAGTGCGGCCACGACCAGGCGCGTCTCGCTCTCCGACGACGCCGTGTGCGCCACCGTCTCCAGGTCCGCGCAGACGTGCCCGAGGCGGGGTGCGCGCACCGCCAGGGCGCAGGCCAGGAGCACCTCCTCGGAGCTGGTCGGCCCCTGGTCGTCCGGGGTCGCGCCAGCGGCCAGACGGTCGAGCCGCAGCGCGACGTGGACGTCCGCCGCGGTCAGGACCCCGGCATCGTTGAACAGCGCCAGCAGCCCCGCGGCCGCATGGGCGCACCGCGGATCGAGCCGGTCGAGCACGGTCGCGGTGGCACTCATGGCTGTCCCCGATCGAACAGGGCGCTGACCGCCTCTACGAGTCCGACCGGCGGCGCCCATGCGAAGACGCCCACGGGCTGGCCCGCGACGCGCGGGGCACGGGGTGACATCCCGCGCAGGAACAGGTACAGCACGCCGCCGAGGTGCCGCTCGGGCAAGTAGTCGGGGATGCGCCAGCGCAGGTAGCGGTGCAGCGCCACCAGGTACAGCAGCGCCTGGAGCGGGTAGTGCGCGTGCTCCATGGCGGCGACCAGTGCGGCCGGGCGATAGTCGTGCAGCACCAGCGGTCGGCCGTCCTGGCCGAGCCGGTTGGTCTTGTAGTCGGCCACCAGGAAACGGGCGCTGCCGTCTTCATCCGCCTGCCGCCACACCAGGTCGAGGGAGCCGACCAGGTAGCCGCGCAGACGGCTGGCCAGGCTCGGGGCGGCGGCAGCCAGACGCGTCGGGTACCCCGCGAGCGGATCCGTGGGCTCCAGATGGGACTCCATCAGCTCGGCCAGCGCGCTGATCGACACCGCTCCCGTTGGGCGGTCCCCGCCGGCCAGGGGCAGCTCGAACCAGAGCTCGTCCAGCCGGTCCGATCTGCGCAGCCCGGCGAGCGTGCGCTCTCCGGCGAGCGGCCCCAGCGGCGTGCGCAGCGCTGCGCCGAGGCCCGCCACCAGGTCCTCGACGTGCTCGCCGAGGATCGGCCAGCGCTGCTGCTCCTTGTGCACGGCGGTGCGCAGGGCGGCCTCGAGCGGCTGGGCGTCGAAGTCGGTGTGCTCGAGCACGCGGTGCACGAAGGTGCCGACGTCCACACCGCCGGGGAGGTCGGCCAGCGGTGAGGGCAGCTCCAGCAGCCCGGTGGCCGGGTCCGGCGGCTCGGGTGCTGCCGCCTCGACCGCGGCGTCCGTAGCCTGGTCGAGCGGCGCCGGCCCCGCGGGCGGCTCGTCGGTGCGCAGCGGCTCCTCCGGCTCGCTGGCGACGGCGGACTCGCCGGTCTGGGCGATGATCGAGCTGTAGGAGGCGCGCCGCCAGGAGCGGTCAAGCCCGCGGTCGAAGGGCGCCGCCGTCAGCTCGGCGGGCGGGGGTTGCGGCTCCTGGTGGGTGCGTCCGTCCCAGCCGGTGGCGGGGGCGACGTTGACGCAGCCGGGCGCCTCGGCGACCAGCGCCCCGAGGACCTCCAGCACGTCGGAGTCGTCGGGCGGCCGGTCGGTCGACAGCTCAACGCCCCCCGCCTCGGCGCGGGCGAACAGCAGGCGGCACAGCGGCGACTCGCGGCAGTCCCACGAGCCGGCCCACCACAGCACCGCCTGGTGCTTGGCACGTGTGAGGGCTACGTAGAGCAGCCGCAGCTCCTCGCCGCGCTGCTCCTCGATGTGGCGGTCCAGGTGCTCGCGGAAGTCCGGGCCGCCCATGCCGACGTCGATGACGCGCTCCAGACGGCCGTCCGCGGCGCGCTCGTGGTAGACGGCGGGCGCGTTCTCGTCGATCCAGCCCGCCTCCCAGGCGAAGGGCACGTACACGACGGGGAACTCCAGGCCCTTGCTGCGGTGGATCGTCAGGACCTGGACTGCCTCGGAGTCGGACTCAAGCCGGCGACTGCGCTCCTCGGAGCCGGTGTCGGACTCGGCCTCGGCGACCCGCCGGCGCAGCCACCCGCTCAGGGCCGTCACCCCGAGCTGCTCCTCGACCGCTGCGGCGTGCAGGAGCTGACCGATGTGACGCAGGTCGGTGAGCTCGCGCTCGCCGTCGACCCGGGCGAGAACGCGTGAGGGCAGGCCCTCGCCGACGGAGATGTCCTCGAGCAGCGCGGCCACGCCGCGGCGGCGGAGCACGTCGGCCCAGCGGTGCAGGCGCCCGTGGACGTCTTCCCAGGCGTCGTCGTCGCTCAGGGCCACCTGCCGGGCGTCCCAGCCCAGGAAGCTGGTGAGTGCGACCGCGCGCGCCCTGACCGGCGAGCTCGGCCGCTCCAGCGCCTCGAGCAGGCGCAGCCACTCGTTGGCCGCAGCGGTGGCGAACACGCTGCCGGCGCCGTTGATCACAGCGGGGACCTGGACCTCGTCCAGCGCCTCGCGCACCAGCACCGCCTGCTTGTTGGTGCGCACGAGGACGGCCAGGTGACCGGGGCGCAGCGGTCGCCAGCCGCCGGGCGCGTCGGGATCCCGCACCTCGGCGCCGGAGGACAGCAGCCCCACCACATCCGCTGCCAGGTCCTGGGCGATGTGGCGCTGCCCGGCCGCCTTGGCGATGAAGCCCTTCCTGGTCTGGGTCACCGTGCCGTCGCGGGCCAGGAAGCGGACCCGCAGCGGCGTCTGGTCGGGCGCGCCACGAAGACCGGGGGAGCGGTTTCCCTCCGCCGCCTCGACCGTTCGGTACTCGATCTCGTCGTGGCCCAGGCGCACCCCGGCGAACAGGGCGTCGTAGGCGTCGATCAGCGCCTGGTCGCTGCGCCAGTTGCGGGCGAGCGTGGCGCGGGCGGCGAAGCGGCTGGCCTCGAGGTAGGCGTGCACGTCCGCCCCGCGGAAGGCGTAGATCGCCTGCTTGGGGTCCCCGATCAGCACGAGCGTCGTGTCGGCCCCCGGTCCCGCGAAGGCCAGCCGCAGGATGTCCCACTGGACCGGATCCGTGTCCTGGAACTCGTCGACCAGCGCGACGCGATAGCGCTCGCGCAGCCGTGCGGCGGCGGCCGGCCCGCGAACCGGATCGCGCAGCGTCTCCGCCAGGCGGGTCAGCAGGTCGTCATAGGTGAGGACGCGCAACGCCCGCTTGCGGCGCTCCAGCTCGCTCCGCACCGCCTCGGCCAGGGAGCGGCGCAGCCCCTCCGGCGTGCTGCGGGGGGCGGCGGCCGGCTCCAGCCGCGCGCTGGGGTTGGCCACCGCAACCGCGGCGATCCGCAGCGCCTCGTCGAGGCTCAGCAGCGGCTCGTCGGCGCTGGCGGCGAACCGGCGGACGTACAGGTCGTTGACCACCTGCTGCACCAGGTCGCGCGGGTCCTCGAGGAAGGTGATGTCCCGCTCCACATCCCCGGCCACGCCGAGGCTGCCGAGCACGTGCTGGCAGAAGCCGTGCGTGGTCGAGATCGTGGCCGCGTCGAAGTCGGCCAGCGCCGTGGCGAGCCGGCGGCGCCGCAGGTCGAGCTCGGTGAGGTCCGCGTCGGCGAGCAGACGCAGCACGTCGTCGCCCTGGTCGATCTCGGCGCCGGCGAGGGCGCGCGCCAGCCCGCGCTCGGCGCTGACCAGCCGCTCGCGCACCCGCTCGCGCAGCTCGCCCGTCGCCATGCGGGTGAACGTGATCACCAGCAGCTGGTCAAGCGTGAAGGTGGTGGTGGCGACGTAGCGGGCCACCAGGGCGGCGATCGTGAAGGTCTTGCCGGTGCCGGCGCTGGCCTCGAGGACCGTCACCCCCGAGGGCAGCGGACCGCACACGTCGAACGGCGGCGCGGTCTGCGCGCTGGCACGCCGCGTCACCGCTGACGCACCTCCTCGACCTCCAGCAGCGGTGCCCACAGCCGCAGCGCGTAGCGGCCGAAGCGCGTGGACTCGTCGGCGGGCCAGCCCGGTCCGGTCTCGTCGGCGCGCACGGGGTTCTCCAGGAGCGTGCCGAAGGAGACGGTGCCGCCGAGGACCAGCCGGTGCTCCGGCTCGGCGTCCTCGCCGTGGCGGTTCCAGTCCGACTCCCACTCGTTCTGAGCCGCCGCGTGCGACGATCGCCCGCGGCCCCGCAGGCGCGCGTCGGCCCACGCCGCCGACGTCTTGCAGTACAGCGGCAGCGGCTCGCGCAGCCCGCGGTCGCGCAGATCCACCAGGTCCCGGAGCAGCGCCCGCGCGCGCTCGGCACGGGCCGGCGGGTCGGAGCCAAGCGGTGGGAGTGAGGCGATCGCGACGCTGCCGGGTCGAGCTCCACGTCCGACGGTGGCTGCCCGCCAGGCCCGGTCGGGATGGCTCGCGGTCAGGGCGAGCAGCCGCACCCACGCCACGAGCCGGTGCTTGGGCGCCACCCGCGAGTAGGTCGTGGCGCGCAGCACGTCGCCGTGGACGCCTCCGACCGTGCCCACCAGCGTTCGCCCCGGGCCCAGCTCGACCAGGACCTCGTGCGCCTCGGTCGGCGCGGGCTCATCCAGGACCTCGGCGGCCGCGGCGGCGATCTGGTCGACCAGCGGGCCGATGCGCCGCAGCACCGGCAGGGCCAGGTTGCCGGGCGGGAGGGTGCCGCGGGCCAGCTCGGCCGCCTGGATGCTCGCCGGGTCGGCACCCGCGAGCCGGGCCTCGAGCAGGCGCTGGCCGAGGGCCCACTCCTCGAGCCTGTCGAGCTCGACCGGCAGCTCGTCGGACGGCTCCTCGTCGTCCTCGTACAGGGAGACCCCCAGCCGTCCACGCAGGAACGCCCGGACCGGGTGCTGGACGAAGCGGACCAGCTCGTCGAGCTCGACCGCCTCCTCGGTCGGCGCGGGCAGGGGCTCGCGGAGGAAGTCGCCCTGCTGGTGGCGCTGGCCGGTGAGCGCCAGCGCGCCCTCCAGCGCCGTTGGGTCGAAGCCCCAGGGACGCGGGTCGGCGGTCAGCCCCGGACGGAAGTTGCGCGGGTCGAAGGGCTGGAGCGGGTGGTGGACCAGGATGTGCTCACGGGCGCGCCGGCCGTCCGCGGTCCTGACCGTCGCGTCGACGACGTCCAGCAGCTCTCCGATCGGCACCGCCGGCGGCCGCGGCGCGTTGGTGCGCTCGTCGTGCCCCTCGTAGGTGATCACGAGGTGCTCGCGCGCCGCCAGCAGGGCGTCGAGCAGCAGCTGCCGGTCCTCGCTGCGCGGGTCGTGGTCGCCGACGTGGGGCGTCCGCCCGATGAGGTCGTCGCCGTCGGGTGTCACCCGCCGCGGGAAGACGCCGTCGTCCAGGCCGAGCAGGCAGACCACGCGGTGCGGCACCGATCGCATCGGCAGCAGGGTGCAGACGGTCATGTGGCCGGTGCGGAACCCGGCCGTGGTTGCGCGGCCGCGCAGCCGCTCCGCCAGCAGGTCGCGGATCTCCGCCAGGCTGAGGGCGGCGTCGAAGTCGGCGGCGCCGGCGCGGGCCTCGTCGCGGACGTCCGACAGCAGCCGGCCGAGCTCGGCGCGCTGCCAGGACGTCTCCGGGCTGGTCGCCATCAGCGCGTCGCACGCGGCCTCGATCGCCTGGAGCCAGTCGGCGAGCGGCTGGGGCCGGGACAGCGCGCGCAGCGCCGCGGACAGGCGGTCGAGCAGCTCGGCGAGCCGTCCGGCCAGGTCGATGTCGCCGCTGTGCACGTCGTCGAGCGGCAGCACGCCGCTGTACAGGCGCTGATCATCCTCGGCCATGGCCACACCGACCAGCACACGGTCGAGCCCCCGTCGCCAGGTCCCGTCCTCCAGCGTCACCCTGGTCGGCGCGCGCTGCTCGCGGTCGAGACCCCAGCGGATGCCCGTCTCGGCCACCCAGCGCTCGCAGCGGGCGAGGTCGTCGTCATCGAAGCCGAAGCGGCGACGGACCGGCTCGCGGCCGGCGAAGTCGAGCACCTCCGAGGCGGTCGCCCGCCCCGCCGCCAGCTCCAGCAGCGCCGACAGCCCCCCCAGCAGCGGGTTGGTCTGGCGCAGCGAGCGGTCCGCGAGCCGCACCTGCAGGTCGGGCAGGCGTCGGCCGTCCGCGTCGGCCGCCGGGAGCTCGTCGGTCTGCTCACCGGCCGCGAAGGTCGCGTGGATCAACGGGGCGAAGGCCTCGATGTCCGGGCACATGACGATGATGTCCCGCGGCTCCAGGGTCGGGTCGTCCGCCAGGAGGTGCAGCACCGCGTCGCGCAGCACCTCGACCTGTCGGCCGCGGCCGTGGCAGGAGTGCACCGCAACGCTGCGGTCGGAGGGGTCCAGCAGGGGACGGCGGTCGGCATCACCGGTCAGCGGCTCACCGACCGGGGCGCGGTTAGCCCTGACGTCGGCCTGAAGCCGCTCGAGCAAGGTCGGCTCGGCCCGGTCGTCCTCTTCCGCGTCGATGTGGTGGTCGCGCGCCCGCGCGGCGCCGGACAGGACCAGCTGGAGCTCGCGCGCATCGCGGCCCCAGGTGCCGAGCAGCGGATTGCGCGCGGTCCCCTCGGTCAGATCCTCCCGGCGCGGGACGATGCCGCGCACATGGTCGAGCGCGGCGATCTCCCGCCACAGCGCCGGCGACGGGTGCAGAAGGTGCAGATGGACGTCGCGCTGCGTCGCCAGGGCGCCGAGCACCTCGACCGCGCTGGCCGCCAGCCGCGTCAGCCCGAAGATCGAGAAGCGCGCCGGCAGGTCGACCGCCCCGGGGTTCTCCGCGAGCCGCCGGCAGGCGTCCGCCAGCCGCTCCGCGAAGCTGGGGGCCTCCAGCCGCGCCCGCAGACGGCGCCACAGCTCGGCCTGCCAGGCGACGTCGCGGGCGAGCGGCGCCTGGTCCCCGCCGACGTCGCGCCCCTCGGCCCACGCGCGCAGCATCGCGGGCCGGTGCAGCGCGTAGCGGTCGTACAGGTCGGCGAGGTGACGGACGGCGGCCAGCCGCCGGTCCTGCCGCCCACGGTCCTCGCCCGGCTCCACCGTCCGGCCGTCGGTGGCCTGCCGTTCGCGCGCGCCGAGATGCGCCGCCAACGGCGCGAGCCAGGGCTCGCCGAGCGACTCCTCGACCGCCTCGAGCAGCGGCCACAGCGAGCGCTCCGGCAGCCAGGGGTCGCTGGCGGGCTCGATGCCGGTGGCCTGCGCGACCGCGGCCGTGATGAGGCTGGCGGGCGAGGGGAACGCGACGTTGGCGCAGACGCCGTCGCCGCCGCTGGTCGCCCCCAGCACGTGGCTGAGCGACTGGCTCAGCCAGCGCTCCACGCCGCGGGTCGGCACGGCCACGACCTCGGTCGCCAGCGGATCCTCCAGCGGGGTGGACAGGATCCCGGCGAGGGCCTCGACCAGCCGGTCGGCGCGCTCAGCGCGATGGATGTGCAGCACGTGGCAGCTCCCAGCTCTTGCGGCGAGTATGCACGGGCGCTGTGACACCCGGCGCGGCGCCTGTGGGCGAAGCGGCGAGGCGCGGCGCGTCAGGCCGGATAGGTGTCCACCTCGGTCGCCTTGACCGACACCCAGACCGTCCCGCCGGCACCGAGCTCCAGGTCTGCCACCGAGGCCGCCGTCACCTCGGCGGTGATCGGCAGAACCCCCGAGAGGTGCACGCGCACGCGGTCGCCGAGCGTGTCGATGCCCGCGACCTCGGCCTGCCAGACGTTGCGCGGGCTGCCCTCGGGCTTGCGGCGGTGCAGTGCGACGGCACGGGGGTGGACGACCGCGAACACCTCACCGTGGACGGAGCCGGCGGCCACGTGAAGGGCGGCTCCGCCCACGTCGACCCGGCCGTCATGCGCGCGGCCCCGGTAGAGGTTGAGGCCGACCAGCTGCGCAGCCCAAGGGGAGCGGGGCCGGCGGGTCACCTCGGCTGGGCTGCCGACCTGCGTGATCCGCCCGGCCTCGAGCACGGCCAGGCGGTCGCCGAGGGTCAGGGCCTCCAGCGGGTCGTGCGTGACCAGGACGCACGGGCCGGCGAAGGCGCGCAGGTGCTGGCCCAGGCGACGCCGGGCGTCTAGGCGCGCGGCTACGTCCAGGGAGGACATGGGCTCGTCGAGGAGCAGCAGATCGGGCTCGGTCGCCAGTGCGCGCGCCAGCGCGACCTGCTGCGCCTGGCCGCCGGACAGCTCGTGCGGGCGCCGCGGTGCCAGCTCGGCCAAGCCCATGCGCTCCAGCCATCGGGCCGCCACCCGGTTGGCCTCTGCGCGCGAACGCCGACGCGCGCGCGGTCCGAAGGCGACGTTGGCGAGCACGCTCAGGTGCGGGAACAGCAGCAGGTCCTGATGGACCATCGCGACCGAGCGCTCCTCGGGTGGCAACCTAAGCCCGACCGAGGTGTCCTCCAGCACGCGAGCCTCGAGGCGGACGCTGCCGAGATCCAGGCGCTGCAGACCGGCCAGGACTCGCAGCAGGGTCGTCTTGCCGGCGCCGTTCGGACCGAGGACCGCCAGCACCTCTCCGGGTGCGCAGGACACGGACGCGTCCAGCGCGAACCCGCCGGCCCGGACGCCGACGCGCGCCTCGAGCCCCGGCGCGCTCATCGGGCGCGGGTCCCGCTCATCGCTGCGTCACGCCCAGGTAGCGGCCGCGCAGGCCGACGAGCACCGCCACCGAGATCGCCAGCAGGAGCAGCGACAGCAGAACCGCCACATCGGGGTCGGACTCGAGCTGCAGGTAGACCGCCAGCGGCATGGTCTGCGTCCGCCCCGGCAGGTTGCCCGCGAAGGTGATCGTGGCTCCGAACTCGCCCAGCGCACGGGCCCAGCACAGCGCCATGCCCGCCCCCAGTGAGGGCGCGATCAGCGGCAGCGTCACGCGCCGCAGGACCACCCAGCGGCCCGCTCCGAGCGTGGCGGCGGCGTCCTCGTAGCGCCGCTCCATCGTGCGCAGCCCGGCCTCGACCGTGACGACCAGGAACGGCATCGACACGAACGTCGCCGCCAGGACGACACCCGCCAGGCTGAACGGGATGGTGACGCCGGTCGCCTCGGCGATGAATCGGCCGATCAGGCCGCGGCGGCCGAAGGCGGTCAGCAGCGCCACACCCCCCACCACGGGCGGCAGCACCATCGGCAGCACGCACAGCGCCCGCAGGATGCGCTTGCCGGGGAAGCTGAGACGCGCGAGCACCCAGGCCAGCGGCACCCCCAGGACCGTCGACAGCCCGAGGGCGAGCAGCGACGCGATCAGGGACAGGCGCAGGCTGGACCGGACCGCCGGATCGCCCAGCAGCTCGAGCAGCCGCCCCCACGGCGCCCTGGTCGCGAGCCCGATCAGCGGCAGCACCAGCAGCGCCACCGCGATGGCCGCGAGCACGGACAGGACGCCCGGCAGCGGTGAGCGCCTCGGGCTGCCGGTCACGGTCGCATCAGCCCCGAGCGCTCGAGGGCGGCGCGCCCCTGCTCGGACAGCACGTGCTCCACGAACGCCTCCGCCGCTGAGCGGTTGGCGCCGGAGCTCAGCACGGCGATCGGGTAGGAGGTCTCGCGGTTGTGCTCCGCCGGAATCTCGATCCCCTGGACCTCGCTTCCGACCAGATCGCTGGCATAGACCACAGCGGCGTCCGCCTCGCCAAGGGCGACCCGTGACAGGGCCGAGCGCACGTCCGGCTCCAGCGAAGCCGGTGTGACCCGCACGCCCGCCGAGGCCAGCGCCGCGGCCGCAAGCCGCCCCGCCGGCACCTCCTCGTCGGGCAGCACGACGACCAGCTCGGGGCGCGCGAGGTCCGCCAGACCGCGCACCCCCAGGGGGTTGCCGCGCTCGACCGCGATGGCAAGCCGGTTGCGGGCGAGCACCGTCGGCTCACCAGCGAGCAGGCCGCCCTCGGCGACGCGCTCCATCTGCCGCTCGTCGGCGGCGGCGAACACATCTCCCGGCGCGCCCGACAGCAGCTGGGCCGCCAGCCGGTTGCTGCCGCCCAGGTTCAGCACCACCTCGGCGCCCGGGTGATCGGCCTCGAACGACTCCGCGAGCACGCTGAAGGCCTCGGTGAGAGAAGCCGCTGCGAACACCACGACCTCCCCGCTGCCGGGGTCCTGTCCCCGCGCGGTCGATCCGGAGCAGCCTGCGAGCAGCGCGGCGAGCAGCGCCAGCAGCAGGCGTGGCACGTCAGCTCGTGCGCCATCCCAGGCGGCGCCGGCCCAGGAAGCCGAGCTGGACGGGGTGGTACCAGTCCAGCTCGGGCTCGTTCTCCAGCCAGCACAGCAGCACCGGCTCACCGTCGAGCTCGGCGGGGAAGTCGATCAGCAATGGCGCCAGGCCCTTCACCTCGATCCCCTGCTCGCCGAACCAGTCGATCGCCTCCTGGAGGTGGGCCTCCATGGACTTGAGCTCCGGGAGTCCGGGGCCGTCCGGGGAGGGCCGCATCCGCGCCTCGGCCAGGTCGGCGCGGAGCGTGGCGATGCGCTCCGCGCGCTGGAGCACCTCCGGCATCAGCGCACGCGCGCTGGCGACGGTGTAAAGCGGTTCCATGCCCGCATTCTCCCAGCGTCTAGCCGGCTCCGCCGACTCCCGCGGTGGCCGCGATCAGCCGCCAGACCGCCTCAGGGTCCTCCACGTGCGCGTTGTGGCCGAGGCCGTCCAGCACCATCGTGCGCGCGGGGAGCGCGGCCAGAGCCGCCGGCGTGCACATCGGATCGTGCTCGCCCGCGGCCAGCAGCACCTCGCCGCGCGCGGCCGCGATCAGACCGGCCATGTCCGGGGCGCCGACCGCGAACGAGCGCGGGTCGTGCGCCAGCCGCCAGCCGCCGTCGTGCGGCGCGATGCCCTCGGCCGCGATGGCGGCGTCGGGGGTGACGAGGCCCTCCAGGCCGGACACGCGCAGGTAGCGGGCCGTCGCCTCCTCGGCGCTGTCGAACGTGCGCGCGGGCTTGGCTGCCAGGGCGGCGGCGCCGGCGAGCTCCTCCTCCCTCCACGACACCTTGATGCCGACGCCGATGCAGGCGCGGACGGCGGGGCCGAACCAGCCGCTGGCCAGCGCCAGCGCGACCACGCCGCCCATGGAGTGCCCGACCACAACGCCCGGCTCGGAGCCGGCCAGCAGCGGCGCCACCTCGGCCGCATAGGCCCCGAAGCTGTAGCGCTCACTGCGCGGCGCGCGTCCATGGCCGGACAGGTCGGGCGCGAACCATGGTCCGGGCCAGCGCTCCTCGGCCAGCTGGCAGACGCGCTCCCACACGCCGCCGGTGGCACCGAGCCCATGCAGGAGCAGCAGCGGCGGCCCCTCGGGCGGACCGCCGCACCGGATGTGGTCGCGGTCGGGCTCAGCGCTCATGTCCTTACCTCCGCCGGCCGCGGTGGCCTGGTCGCGGTTCCAGCTGATGATGACCAGCACGACGAAGAAGACCACGGTCCTCCGCAGACGGGAGGGAGGCCGAGATGGCGCCTCCCCGCCGCGCAGCCTAACGGGTCGCCCCAGAGCCGGGCGGACGCTCCGCACGCACAAAGGAAAGGGGAGCGCCCGCAGACGCTCCCCATCAGGACCGTGCGGGCGGCGGCGCGGACTCGTGAGCCGCCGCCCGTGCTGCCGGCGCTAGCCGCGCAGCTGGTCCTGGAAGGCTTGGATGAGCGCAGCCAGCGCCCTCAAGCCGTCGGCGTCGCCCTGGTTGGGCTTGTTCTTGTTCTCGATGACGTCCGCCTGCCACAGCAGCAGGTGGATCGCGCGGTCGAGGTGGCTGAGCGCGGGGAGGAACTTGTGGTCAAGCTCCAGCCACGCCTCCGCCTGAGCCAGGGCGTTGCGGATCTTGCCCTCCATCCCCTCGGTGATGCCGCCGCTGGCGACCAGGTGGTCGACCTCACCGGCGAGCGTCTCGAAGCCGAGGCGCACCTCGCTGTAGACGGAGGTGCCGATCATCTCCATGGACATGCGCCAGCGGGTGGGGCTGATGTTGTTGGCGATGGTGTCCTCGGGGGTGTGGTACTGCGGCTCGAGGTTGCCCGGGCCGGACTCCGGCCGCCAGCTGAAGTTGCCGGAGGGGATGCCGCGGTTGTGGAAGGGCACGTGGTCGCTGCCGCCACGCACGATCGGGCCGATGACGACGTCGTCGTAGCCAAGCCGCTGGGCGGCGGCCGCCACGGACTGGTTGACCAGGTTGGGCTGGCCGTCGACGGCGAGCAGGTTGTAGCGGTCGGCGGGCTCCCAGCTGGTGCCGACCATGTCGTTCTGCCACTGGCCGATGTAGCGGTCCAGCTCGGAGGCGGGCGCGTTGTTGACGTAGAAGTTGGAGCCGATCAGGCCCTGCTCCTCGGCGCCCCAGAACGCGAAGCGGATCTCGCGGGCGGTGGGCAGGTCGGCGAACACACGGGCCAGCTCCAGGGTCAGCAGCGTGCCCGAGCCGTCGTCGTTGGCGCCGGGTGCGCCGCGGACGGAGTCGTAGTGGGCGCTGATGAGCGCGATCTTGGGCTCCTCCTCGCTGGGCAGCGGGTGGGTCGGAGCCTTGGACGCGAACACGTTGTAGGAGGTCAGGTTCGTGTAGCGGCGGGTGTCGATGGTCACATCGCCCAGCCCGGCGCCGACGCGGGTGCGCAGGTAGGCGCCCTGGCCGTTACCCATCCCGAGCACGGGGATGTTCACCGGCGTGGTGATGGACGGGTCGAAGGGAGTGGCCTGCGGGCGGGTGTAGATCACACCAACCGCACCGGCGGCGATCGCGTTGGCCACCTGGGTGTTGCGCTCGGTGTTGTTGGCGCCGTAGGTGATGATCGCGATCTTCCCGGCGGTGTCGGCGGGGAAGTCCTCGGGGGTCAGACCCGTGCCGGCGTCGACCAGCCCGGCCGTGATGGTCTCACCCTCGGTGAAGCGGCCGTTGGCCGCCGCGCCGCCCTGCAGCGCCCGGCCGTAGGGCCGCGGCCCGTCCGGGATGTCCACGGTGGACACGACCTTGTTCGATGCCGCGAACGGCTGCAGCCACACCTCATAGCCCAGCTCCTCCAGCTGGGAGGCCAGCCACTGCGCCGCCTGGTTCTCGGCCGGAGTACCGCCCAGCCGAGGACCGATCTCCATCGTGTAGTACTCCAGATCGGCGAGCGCCCGATCCATGTTGATCCGCGACGTCACCGCCTCATCGGCGAGCCTGTCGGCATAGGGGACCGACGCGGCCTGCGCTACTGCTCCCCCCGGCACGAGCAGCGCCATCAGGGATAGCAGCGCAGCGAGCGCGATCCCCAGACGAATTCGTCTCATGTCTCCCTCTCTCCTGGTTGTCCTCGAAAAGAGAGCGCGAGTCGTCCCGTTCCAGGCAGAAGACCCTGGGCCCACACAGGTGTTGCCGCGGGTCGCCCCGCGCTCGCGGGGAGCCTCCCACGAGGTTGGAGAGGTGTAAAGGGTTAGGGCGATGTTCCTGTCACGTGCTGCACGCCCGCAGGAGCAGTATCAGGAGGATCGTCCCGACGGCGGACACCAGAAGCGATCCCAGGCAGCCGAGGCGGTTGTAGAAGAAGACGAACATCCGACCTCCGGATTGCTTTGGACAGGTAGGGGCTTTTCGGCCTCATCGGGGACTGGGCACAGCCAGCATGCTTCCCAATCGAACATCGCTGAGGCACGTTGGACACCGCACCGTCGAAGGAGGGCGCGTGGAAGACCTCGTCGAGCTGGTCACCGGCGGGCACGTGACCGCGACGAAGATCGTGCTCACCTCGGTCGTGACGGCGCTCGCGGTCTACCAGGCGCTCCTGGCGGTGGTCGTGTACGGGCGCGCCCGCCTGCCCTTCCTGTCGAGCAGCAGCGCCGCCGTCACCCACCGCACGGTCGGGGACGTCATCGTGGCCCTGGTGCTTCTGGTGGGCTTCATGTGCCTGGTCGTCCACGGGTTCGAGGACAGCGTCCGCGCGGGCGCGCCTGGTCCGGACGGCCGCGCGGGCTGGCACAGCGCGCTCAGCACGGCCCTGGTCGTCGTCCTCGCGCTGAAGCTGGCGGTGCTGCACATCTGGCGCTCCCTCGGGCGCCTGCTGCCGGTGCTCGGCGTCGGCGTGCTGACCCTGATGATCGCCACCTGGCTGACGTCGGCCGGGGCCTTCCTCCTGCGGGGCTCGACATGACCTCGGAACCGCCGCGTGCTCCCCAGATCCTCGGCTCCCTGCTCGCGGCGCTGCTCATCGTCGCGGTGGTGATCGCCGTCGTGGGCGCACGGCTGCCCGCCATCGGCGACCAGCTCCCCGAGCGCAGCGACGCGGTCGAGGAGGAGCTGGAGGCCCGCGAGGAGCGGCAGGAGCAGCTGGAGGACCAGCGCGACGGCCGCTAGCGGTTGAGGAAGCGCGTCGCCGCCTCGACGTAGACCTCCGCCGCCGCAACCAGGTCGTCTATCTCCACGTGCTCGTCGACCTGGTGCGCGATCCACTTGTCGCCCGGCCCGTACACCACCACCGGGATGCCGGCGTCGCGCCACAGGATGGTGCCGTCCGTCGCCCCGGGCACGCCGCCGATGCGGGCGGTGGTGCCGGTCACCGCCTCGTGGGCCGCCAGCACGGCCTGGACGACGGGCTCGTCGAGCGCGGTCTCGGTGCTGGGCCGCTCCTCGATCACCGAGATGTCGAACGACACCTCGGTCTCCTCCGTGACGGCCGCCGCCTCGGAGCGCAGTCGCCCCAGCAGCTCCCCGTGGTCGACCGCCGGGATGGTGCGCACGTCAAGGGCCGCCTCCGCATCGCGGGGGATGACGTTGAGCTGCGGCAGCTCGCCGGCCGCGAACACCGTCGGGGTCAGGAAGGTCTTGCCGAGGTGGGGGTGAGTCCCCGGGTCTGCGTGCAGCTCAGCCTCGACGGCGCGCACCCGGGTGAGCAGCTCGGACAGGGCGGCGACGGGGTTGCGCCCCTGGTGCGGCATCGCCCCGTGGGCCATCCGCCCGCGCGCCCGGATCAGCAGCCGCAGGGCGCCCTTCTGGGTGGTGCAGACCTCTCCGCCCTCCGGCTCGCAGACGATGGCACCGTCGATGCCGGCGGCGTGCCCGCGCGCCACGAAGTCCTTGACGCCGAGCATCATGCCCTCCTCGTCCACCAGGGCCGCGACGACGATCCGGCCGGGGAACGAGCCGGAGCGGGTCACCGCGTCGGCGGCGTGGAGCATCGCGGCGACACCTGCCTTCATGTCCGCCGAGCCGCGGCCGTACAGGCGCCCGTCGACGATCTCGGCGCCGAACGGGTCATATGACCAGGTGGCGGGGTCGCCCTCGCTGACGACGTCGGTGTGCCCCTCGAACAGCAGGGTGGGGCCGGGGCGGTCGCCCTCCAGGACGGCATGGACGTTGGGCCGGCCCGGGACGACCTCCTCGATCACCGGCTCCCAGCCGAACGCTCGCATCTGCTCGGCGACGGCCTGGGCGGCGGGCTCCTCGCTGAGGCCGGCCTCCGGCCGGTTCACGCTGGGGATGCGCACCAGCTCCCGGCAGAAGTCGATCAGGGCGTCGCGGTCGATGGCACCGTCGTAGCGGTGCAGGGCTTCGGCGGTCATGGTCTGATCAGCACCATCCTGGTCACGGTGAGCTCCTCGATCGCGAAGCGCGGTCCCTCGCGTCCGGTGCCCGAGCGCTTCACCCCGCCGTAGGGCATGTTGTCGGCGCGGAAGCCGGGCACCTCGTTCACGACCACGCCGCCGACCTCCAGAGCGTCCACGGCGGCCAGGACGTTGCCGAGATCGCGGGTGAACACGCTGGCGTGCAGCCCGTAGGCGCTGTCGTTGACCGCCTCGAGCCCCGCCTGGAACGACTCGACCGGTCGCAGGGCCACGACCGGCCCGAAGACCTCCTCATCCCACAGCCGGCAGCCGGACGGCACGTCGGCGACGACGGTGGGTCCGAGCGGCTGTCCCTCGGCGACCGGCCCACCGGCCAGCAGTCGCGCGCCCGCCTGCAGGGCCTCGTCGAGCCACTCGTTCACCCGCGCGGTGGCCGCGGGGCTGATCAGGGGCGCGACCCGGGTCGACTCGAGCCGGGGATCGCCGACCGGGAGCCGGGCGGCCGCCGCGGCGACGCGCTCGGCCACCCGCTCATATGCCGGAGCCTCGACCAGCACGCGCTGCACCGCGATGCAGGCCTGACCCGAGGCGTAGTAGCCACCGCGGACGCACGCGTCGGCCGCGCGGTCGAGGTCGGCGTCCGCCGCCACCAGCAGGGCGGCGTTGGAGCCGAGCTCGAGGATCACCTTCTTGGCGCCGGCGTTCGCCGCGATGGCGTGACCGACCGCCGCCGAGCCGGTGAAGGAGATCGCCGCGCTGCGCTCGTCGCGCACCAGCAGGTCGCCGACCTCGACATCGCCGGTCACGACCTGCACCGCCGACGGCGGCGCCCCGCACTCTCGCAGAAGGCGTGCGAGGTGGAGCGTCGCGAGCGGCGTGGCCGGGGCCGGCTTGACGATGATCGGGCAGCCCGCTGCCAGCGCTGGGGCGACCTTGTGCGCGGCGAGCAGCAGCGGGTAGTTGAAGCCGGTGATGCCGACGACGACGCCGATCGGCTTGCGCACCCAGAAGCCCGTCATGCCCTCGCCGGCGGGGCTGAGGTCGAGCGGGATGGTCTCGCCCGAGATGCGGCCGGCCTCGTCGGCGGCGACCTCGAAGGTGGTGCGGGTGCGGGCCACCTCGATGCGGCAGTCCACCAGCGGCTTGCCGGTCTCGAGGACGAGCAGCTCGGCGAGCTCGTCGGCCTGCTCGGCGATGCGCGCCTCCACGGCGCGCAGGATCGCGCGCCGCCGATGGGTCGGCAGCGACGCCACCTCGCGGCGGGCGGCGGCAGCGGCGGCCAGGGCCTGCTCGGCCTCGGTGACGCCGCCCACCGGCGCGCTCGCCACCTCGGAGCCGTCGTAGGGGAACCGGACCGGCTCCCAGCGCCCGGGGTCGACCCAGCCGTCGCCGACCGCCAGACCGGCGGGTGCGGGCAGCGGCGACAGCTGGGTCGCGGACATGGGAGCTACCTCCTACAGCTCGAGGTCGGTGACGTTGATCGACCCGGCGAGGCGGTCGGGGTTGTAGCCGCCGATGCCGTCCTTGATGACGGCCAGCTCGGGCAGCAGGTAGAGCCAGACGACGACCGCGTCCTCGGCGATGATCGTCTGGACCTGCTGGTAGGCGGCGTCGCGGTCGGCCTCGTCGGGCGCCCCGTCGGCCTGGTCGATCAGGTCGGCGACCTCGGGGTTGTCGTAGTTCCAGTAGTAGTCGGGGTTGCCGAACTGGAAGATGTCGCGCGGCTCGACGTGCGCGACGATCGTGGTCTCGAAGTTGCTCTCGCCGAAGACCTCCTCCAGCCACTGCGCCCACTCGACGTTCTCGAGGTTCAGGGTGATCCCGACCTCGGCGAGCTGACCGGCGATGACCTCGCCGCCGCGGCGGGCGTAGGGCGGCGGCGGCAGCTTCGCCGTCAGCGTCAGGCCGTCGCCGTAGCCGGCCTCCTCGAGCAGCTGGCGAGCGCGGTCGGGGTCGTACGGGTAGGTGTCGGTCAGGTCGATGTACCAGGGGTCCTGCGGCGGCACGTGCGAGCCGATCAGCGCGCCGTAGCCGGCGTAGGTGGTGTTGCGCACGCCCGCGCGGTCGATCGCGTGCGTGATGGCCTGGCGCACGCGGACGTCATCCAGCGGCGGCGCCGCGTTGTTCAGCGTGAAGATGACCTCGCCGTCCGACAGGCCCTCCAGGACCTGGAAGCTGTCGTCCTCCTCGAACTGGCTCATCAGCTCGGGGGCGGTCACGCGGGCGATGACGTCCAGCTCGCCGGACAGCATCGCGTTGGTGAGGGCGTTGGGGTCCTCGATGTAGCGGTACGCGACGCGCTCCGCGGCGGGGGCCTCACCCCAGTAGTCGTCGTTTCGGACCAGCTCGATGCGGTCGCCGCGGACCCATTGGTCGATGCGGAACGGGCCCGTGCCGATGGGGGCCTCGGCCAGGGAGTCGACGTGCTCCTCGGAGTAGATGATCCCGGGGCTGCGGCCCATGTTGAACAGCCAGTCGTTGCTGTTGCGGCTGAGCGTGACCTCGACGGTGCGGTCGTCGACGGCGGTGACCGACTCGACCACCTCGAAGTTGGTCGCGAACGGGTGCGCGGTCTCCGGATCCATCGCCCGCTCGAAGCTGAACACCACGTCGTCCGCGGTCAGCGGGGTGCCGTCGTGGAAGGTGGCCTCGACCAGGTGGAAGGTGTACTGGGTGCCGTCGTCGGAGCGCTCCCAGTCCTCCGCGAGGAGCGGCAGGATCTCGCCGTCGGCGCCGATCTCGACCAGGGTCTCCATCACGTTGTAGAGGACGACCTCAGGGATCGCGGCCGCCGAGTTGGCGGTGAAGTCCAGCGTCGGGGGCTCCAGCGTCAGGCCGATGTCCACCACGCCGTCGTCGACGGCGCCACCACCCTCGTCGGCGGTCTCGGTCTCCTCGGCGGTCGGCTCCTCGGTGGCGGGCTCCTCTTCGGCCTCCTCCTCCGTGGTGGCCTCGTCGGTGGCCTCGTCACCGCTCAGGTCGTCACTGACGTCACCGCAGGCGGCGGCCAGAAGCAGCATGGCGGCGAGCAACGCCACCAGGCGGAGCATTCGTGTTCCCATCGTTTCGTCCCTCCCTAGTGTCCAGGCCGCCCTTGTGGCGGTCCCAGCTCTTGTCGGTCCGGCCTGCGGCCGGACGGCCTGCCCAGCTCAACCCGCAGTGATCCCCCCGTCCAACATCAACGTGTGGCCCGTGACCATGCGGGCCTCGTCCGAGGCCAGCCACACGACGCCGTTGGCGATGTCCTCCGGCTGTGCCAGCCGTCCCAGCGGCACCGACGCCCGGAAGCGCTCCCGCGCCTCCGCCGGGTCGTCGGCCATGCCGGGCAGAAACCTCGTGAGCATCGGCGTGTCGGTCGGCGCGGGCAGCACCGCGTTCACGCGCACGCCGTGCGGGGCGAGCTCCAGGGCCAGGCCGCGCATCAGCCCCACCACCCCGTGCTTGGCCGCCGTGTAGGGCGTGAACCCGGGTCGCGCCCGCACGCCCTGGAGCGAGCTGGTGAAGACGATGCTCCCGCTGCCCCGCTCGCGCAGCGGGGGCACCGCCGCCTGCGCGGACAGGAACGCCCCCCTCAGGTTGACGTCGAGCACCCGATCGAGGGTCGCCTCGTCGACCTCCTCGAACGGCCCGGCGAACGGCACGCCGGCGTTCGCGTGCAGGATGTCGAGGCCGCCGAAGCGCTCGACCGCGGCGGCGACGGCGGCCTCGCAGTCAGCCTTCCGGGAGACGTCGCAGCCGACGCCGATGACCCGTGCCCCGTCCGGGTCGAGGCGGCTGGCGGCCGCGCTCGCGGCCTCGGCGTCGATGTCTGCGATCACGACGCGGGCGCCCTCCTCGGCCATGCGCGTGACGCAGGCCAGCCCGATCCCGCTGGCGCCGCCGGTGACCACCGCCACCTTGTCCTGCAGCCTCATCGCCGGACGTCCTCCTGGGTGCTGGTCGGTTCGAAGGCCAGGTGGCAGGCCGCCAGGTGCTCGGCCTCACCCATCCCGGCCGGGCCGCGCAGCGCAGGCGCCTCGCGATGGCAGCGCTCGTGCACCAGCGGGCAGCGCGGGGTGTAGGCACAGGACGAGCTCGCGTCCCCCCGCGCCTGCGTCTCGTGGACCGGCGGCGGCGGTGTCGGCAGGCCGCTGTCCAGGGTCGGGATGGCCTCGAGCAGAGCCCGTGTGTATGGGTGCTCCGGGTCCTCGAACAGCGCCCCGGTCGGTCCGAGCTCGACCACCGAGCCGAGGTACATCACCGCCACGCGGTCGCACACCCGGTGGACCACAGACAGGTCGTGGGAGATCAGCACCAGGGTGAGGTCGTAGGACTCGCCCAGGTCGAACAGCAGGTTCAGGATCTGGGCGCGCACCGACACGTCCAGGGCGCTGACCAGCTCGTCGGCGACGAGGACCTTGGGCCGGGGAGCGAGGGCCCGGGCGATCGCGATGCGTTGGCGCTGGCCGCCGGAGAACTCGTGCGGATAGCGGTCCGCCGCCTCCATCGACAGTCCGACCGCGGTGAGCAGCTCGGCGAGCCGGTCGCGGGGGTCGCCCTCGACACCCAGCGCGCGCAGCGGCTCGGTGATGATCGAGCCCACCTTCATGCGCGGGTCGAGCGAGCCGACCGGGTCCTGGAAGACGATCTGGCAGTCCCGCCGGAAGGCGCGCAGCTGGCGCTCGTTCAACCCGGTGATGTCCTGGCCGAGGTAGCGGATCGAGCCGCTGTCAGGCCGGTCCAGCGCCACCAGCATGCGTGCGAGCGTCGACTTGCCCGACCCGGACTCGCCGACGATCCCCAGCCGCTCGCCGCGGCGCAGGGTGAGGCTGACGTCGCGCACCGCGTGCAGGCGCTCCCGCGGCCCGGTCAGCGAGCGGCGCGGAAGCAGGAAGCTGCGGTCGAGGTGCTGGACCTCGAGCAGCGGCTCCCGCTCCGCCACGGCCGTCGCCTCTGCGTGGGACTCGAAGGCGGTCATGACGCCTCCCGCTCCACCGGGTGCCAGCAGCGGACCTGTCGGCCCTCGCCCTCGAGCGCCGGCTTCGTGAGGCACTGCTCGTCGGCGCGGTCGCAGCGATCCCGGAACACGCAGCCGGCGGGGAACTGGCCGGCGGCCGGCACGTTGCCCGGGATGGTGTCGAGCCGGCGTGGCCGATGCGGCGTGCCGCGCTCGATCTGCGGGATGGCAGCGAGGAGTCCGGCCGTATAGGGGTGCCGCGGGTTGGCGAACACCTCGTGCGTCGGTCCGCTCTCGACGATCTCGCCGCCGTACATGACCAGCACCTCGTCGCAGAGGCTTGCCACCACCGGCAGGTCGTGGGTGATCAGCAGCAGCGCCATGCCCTGCTCGCGCACGAGGCGGTCCAGAAGGACCAGGATCTGCGCCTGCACCGTGACGTCCAGCGCGGTGGTCGGCTCGTCGGCGATCAGCAGGTCCGGCCCGCAGGCGATGGCGGTGGCGATCACGGCCCGCTGGCGCTGGCCGCCCGAGAGCTGGTGCGGGTAGGAGCGCGCCTTCACGGCAGGGTCGGGCATCTGCACCTGGGCGAGCAGCTCCACGGCACGGGCGCGCGCGGCGCGCTTGCTCATCCCGCGGTGCAGCCGCAGCGTCTCGGCGACCTGATCGCCGACGCGCATGAGCGGGTTGAGGGCGCTCATCGGCTCCTGGAAGACCATGCCCATGCGGTCGCCGCGGAGCTCGCAGATGCGCTCCTCCGGCAGGGTCAGCAGGTTCACGCCGTCGCGCTCCACCACGCCGCTGGCGCGCACCCCGTCGGGCAGGAGCCCCATGATCGACAGCGCCGTCAGGGTCTTGCCGCTGCCGGACTCGCCGATCAGCCCGACGCGGGCGCCCGGGCGGATGTCGAAGGTGACCCCGGCCACTGCCGCCACGCCGTCGCCGACCCACACGTGCAGATCGCGCACCGACACGCCGCTGGCACGTCGGTCGGAGGTGCCCGGAGCGGTCCGGCTGACCATCGCGCTGCTCACGCTACCCGAGCCGCTCAACATCGGGCGGCTACCGCTGGCG
>CAZVUW010000011.1:26304-48033 GCA_964629825.1 uncultured Actinomycetota bacterium
CTACTTGAGCCGCTCAACATCGGGCGGCTACCGCTGGCGCTACTTGAGCCGCTCAACATCGGGCGGCTACCGCTGGCGCTACTTGAGCCGCTCATGACCGCATCCGGGCGAGTCGGGGATCGAGGCGGTCGCGCAGCCCGTCGCCCAGCAGGTTGAAGCCCAGCACGCTGAGCGCGATGGCAACGCCCGGCCACACCGCGAGCAGGGGGGCGATGGTCAGGTAGGTCTGCGACTCACGCAGCATCCGGCCCCACGACGGCGTCGGGGGCTGGGTCCCGATGCCGAGGTAGGACAGGGCGGCCTCGGCCAGGATGGCAAGGGCGAACATCACCGTCGCCTGCACGATCAGGACCGAGGAGATGTTCGGCAGCACGTGGCGCACGAAGACGAAGCCGCGCCCGCGCCCGTACGCCCGCGCCGCCAGGACGAACTCGCGCTGGAGCACGCCGAGCGCCGCGCCGCGCGTGATGCGGGCGATCACCGGGACGTAGGCGACGCCGATCGCGATCATCGCCGCGGCCGTGCCGGGCCCGAAGGTCGCGCTCAGCAGGATGGCCATCAGCACGGGCGGGAAGGCGTACAGCACGTCGCTGCCGCGCATCACGACCTCGTCGGTGATCCGCCCGCGGGTGACCGCCAGCCCGCCCAGCGGGATTCCGATCAGGATCGCGATGCCCACCGCCAGCACGCCGACGAACACGGTGTTGCGAGCGCCGACCATGATCATGCTGAGCAGGTCGCGCCCGTACTGGTCGGTCCCCAGCAGGTGGGTGGAGGTCGGGCCGGACAGCGTGTTCGCGGTGTCCACCGCGGTGGGGTTGTAGGGCGTCCACACGAAGGACACCGCGGCCATCGCGATCACCCAGCACACCAGCACCCCGCCGAGGACGAGGTTCAACCGGCGCCAGCTGCGCTGCGCTGGGGGGACCGGGGCGGCAACCAGCTCAGTCATGTTGGGCGACTACCGCCTTCGCTACTTGAGTCGCTCATGCCGCCCGCAGCCTTGGATCGATCAGGCGATAGGTGAGGTCGACGACGAAGTTCACGATCAGGATCGCGGAGGTCAGCACCATCACGGTGCCCTGCACGAGCACCAGATCCCGCCCGTTGACGGCCTGGAGGATCATCCGGCCGAGGCCGGGCAGGACGAAGACGTTCTCGATCACGACCGTGCCGGCGAACAGGAACGCGAACTGCAGGCCGAGCAGGGTGACCACCGGGATGGCGGCGTTGCGCAGGCCGTGCCGGCGCAGCGCCTGCGTCCGGGTCAGCCCCTTCGCTCGCGCCGTGCGGACGAAGTCCTCGCGCATCACCTCGAGCACCGCCGAGCGGATGTAGCGCGTCAGGATCGCTCCCTGGACGAAGGCCAGGGACACCGCTGGCAGGGCGATGGAGCGCAGCCACGGCACGAAGCCGTCCGTGATGGGCGTGAACCCGCCCGCGGGGAGCCAGCGCAGCCGCACCGCGAAGAGGGTCACGAGCAGGATGCCGGTCCAGAACGAGGGCACCGCGATGCCCACCTGGCTGGCGGCCGAGATCAGGGGGTCCGCGGCCCGTCCGTGCCGCGCGGCCGCGTAGATGCCCAGCGGTGCCGCGACCGCCAGCGCCAGGATCATGGCAACCGCGGCCAGGGGGATGGTGACCTGCAGGCGCTGGGCGATCATCGGACCCACCGGGGCCCTTGAGATGTGCGAGGTGCCGAAGTCCCCGGTCGCCATGCCCGCTGCCCAGTCCGCGTAGCGCTCCCACACCGGGCGGTTGAGCCCGAGCTCCTCGCGCAGCCGCTCGAGGCTCTCCTCCGTGGCCTGGTCGCCCAGGATGACCCGGGCCGGGTCACCGGGGAGCACGCTGGTCACGGCGAACACCAGGACGGAGGCCACCAAGAGGCTGAGAGCGAGGATGGCGGCGCGGCGCAGGACGTAGACCGCGTTCATCGCCGCGCGTGTCCCCGTAGCTCAGGCGGCTGGGTGTTGCTCAAGCTCGGCTCCTCGAAGGGGCTGCTCAGTGCTGCCGGGTGCGCAAGGCCGGCGGTGCGGCACCGGGGGCTTGGGGGGCGTCGGTGCCGCACCGCAGCCTAGGCGGACGTGCTCAGCGCAGCAGGCGGGTGGCCAGGGGCACCGTGCGCCGCGCCGGGCGGAGTCGGCGGGCGCCCAGCCCCAAGGCGAAGGAGCCGACCATCAGCAGCGCGGCGATCGCCAGCAGGGTGCGGTTGTCAGCCGTCGCCGGCGCGGGCGCCGTGGGAGGTGCGCCGGCGCCCGGGTCCTCGTCCGTGTACGGGATCAGGCCGAGCCCGCCACCGCCGAGGTCCGCGGAGGTGACGTTGAGAATGGCCACGGGCTCGTCGCTCGGGTTGTTCTTCCTGGCGTCCTTCACGCACTGACCCTGGCCGTTGTAGACGGGGTTGGTGAACTTCTGCCAGCCGCCCTTGAGGCAGTACTCGCGCGAGTAGGCGCCGCGGCCGCTGAAGTACTGGCAGATGCTCTGGTAGCGCTCGCAGTAGCTGGTGCCAATGCCCTCGCTCTTGAGCAGCGTGTGGACGACCGCGCGGCCCAGCGCGTCCGCGGCGGCGTTGTAGATCTGGCCGAGGACGTTGTTGCTGAGGTTGTTGGACGGCGGGGTGGTCGTCGCGATGCCGAACACCGTGTCGCCGTCGCCGATCCCGTGGACCGGGCGGATGGAGCGCGAGAGGCCGCTGTTGGCGATCATCGCCATGCGCTCGGCCTGGACGTCGTTCAGCGGCGCGTCGGTGGCGACCACAGCGATCGTGGTGTTGAACGGCTGCGGGTTGTTCTCCTCGAACGCCTGCGGGCACTCGGCCTGCGCCGGCGGAGCGAGGTTGAACTCCTTGTCCAGCTCGAGGAAGGCGCCGAGCGGGAGGCAGGTGTTCGGGTTGATGGGGTTGCCGGCCGGGTTCAGGCCGACGATGGCTCCGACGGTGTAGCCGTTGGACAGCCGCACGCTGGCGGTGCCGAGGCCGCGGCTGGCGCCGACGCCCGCTCCGACACGTCCCTGCGGCGTCGGGGCGTTGGAGGCGTTGTCGGCGGCGCGGTAGCCGAACTCGGCGTCGGGGCGCGCCCGGAAGTTCCCACCACGACCGAGGTCGAACAGGATGGCCGCGGGGACGATCGGCACGACGCCGCCGCCGACCGGGTGGCCGTAGCCGCGCTCCTCGAGCCAGCGCATGACACCGGTCGTGGTGTCGAGCCCGTAGGCGCTGCCGCCGCTGAGCACGATGGCGTTGGCCCGCTCGACCAGGTTGCCCGGCTTCAGCAGGTCGGTCTCCTTGGTGCCGGGTGCGCCACCGAGCTGGCTGTAGCCGGCGGTCGCGCCGGTCTCGGTGAGGATGACGGTGGTGCCGGTGCGCCAGCCGTCACCGAGGCGGTCGTAGTGACCCACCTTGAGGCCCGGAACGTCGGTGATCGTGTTGCTCGGGCCGGGGACCTGCGCGGAAGCCACCCCCGGTGTCACCAGGAGCAGGGCGGCGGCGAGGACCAGCACGAGGGGGACGGCGCTTAGCCGGATTCGTTGCGAAATGATCATCTTCACTCTTTCCTCTGTTCCCGGGGGTGGAAGCACTGCAGGACGCCCCGCCCGCAGGCGCGAGGGGTGACGACCCGCCCGCGGGCATCAGGGGGACGCGGTGTTGCCAACCTTCTGCCTTGCGGAAAACCCCCCTCGGCGGGTGGTCCTGGCCGCAGCTCGGATCTGGCCGCCGCTGGGGGCACGCAGTCTGGCGAGCCAGCCAGCGGGCCAACAAGGTACTAGTTGTAACGATCCAGCCCGCATTGTTGACAGGGTGTCCATTGCGGACTTTCCGGGACGGTCGCTAGGTGTTCGCGGCACCCGCATGACCCCCATGCGGCCGAGAGGAGAGACCGACCCAATGGCGACCGCAACCCGTGCCGCTTCCCGCCGCCTCTTGCTGCTTCCAGGGGCACTAGCCCTGCTGATGGTGCTGGCCCTGGTCCTGGGCCCGCCTCCGCTGCCCGCCGATGCCGCACCGCCTGCCAAGGGCGGAAACGTGCCGAAGAACGTGATCGTGATGGTCGCGGACGGCATGAGCTTCAACACGATCGATGCGACCAGCCTGTACGCCTTTGGCAAGACGCGCTATCAGGTTGAAGGTCCCCCCGGTGCGGTTCGTCGAATTGGCAACCGCTCGCCGAACTGGATCCATGAGACCTTCCCGCACCAGCTCGCGGTGTCGACCTACCCTGCACAGCACGACGGCTACGACCCGGTGGCGGCCTGGAGCGACTTCTGGTGGGTCATGCGCCCGCCGCCGTTCGAGGCCACCGAGTCGGCCGCGGCGGCGACGTCCATGTCGACCGGCTACAAGACCATCGATCCGCACATCGGGCTCGATGAGTTCGGCAACCCGGTCGAGCACCTCGCCGAGCGCGCCAAGGCGCTCGGCAAGGCCACCGGTGTGATCTCCGACGTGACGTTCAACCACGCCACGCCGGCGGCCTTCCTCGCCCACAACCTCTCGCGCAACGCCCGCCACGCGCTCGCCCGCGAGATGATCCTGGAGAGCGGCGCCAACGTGATCATGGGCGCGGGTCACCCGTTCTATGACGACGACGCGCGGCCCCGGAACCCGCGCTACTTCTGGATCGACCAGCCGCTGTGGGACCAGGTTCAGGCGGGCGAGACGGACTACACGTTCATCGACGACCCGGACGACTTCAGGGCGCTCGCGACCACCGACAGCCCCCCGACGCACGTCCTCGGCATCGCGCGCGCCTACCAGACGCTCCAGATGAACCGCTTCCCGACGCCGCTGAACCGGTCGTATGAAGACCCCAACGGTCTGGTGGACCCCTTCGAGGAGCCCTTCGAGCAGCCATTCAACTCCGACGTCCCGACGCTGGCCGAGATGACGTTGGCCGGGCTGAACGTGCTGTCCAACGCCTCCGACGAGGGCTTCTTCGTCATGGTCGAGGGTGGCGGCGGCGACTGGGCGAGCCACTGGAACCTGCTCGGGCGCATGATCGAGGAGACCCTGTTCTTCCACGAGGCGATCGAGGCCGTCGTGGACTGGATCGAGCGCGAGAGCAGCTGGAGCGAGACGCTGCTCGTCGTCACGGCCGACCACGACACCGGCTACCTGATGGGTCCCGACTCCGGTCCGAGCTGGACGCCCCTGACCGGCAGCGCCGGCGAGCTGCCCGAGTTCAGCTGGCACCACTACTACCACACCAACCAGCTGGTCCCGTTCTTCGCCAAGGGCCAGGGAGCGCAGCGGTTCCGTCAGGCCGTGCGCGGAGTCGACCCGATCCGCGGGGCCTACATCGACAACACCGACGTGGCGAACGTCATCTTCGACCTTTGGCCGGCGAGCTGAGCAAGGCGGCCGCCCGGCCGGCCCGTCTCGGCTGACGACCGGCCGAGCGGCATGGTCAGCCGTCCGCGCGGTCGACGGCCTGCGCCTGCGCGCGGATGACATCGAGGCTGACCAGGGCGACGTGGAGGCCGAGGCAGGCCTCCACGTCGTCCAGGTCGATCTCGAGGATGCGCTCGATGCGCTGGAGTCGCTGGTAGACGGCCGGTCGGCTCATGCCCAGCTCATCCGCCACCAGAGACTTGTTCCGGCCCGCCGCCAGGAAGCCTCGCAGGGTGCGGATCAGGTCCGTCCCGTGGCGCGCGTCGTGCTCGAGCAGCGGAGCGAGCTCGTGCTCCACGAACATCTGCAGGCGCGGGTCGTTGGCCAGCAGGTGCAGAAGGCCCCGCAGGCGGATGTCTGAGAGCTCGTAGTACAGGCGCCCCGCCCTGAGGCCCGGTGCCGCCCGCGAGACCTGGTCGGCCTCCGCGAGGGAGCGGCGCAGGCCGCCGAGGTCCTCGACCGCCGAGCCCACGGCGATGAGCGGCGGCTTGGGCTGCCGGCTTCCCGCCAGCTCGCTGCGCAGGGTCAGGGCGAGTCGGGTTAGGCTCTCGCGCGGATCGCAGCCGCGGGGGAGGGCGAGTATCACGCGCAGGTCGTCGCCGGCGCCCGCGCCCACCAGCGCGACCCCGCCGCTGGCGGTCACCGCCGCCGACAGCCCCTCGGCCGCGCGCCGGACCTCGGCCGCGCCGCCGCCGTTCTCGGCACGGGGAATGCGCACACGGGCGCCCAGCAGCAGCCGTCCCCGCAGGGGTACGCCGAGCACGTCGGCGCGCAGCAGGACCTCCTCCGTCGACCGGTATGCGCCGGCCGCGATGTCGTCGATGAGCTCGCCGTGGGCGCGCAGCTCGTGGCTGACCTGCTCGTGCTCCATCAGGCGGGCGAGGGCGACCGCTGCGGCGCCGCGCTCCAGCACGGTCCACTCCAGGGACGTGGCCTCGGGGCCCTGCAGGTTGAGGAACACCCGGCCCCAGCGCTCGCCGCGCGCGGCGATCTCGCCCGCGAGCCAGCGCTCGCCCATCTCGACCACCTCGATGCGCTCGCGCATGCGGACCAGGCGGGAGCGGTCCTCCCAGTCGCGGAGCAGCCCACCGGCGACGGCGGCCGCAGGTGCGTAGCCCAGGATCTGGTGTGCGAGGTTCTCCAGCACCACCGTGCGGCCGGTGAGCTCGTTCATCCGGTCGATGATCCGGTCCGGCGGCGCGCCCTCGACGCTCAGCTCCGTGAAGATCCGATGCACCGATGCGGTGTCCTGAAGCAGATGCGTCTGCTCGTCGACGATGACGCTGTGCACCGCCTCGGTTATGCGCACGAACTGCACCTCGTTGCGGAGCACGATCAACGGCACCGCGTGCTGCTCCGCGGCCCTGACCAGGGCCTCCGGGGGCCGTTGGTAGCGCCGCCCCAGCTCGATCACAAGCCCGCTGACCGACGCCGCCGCCAGGTCGCGCACATAGGCGGTGAGCTCGCTTGCGCCCAGGGGCAGGGCGATGCCGGTGGTCAGGATCAGCTCGCCACCTTGCAGGAGGGAGGCGATGTCCGGCAGCTCGCTCACGTGAACCCAGCGAACGGGGTTGTCCAGATGCTCGGCTCCGGCGACGACCTGTGGCTGGCCGACCCGTAGCTCGGGGAAGTCGAGGATGTGCCGCACGCTGACGACCATCGCGCCCAGCTCCTCTCCGATCGAGGCGTTCGTACTATGCCGGAGGGGGTCGCATTGTGTAAGCAATAGGGGTCTCCACCTGCCACTTTGCGCGTTGAATCCCTTCTGCGGGCTGCGGATGATCGAGGATCTCGGTCAGGCCCAGCGAAGAAGGAGCGCAAATGGGATCGCATGCGGACCTGCTCGCCCGCCACAGGGCGGTTCTGCCCTCCTGGCTGGCCCTGTACTACGACGAGCCGATCGAGCTGGTCTCCGGGTCCGGCTGCCATGTCACGGACGCGGAGGGGAGGACCTACCTCGACTTCTTCGGCGGCATCCTCACGACGATGACGGGCCACGCGGTGCCTGAGGTCGTCGAGGCGATCACCGAGCAGGCCGGGCGGATCCTGCACAGCTCCACCCTGTACCTCATCCGCTCGCAGGTGGAGCTGGCGGAGGAGATAGCCGCGCTGGCCCCGATCCCGGACGCCAAGGTCTTCTTCACGACCTCGGGCACCGAGGCCAACGAGCTGGCGCTGCTGCTGGCCACCACCGCGCGGCGCTCCAACCAGGTGCTGGCCCTGCGCAACAGCTATCACGGCCGCTCGTTCGCGGCTATGGGCATCACCGGCAACCGCGGCTGGTCAGCGTCGAGCCTGACGCCGGTCAACGTCAGCTACGTGTACGGCGGCTACCGCTACCGCAGCCCGTTCCAGCACCTGCACGACGCGGCCTTCATCGAGGCCTGTGTCGACGACCTGCGCAACGTCATCGAGACGACCACCGCCGGCGACGTCGCCTGCATGATCGCCGAGCCGATCCAGGGCGTCGGAGGCTTCACGTTCCCGCCTGATGGCCTGTTCGCCGCCTTCAAGGAGGTCCTGGACGAGTACGGGATCCTCTTCATCTCCGACGAGGTCCAGACGGGGTGGGGCCGCACCGGCGAGCACTTCTGGGGCATCGACGCGCACGGCGTCACGCCGGACATCATGGTGTTCGCCAAGGGCCTCGGCAACGGGCTGGCGATCGGCGGAGTGGTCGCGCGCGGCGATCTCATGGATGGCCTGCCGGCCAACTCGATCTCGACCTTCGGCGGCAACCACCTCAGCACCGCCGGGGCGCTCGCGAACCTCCGCTACCTGCTGAAGAACGACCTCCAAGGAAACGCGAAGCGCGTCGGGCAGCGGCTCAAGGACGGCCTGCGCGCCGGGCTCGAGGGCCTGAGCGTCGTGGGCGAGGTGCGCGGCAAGGGCCTGATGCTGGCCGTCGACTGCGTCGAGCCCGGCACCGACCGGCCGGCTCGCGCGGTGGCCAACCGCACCCTGGCCGAGGCCCGCAGCCGCGGCGTCTTGGTGGGCAAGGGCGGCCTGCACGGCAACGTGTTGCGGATCGCGCCGCCGCTGTCGCTCACCGATGAGGAGGCCGACGAGGGCTGCCGCGTGCTGGTGGAGTCCGTACGGGCTGCCGCGGAGGGCATCTAGATGGAGTCGATCGCCCACTGGGTCGACGGCAAGCCCTGGACCGGCGAGGGCGCGCGGTCCGGGCCCGTCTACAACCCGGCCACCGGTCGGCAGACCGGCGAGGTCGCCTTCGCCAGCGCGGCGGACGTCGCCATCGCGGTGGCCAGCGCCCGCGCGGCCTACCAGGGCTGGTCCCACACCTCGCTCGGACGGCGGATGCGGGTGCTGTTCGCGTTCCGCGAGCTGTTCGCCCGGCACTCGGCCGAGCTGGCGCGCCTCATCACCGCCGAGCACGGCAAGGTCAGCGGCGACGCGGCGGGCGAGGTGCAGCGTGGCCTCGAAGTGGTCGAGTTCGCCTGCGGCATCGCCCACCTCCTGAAGGGCGGCCACAGCTGGAACGTGTCGCGCGACGTTGACAGCTTCGCGCTGCGCCAGCCGCTCGGGGTGGTGGCCGGGATCACGCCCTTCAACTTCCCTGTGATGGTCCCGGCCTGGATGCACCCGGTGGCGATCGCCTGCGGCAACACGTTCGTGCTGAAACCCAGCGAGAAGGACCCGTCCGCGTCGCTGCTCGTGGCCGAGCTGTGGGCCGAGGCCGGCCTGCCCGAGGGCGTCTTCAACGTGATCCACGGCGACCGCGAGGCCGTCGACGCGCTGCTGGCCCACCCCGACGTGGCGGCCGTCAGCTTCGTCGGCTCCACACCGGTGGCCCAGCACATCTACGCGACCGCGGCGGCCTCCGGGAAGCGCGTCCAGGCGCTGGGCGGCGCCAAGAACCACATGGTGGTGCTGCGGGACGCCGACCTCGAGCAGGCCGCCGATGCGGCCGTCGGTGCGGCCTATGGGTCGGCCGGCGAGCGCTGCATGGCGATCTCGGTGCTGGTGGCCGTGGGTGACATCGCCGACGACCTGGTCGCGGCCGTGCGCGATCGGGCCGAGCGCCTGGTGGTCGGTGACGGCGCCGACGAGGCCAGCGAGATGGGCCCGCTGGTGACCGCCGAGCACCGCGCCCGCGTCGCCGGCCTAGTCGACGCCGGGGTGGCCGAGGGCGCCGAGCTGGTCGTGGACCGGCGCGACGAGCCGGTCGAAGGGTACGAGGGCGGCTTCTGGCTCGGGCCGTGCCTGTTCGACCGCGTGACGCCCGACATGACGATCTACCGCGAGGAGATCTTCGGGCCGGTGCTGTCCGTGGTCCGCGCTCGCGACCTCGACGAGGCGCTCCAGCTCGTCAACGACAACCCCTACGGGAACGGGACCGCCGTCTTCACCTCGTCCGGCGCCGCCGCGCGCCGCTTCACCACCGAGGTCTCGGCCGGCATGGTCGGCATCAACGTGCCGATCCCGGTGCCGATGGCCTACTACTCGTTCGGCGGCTGGGATGCGTCGATGTTCGGCGACAGCCACGTGCACGGGGTCGAGGGCGTGAGCTTCTACACCCGCGGCAAGACCGTCACCGAGCGCTGGCCGCGGTCGACCTCCGGCGTTGATCTCGCCTTCCCACGCGAGGCCTGACCCGCGTGCGACGCATCGACCTGGGCGTCCTGCCCGGCGACGGGGTCGGCCCCGAGGTCATCCCGCAGGCGCTTAAGGCGCTGGAGGCGGCGGGGGAGCGCTTCGGCTTCTCCCTGGCCGCCACCACCTACGAGGTCGGTGCCGAGCGCTACCTGCGCGGGGGGCCGGTCCTGGAGGACGCCGAGATCGAGGCTCTGCGCCGCCACGACGCGCTGCTCCTCGGCGCCGTAGGGCACCCCGATGTGCCGCCGGGCGTGCTGGAGCGCGGGTTGGTCGTGCGCCTGCGCACGGCCCTCGACCTGTACGTCAACCGCCGGCCGATCCGCCTGCTGCCCGGGGTTCCGACGCCGATCGCTGGGCTGACCCCTGCGCGCTGCGACCTCGTCATCCTGCGCGAGAACACAGAGGGCATCTACGTCGGCGCGGGTGGCGTCCTGTACCCCGGCACCGCCGCGGAGATCGCCACCCAGGAGTCGATCAACACCCGCTTCGGCGTCGAGCGCATCGTGCGCCACGCCTTCGACGTCGCCGCGCAGCGGCGCGAGGCTGGCCGCGGACCCGGCGCTGTCACCCTCGCCCACAAGACCAACGTGCTTCCGCACGCCGGGGGGCTGTGGCAGCGCGTGTTCGACGAGGTCGCGGCGGAGCACCCCGACATCGTGGTGGACTACGTCCACACCGACGCCGCCTGCGTTCACCTGGTTCAGACCCCGGAGCGCTTCGACGTCATCGTCACCGACAACCTGTTCGGCGACATCCTCAGCGACCTCGGCGCGGCGGTTCAGGGCGGCCTCGGGCTCGCGCCCAGCGCCAACGTGAACCCCGAGACCGGCGCCGGGATGTTCGAGCCGGTCCACGGCTCCGCGCCCGACATCGCCGGCCGCGGCTGGGCCAACCCCGCCGCCGCGGTCCTGAGCGCCGCGCTGTGCCTGGAGCATCTCGGGGAGTCGGATGCGGCCGCGGCGCTCGAGGCGGCGGTCGCCGCCGTCCTGCCCACCCTGCGGGCGATGGGCGGTCCCGACATGGGCGCCTCGACGGCCGAGGTCGGCGACCGCATCGCCGCTGCGGTGGCCGCCGGGGGCGTCTGACCGGCCCGGCAGATCGGGCACACCGATCGGGCAGGTGAAGTTCGGCACCGCTGGCCCTCATTCGTGGTTGCATCAAGGGCAGCGCGCCAACGGGTGCGTGCAGTCGAGACGAGGGTGACCCCGCGCGATGGCGCGCGGGCAGCGGGGGTGTGGCATGGCGAGCAGCATGCGTTCGACCGGCGAGCGGGGGCTCAGCCGGCGCAACGTGGTCGGCCTCCTGGCTCTCGCCGTCGTCGCCATGCTGGCGGGCGTCGGGATCGCCGCCCTCCAGGACACCGACGAGACGCCGTCGACGCCGACCTCGACCGCCTCGCCGAGCGCCCCGCCCACGACCACGGCCTCAGAGCCCGCCGCCCCGACCGCCACCGAGACGCCCAGCGTCGAGGCCGCCACCACCCACGAGGTCGCCCCCGGCGAGACCCTCAGCGCCATCGCCGCCCGCTACGGCGTCACGGTCGAGGCTCTGGTCGAGGCCAACAACCTCGAATCCCCCGACCGCCTCCAGCTCGGCCAGGTCCTGCGCATCCCGCAGGCCGGCGAGGGCGGCGGCGGCGAGGGCGGCGGCGGTGGGGATGGCGACGGCGGTGGGGATGGCGACGGCGGTGGCACCGAGCCCACGGAGGCGGGTGCGGGGCAGGACGGCTGACCCGCGCGACCTCGGCCGGCGCCGCGCAAACCGCGGAGGCGTCACGTCCCGATTGGGCGCGTGCGTCTAGATCGTGGCCGAACCGGTCAGGCAGGCCTGCAGGTGCACGGTCAGGGAGACCTCGCCCCGGTCCAGCTCGATCGTGAGGCGATCGCTGAGGCTGCGCGCGAGCTCGACCGGCGCGGGGTTGTCGGCTTGGACGTGCGAGGCGAGCTCGGTGATGCCGGCCTCGGCTGCCGCCGAGGCGAGGTGCTCGCTGAGTGCGCGCCCGATCCCGCGGCGCTGCCAGAGATCGGCGACGACCAGCGCCATCTCGGCCGTCGACGACCCCCGACGCACGTACTGGCCGAGGCCGATCAGCGCGCTGCCGGATAACGCGAGAAGGGTCTCGCGGTCGTGGTGGTCCACGTCGATCAGGACGGCCAGCTGCGCGGGGGTGAGCCGCCGGAGTGCGGTGTGAAAGCGCCGGTAGCGGGTGTCCGGCGAGAGCGCGCGCACGAAGCGGTCGATCGTGTCGGCGTCGGTCGGCCGCACCGGGCGGATGCGCACCGGCTGCCCGCCGAGCTCGACCGTGCGGTCGCGGTGTACAGGGTGCCCGGCGAACAGCTCGGGGTCTGAGGTCAGGGGCTGGCCGTCCGATGGCCAGACGGCGGGCTGCACGGGGTGAAGGAGCAGGTCGGCTGGGCGCATCGGACACCTCTTCGGGGCGGGCGAGGGATGGCTGAGTTCCAATCAAGAACGCAGCCTAGCCGACCTGAGTTCTGCTCGGCAACTCAGATTCGGATACGCTCGAGCTGTGAGCGCTGTGGAGTGGATGGATGTGGACCCGAGCCTGTGCTCGGTGAGCCGGTCGCTGGAGGTGCTCGGCGACCGCTGGACCATCCTCGTGCTGCGCGAGATCTTCAACGGTGTGCGGCGCTTCGACGACATCGCCCAGCACATCGGCGTGTCGCGCAGCGTGCTCGCCAGGCGGCTGGCCGCCCTGGTCGCCAACGGCATCCTCGAACGCCGTCCCTACCGCGAACCGGGCGAGCGCGAGCGCCACGAATACCGGCTCACCGAGATGGGCTGGGATCTGCAGCCGGTGCTGATCTCCCTGGTCACCTTTGGCGACAAGCACCTGGCCGCCGATGGGGGACCGCCGACGATCCTGACCCACGCGGACTGCGGCGAGCGCGTGACCGCCGGGCTGGTCTGCGCCGCCGGCCACCACGTCGGCGACCGCGAGGTGCGGATGCGGCCGGGGCCGGGTGTGCGCAGCCGCTCGGCCTAGTCGCGATCGGCGGTCTTCACGTCGCCCGCGCCGGTCAGCTCCTCGAGCGCCCCGACGTAGCGGCGGAACGCTTCCCGCCCCTCGGGCGTGAGGGCGAGCCAGGTGCGCGGTCGTCGGCCCTGGTTGCCCTTGGTTATCGAGACGTAGCCTGCGTCCGCGAGCGTGCCGAGGTGCTTCGAAAGCAGCGAGTCGCTGACCTCGAGCGTGTCGCGCAGGAAGCGGAAGTCGACCGTATCGGCCGGCGCGAGGGCCGCCATGATCGACAGGCGCACCGGCGCGTGGATGACCTCGTCGAGCCGGTGACGCGGGTGGGCGCGCTCGCTCACCGTCGCAGCACCAGCCAGGCGGCGACCAGGCACGGCATGGCCGGCAGCAGCGCGAGGGCCATGTACCAGGGCTCGGTCCCGTCCGGATCGAGCGCGAGGCCCACGACGGTGACCGCCACGACCGCGACGACGTAGCCGATCGTCGCAGGCGAGTCGACGCGCGCCGCGGCGCGACCGCGCAGGGGCCGGCGCGACTCCAGGAGCCACAGGGCGCCCCCCACCAGCATGAAGCCAACCGCCGTCCACAGAGACGACGGGCTCGGACCCGACGCGGTCACCACCAGGAAGACGGGCGTGAGCAGCGCGACCGCAAGCCATGCCCAGCCGTGCCAGCGCGCGGTCGACCGCACCCGCGCCTCGATCGCGCGGACATCCGCCAGGGCTTCGTGCGGCGCCATGCCGTCTCGCTCGCGAGCCATGCTTCCTCCTCTCGGGTGGCCTGCTTGAAGGCTAGCAAACTACTTTCCGTGTGTTCAAGTAGTTGTCTGGACGGCAAGCGGCCGTGCGCAGATCACGGGGGCACCCGGTTACAGTCGCAAGCATGGAAGGGCCAGGTCTGCTCCAAGAGGCGGTTGCCGAGGCGCGGGAGCGCTACATAGCGGAGAACCCACGGAGCCGCGAGCGCTGGGAGCTGGCGTGCTCGGCGATGCCCGGCGGCAACACCCGCACGGTGCTCTTCCACGAGCCCTTCCCGCTGGGCATCGCCGGTGGCGAGGGCTGCCGCATCCGCGACGTCGACGGGCACACCTACATCGACCTGCTCGGGGAGTACACCGCCGGCCTGTTCGGCCACTCGGATGCCGAGATCCTCGCCGCTGTGCATCAGGCCATCGACGACGGCGTGAACCTGTCGGGTCACACCACCGCCGAGGCGCGCTTCGCCCGCGCCGTCTGCGACCGCTTCCCCTCGATCGATCTGCTGCGCTTCACCAACTCGGGGACCGAGGCCAACCTGCTGGCCCTGGCCACCGCGGTCACGGCGACCGGTCGGTCCAAGATCGCCGTGTTCGAAGGCGCCTACCACGGCAGCCTGCTCGTCTTCAGCGGCGGCGGCAGCCTCATCAACGCGCCGCACGACTTCGTGGTCGGTGCCTACAACGACGCCGAGGGCGCCGCGCGCCTGCTCGAGCAGCACGGTGCTGACCTCGCCGCCGTCCTGGTCGAGCCGATGCTGGGTGCCGGCGGTTGCGTGCCCGGCGAGCCTGCGTTCCTGCACACCCTCGCCGATGGCGCACGCGCCTGCGGTGCGCTGCTGATCTTCGACGAGGTCATGACCTCACGGCTGGCCTGGGGCGGGCGCCAGTCTCAGCTCGGCATCACCCCGGATCTGACGACCTTGGGCAAGTACCTCGCCGGCGGGATGTCGATCGGCGCCTTCGGTGGTCGCAGCGACCTGATGGAGATTTTCGACCCGCGCAACCCCGCGGGGCTGCCGCACGCCGGCACCTTCAACAACAACGTGCTCAGCATGACCGCGGGCGCCGCGGCCGTGGAGAGGCTGACCCCGCAGGAGCTGTCCGACCTCAACGAGCGCGGCGAGGCCCTGCGCGAGCGCCTCAACCGGCTGTGCAGCGGGCTGCCGATGCAGCTCACCGGCGTCGGATCGCTGATGGGCGTCCACTTCGCAGCCGGGCCGATCCGCAACGCGGCCGACGTGGCGGCGGCGGACGGCCCGCTTAAGGAGCTGTTCTTCTTCGACCTGCTGGCCGACGGCATCTACCTCGCCCGCCGCGGGTTCATCGCCCTGTCGCTGCCGGTCGGGGACGAGGAGTGCGACCTGTTCGTCGCCGCCGTGGAGCGGTTCGTCGAGCGCCGCCTGCCGCTGCTGGAGGCCTGGGCCGCCAGGTGAGCTGCCGACCGCCCGCCGGGCTCAGACCCCCACGGTCTCGAGGACGGCGGCCTTCGCAGCGTCGAGATCGTCGAGCTCCCGCTCCACCGGGCCGTCCGGGGTGAGGAACAAGAAGACGACCCTGGCGACGCGCTCACCGGTGGCCGCCTCCAGCGCCGCGGCATAGGCGCCGCCCTGGCCGCGATAGGCGGCCATGCGCCGGTCGAGGTCCGCGGCCGATGCAGCGGTCTTGTAGTCCACCACCACGAGACCGTCCGGTGTTCGGTACAGCAGGTCGATGTAGCCCTCGAGGGTGCGGCCCCCGACCTGGGTGGCCACGTAGGTCTCGCGCCAGCGCTGGTGACGAGCAGCCTCCCGCACCGCGGGCGAGGCCAGCGCGTCGCGCGCGAGGCGGGCGACCTCGTCCTCGCGTCCGAGCACCCCCTCGGCGGCGGCCTGGCCGGCGGCGGCCTCGGCCAGCCCCGCTCCGGTCGCCAGATCGATCGTCTGCAGGACCCCGTGGACCGCCCGGCCGATCGCTGTTCCGTAGCGACCCTTCTGCCACGGCGGCAGCTCGAGGTCGCGCGGAGACTTCTCGGCTCCGGCCGCGACGTCCTCATCTACCTCGTCCGCTGTTGCGACGACCGCCTCGACGGTCGTCGCCGCCACGTCGGAGGCGCCGATGCTGCGCGGCCGGGCGCTCTGCGCCAGCACCGCCGCGCGCGCGTCCTCCCACTCCTCAAGGCTCGGCATGGCCGTGGCCGCATGGTCTGCGGCGAGCGCGGGCAGCGGCGGTGCGGACTCCAGCCGGGCCGCCGGAAGCCCTTCGCAGGCGCGCGCGATCAGCTCTGCGTTGGTCGGCTTGCCGTTGCGCGGCTTGCGGTGCAGCGACACGACCAGGTGGTCCTTGGCACGGGTGCAGGCCACGTACAGCAGCCGCAGGCGCTCGTGCTCGTCCATCTGCTCGTCGATCGGCTGGAAGGCCTCGAACTCGTCGGTGATCAGGTCCTTGCCGAAGCTGAGCGCCACGGGGCCCTGCGGGGGGAACTTGGCCTGGACCCCGCCCCTGCGTCCCGCTGCCTGCGTGGTCATGCCGGACAGGATCGTGATCGGGAACTCCAGGCCCTTGGCGCCGTGGATGGTCATGATGCGGACCGAGTCGTCGTCGGTCTCCGGCAGCACCGTCTCGGCGACCCGGGAGCTCTCCGAGGCCTGCATGCGTGCCCACTCGACGTACTCGCGCAGCGTGCCGCCCTCCGCCTCGCTCCACGCCCGGGCGTGATCGATGACGAAGCGCAGGCGCCGCCACAGATCGCGCGGATGGCCGAGCGCGTAGCCCAGCTCGAACAGCCGCCGCTCGCGGGCGACGCGGTCGAGCACCTCGGCGGGCGTCAGCCATGGGAGGTCCTGGTGCACCTCGCGCAGGTAGCGCAAGGCCGCGACGACCGGGTGGTCGGGATCAAGCCCCTCGGGTGGGTCGGCCAGTAGGTTCCAGGCTCCGCGGCTGCTGCCGCCGTGGCGGTAGGTGTAGAGGTCGTCGTCGCCGCAGCCGAACAGCGGCGAGCGCAGCGCCGTCACAAGGGCGAGCTGGTCCGTGGGATCGGCGAGCGCGGTCACGGCCGCCATCAGCTCACGCACCTCGCGCGTGGCGTAGACCAGCGAGCTGGTCTCGGCGCGGTAGGGGATGGCGCGCTCCTCCAGCGCCCGCTCGAGCTGCGGCAGCGAGGTGCGGGCGGGCAGGAGGATGGTGATGTCGCCCAGGCGGGCAGGCCGCCAGGACTCCGTGCCGTCACCGGCGCGCTCGCTCACCCACCACGAGCGCGCGGCCAGCACCGCGTCGGCGACCTCGGCGGCCTCGCGCTCGCGCAGGACCTCGGCCGAGGGCGAGTCCTCGTGCGGCTCGACGCCCAAGGTCATGACCGCCGGGCCCTTCGGCGGATCCCCACGCTCGGGCGCCGGCGCCAGCGGCACGTACTCGGGCTGGGAGTCTTCGGCCCCGGTGATCAGCTCGCCGAAGACGGCGTTGACCCACTCGAGCACCGCCGGTGCGGTGCGGAAGTTCGTCGACAGCTGGACCGGCGGCCCGAAGCGCTCGCGGGCGCGCAGGAACAGCGCGATGTCGGCACGCCGGAAGCGGTAGATCGACTGCTTCGGGTCGCCGACGAAGAACAGCCTCCCCGGTGTGACGGGGACGTCCTCCCAGGCGGTCGCGCGGACGTCACCCGCAGCGGGGTCGGCCGCGATCAGGACCGCGAGGTCGATCTGGATGGGGTCCGTGTCCTGGAACTCGTCGAGCAGGAGGCGCTCGTAGCGGGCCGCCAGCCGTGCGCGCACCTCGGACCCGTGGGGGCCGCGGAGGAGGTCGCGCGCGAGAACGAGAAGGTCGTGGAACTCCAGCCGGCCGTGGCGACGGCGCTCTCTGGCGGCCTCGAGCGTGAAGCCGGCGATCTCGACGGCGAGCCGCTGGAGCACGGACTGGACGAGGCGGCGGCAGAGCTGCTCGCGCTGCTCGGAGAGCGCCTTGAGGTCCGCCAGGACGCTCTCCTTGCTGACCCAGTTGGGCTTGCGGCCCCGGGAGCAGCGATAGCCGGTCTTGTCGAGGAGCAAGGCCAGCCGCTCGTACTCGTCGTCGGCGCGGGCCAGCCGAGCCAGGTGGGGGCCGACGCGCTCGAGCAGGTGCTTGGCGAGCAGGTCGTCCGGATCGCTGCACTCGTCCAACCGCCTCAGCACTGCCTCGCCCGCATCGAGCAGGTCGGCGACGTCGACCTCGGGCGGCTCCTCGGCGGGCCACGGGATGCGTTCGGGATCGGCTACCAGGTCCCAGTTGTCGTCGAAGACGCGGGCGAGGTTGCGCAGCTGGTCAAGGCTGATGCCGGAGGCGAAGGCCAGCATCAGGGTCCGCTCCAGAGCCGGGTCGTCCAGCATGCGGTCGCGGAAGCGCCGCCAGCGGTCCTCGAACGCGAGCTCGCTGGCGACCTCGTCCAGGACCTCGACCGCCGGTGGCAGGGCGGCTTCGATCGGGTTCTCCGAGAGGATCCGCTGGGCGAAGGCGTGCAGTGTCGAGACCGCCGCCACATCGAGGGCGGTCAGGGCCGTCCGAGCTCGCTCGCGCGCCACCTCGGTCGCGTTCGGATCGTCCCGGCGGGCCTCGAGTGCGGCCCGGAGGCGGTGCCTCAGCTCGGCGGCCGCCTTCTCGGTGAACGTGATCGTCGCGATGCGCTCCATGCGCACGCCCGCGTCGACCAGGGCGACCACCCGGTCGACCAGCGAGCGGGTCTTGCCCGAGCCGGCTCCGGCCTCGACGAACAGGGTCTCGTCGAGGCTGGTGCGAATCCTCTCGCGGGCGTGCTGATCCTGGAGCGCGGTCATGCTTCGACCTCGGCGGTCTCGCGGTTGAGGTAGCCGACGTAGGCGGCGAGCTCGGGCGCCTCGCGCACCCGCTCCCACTCGCGGTAGCGGTCCGCCGTGCCGAGGCCGTCCGGGTCGCAGTAGACGCACTCGACCCATGGCATCCAGCGGGGCTCCGGCGGGCGGAGCGGGAAGTGGCCCGCCGCGATGCCGTCGGCGGCGACCACCAGGGCACGGCGCAGCTCGGCCTCGACCGCGTCGGTGAGGTCGCAGCCGATGGCCTTGAAGTCGCCCTTGGTCGATGTGAACCAGTACTCGGCCCGGATCCGCGGGCTGCCCGGCTCGGCCTGGCGCATGGCGAGGGCGTAGATGGGCAGCTGGAGCTTCAGCCCGTCGGCGCCCAGCGGGGTGTCGTCGCCGATGCCCCTGAAGCGGGACAGGCCGCCGGTCTTGTAGTCGGTCACCAGCAGCGTTCCGTCCGTCGCGCGGTCCAGGCGGTCGATCTGGCCGCGGACCCTGATGCTCCTGCCGTCACCGAGCGGGATCGTCGCTGGCTGGGTGTCGGTGTGCAGCAGGCCGAACGGCCGCTCGGCGGCGATCGGCGTCAGGCCCAGCTTGGCGCGACGCCGGTCGTCCTCGGCGAGGAAGCGCTCGAGCTCGGCCAGGATCCGCCGCCGATCGTGGCGCCACAGCAGCGGATGGCCGGTCTGGCCGCGCGCCTCGGCGTCGTCGCAGGCGGCCTCGCCCAGCTCCAGCAGACGCGCCCGGGCTTCGGGCGACCACGGCTCGTCCGGTGCGGGGACTCCCCGTTCGATCTCCGCCCGCAGCCAGCGTTCGAGGACGTCGTGGAAGAGCGAGCCCTTGTCGAGCGCCTGCATCCTCAGGAGCTCCTCCGGGTTCTCGACCGGTTGTATGCCGAGGACGTAGGCGATCAGATAGGTGTGCGGACAGGCGAGCCAGGTCTCGATCCGCGACGCGGACAGGACGTTGTCCGTGAGCGGTGGCAGCCGGTCCGCCAGCGCCGACAGGTTGCCATCGAAGCGGCTGAAGCCGCGCCCGCGGGTCAGGGCGAGCTCCGCACCGAGCCGCAGCGGTGGGTCAGCCGCCACGAGGGGATGGTCCAGCAGCTCCGGCCCGCTCGGCGCGTCCGCGAGCACGCGCAGGCCGTACTCCTGGCGGGTGGCTGGGCGGTCGGCGCGGCGCACCCGAGCCGCGAACGACGGGACCTCGATCAGCCACGGCGCCTGCTCCGGCAGTCGCCGCTGCCCATCGCCGCGCAGCTCCGCCACGACGTCGAGCAGCCAGCGGGAGGGGGCGTTCTCGACGCTGCGTCGCAGATCGCCGCGCGGGAACAGCAGAACCCGCCGGTCGGCCGAGGCGAGTGCCGCCAGCAGATGCCGTTGCTGCACGCCGACCTGCTGGCTGCGCAGGCGCAGGTGGCCACTCGCGGCGGCGCGCTCGGAGTCCGGCAGCAGCGAGTCCTCGCGCGGGCGGGCCGGCAGTACCCCCTCGGCAAGGCCGAGCACGACCACCAGGTCGAGCTGCACCCCCAGCGCGGCCGACACCGGCCCGACCAGAACCCCGCGTCCGAGGGCGCCGCGCCGCCCGAGGTCGGACTCGAGCTCCGCCTCCAGGGCGCGTCGGAAGGTGCGCAGGTCCGTTGCGGGCTCGACCCCGGCCAGACCGGCCAGGCGGTCGAGCGCCTCCTCGACCTTCTCGGCCGCGCGCCGCTCTTCCTCGGGCCACTGGGCACGTACCTGCTCGTCGCCCAGGTGGCGGTCCGCCAGCTCGCGGCACCACGCGGCGAGCTCGTCCCAGCGGCAGCGCCCCGACACGCGTTGGAAGTCGGCGGCGAGTCGGGCCACGTGCCGCCCCAGGCTCCGCGCGCCAGCGGCTTCCCGTCGCCAGCGGCGGATCAGGTTCTGGCGAGGGCCCTGCCCCTGGTTCCCGCCGGGGCGGACCGACTCCTCAGCGGTGGCCAGGCGCTCCAGCTCCTCGGCTAGCCGCGTCAGCCGCGGCACCCACTGGTCGGCGCCCGCGACGACACCGGCCTCGCGGCTGGCGCGCTCCCACGACACCGCGGGGACGCGCCCGCCGTCGTCGTCGCGAACGGGCACGGCGGTCAGCAGTCCGAGCACGGCCGGCCGCGACCAGCGCTCGTCGTCCAAGGCCAGGAGGTCCAGCAGCCAGCGGCCGAGCAGCCGGTCGGTGAGCGGGCGGACACCGCGGCCGTTCCACGGCACCCCGGCTGCGTCGAGCGCCTCGGCGACCAGCCGGCCGTATGGCCGCTCGTCGGGGTACAGGATCGCGACCCGCTCGAGAGGAACCCTGTCACGGGCGGCGTCGAGCACGAGCGCAACGGCCGAGCGGGCCTCTTCCTCCGCGTCCGACACCGATACGACGACGGTCGAGCCGGCCGGCGTTGCGCGGGGGATCGCGGTCGCGCCCGGATCTAGCCCCAGCCGTCGCAGCGACTCGTCGACGTCCGCGTCCGCCTGCGGGGAGCCGGTGCGGCCGGCGATGACCTCGACGGCCGTCGCCTCCGCCAGGGCGCGCAGCAGGTCGGCGGCCGGCCGCGACAGCGCCTGCGGCAGGTGGACCAGCACGGTGCCGAGGTCGTCGAGCACGGGTTCGCGCTGCCGCACGGCCTCGACCGCGGCGGCCATGAGATCCGCCTCCTCGTACCAGGCGGCGAGGCGTGCCCTGGTCGCCCGCCTGATGCGAACCACGTCGGCGGCGCGGGGGCTGGTGCGGGCCAGCGCGTCGAGGTGCTCGGGCGCGAGCTCCGACAGCTCGCGGTAGGCGCGGACCAGCGCCTCCTCGGTGGACGGGTGCTGAGCGACCTCGGCGAACAGGCCGGGGTCCTCGGCAAGGACCGTCCGCACGGCGGCGGCCACCAGCGGTGTGGAGACCGGCCGTTGGCCGGCCCCCGCCAGTCGAGCGGCGCCGAGCAGCTCGGCCAGCCGATACACGGTCACGATGGTCAGGCCCGCGACGCCATTGCCGCGCGGCGTGATCGGCCCGAGCTCGCCGCCGGCCAGCGCGCGTCTGGCCGCCACGCCCACCGAGTTGGTCGGCACGACCACGGTCACGGGCCGCAGCGGGTCGGCCGCCTTCGCCGCGGCCACGCGGGCGTGCAGCGCGGCCAGGGCCGGTCGGCCGTACGCGGTGATGTGCAGGAGGGGTGCAGGCATCCACCCGAGGCTAACGGCGGGCTGTGACG
>CAZVUW010000012.1:0-46987 GCA_964629825.1 uncultured Actinomycetota bacterium
GTCGGGAGGGCGGCGGAGCAGCTCCTCTTCCTCGACGAAGGCGGGGAGGAGCTCCAGAAGGCACTCGTAAACCGCCGTTCGGGTGGCCGCCTCATCGCGTTCGCGCCGGCACCCCCTTAGCAACCGTCACCACCGGCCGGCCCGCGGGGTGGTGGAGGGGGTTAGCCTTGGATGCATGGCTGACGAGGAGCTGGAGGGGGGTGTGCTCGGGCTTGCCGAGGAGGCGCCCGGGGGCGGGCAGAGGCCCGGGCGCGGGGCTCGCACCACGCTGCTGCTCGGCCTGCTCGTCGTGGCCGCGTTCCTGGTGGGGATGGCCGGAGTCGCGGTCCTGAGCGACCGCCAGGGCGGCCCGATCACGCAACAGGCGTCGGGCGGGGTGAAGACCTTCGAGGACCGCGTCTCGGCCACCGAGCAGGCGCCGCTGCCGCTTATGACGCTCGCCGGCTTCGGCGACGGGGACCCCGAGCCGGTCGAGCTCGCCGACTACATCGGCGCGCCCCTCATCGTCAACTTCTGGGCGAGCTGGTGCGCCCCGTGCGTGAGCGAGATGCCGGATCTGCAGGAGTTCAGCGACTCCAGCGAGATCCCGCTGCTGGGCGTCAACGTCCAGGACGCGCCCTCCAACGCGCAGGCGTTCGTCTCCGAGCTCGGGATCACCTACGACCTGGCATCCGATCCGCAGGCCGAGCTGTACGAGGCGGTCCGGGGCTTCGGCATGCCGACGACCCTGCTGGTGGACGCCAGCGGGACGATCGTCTACCGCCACACCGGCCCGCTGGACGCCGCGGAGCTGCGCAGCCTGGTGGTCGAGCACCTGTAGGGCGGCCCGCAGGGAGAACCTGAACACCACGCGCGGTCAGCGCACAACCGGGCGGAGCGGACGTGCGCGTGCGGTTGGCGGCCACGCGGCCATCTCCGCTAGAGTGACGGTCCACGGGCCCGTGGACCGTGGCCGGATGGCCGCAGAGCCGCCTAGGAGTAGTGGCTCTCAAGGCCGGACCCACCGGGGTCCGACCTCGCCTGACGGGCAGCGAGGACCGGCGCACCGCGACCAGCGCAGGCAAGCGGTGACGTCGGACGATGAGCGCAGTGAGGGAGCCGGGTGGATTCCATCTCGCAGTTCTTCAGGACCCTGCCTGACGCCGTGTCCGCCCTGTGGGAGTTCGCCGACGGGTTCTACGGCCTGGCCGTCACGGTGGTCAGCATCCTGCTCGCCGCGCTGTTCGCCTTCCTGGCGAAGTCGATGCGCGAGGACCACGGCTGGCTGTCGGCGATCTTCGGGATCATGGCCGGCTTCATCGCCTTCTGGTGGGCCTTCGGGATCCTGCCCTCGGCGCTCATCTACTACATGGACGGCAACCGCGATCTCCTGGAGGGCACGATCTTCCCGGGTCCGCTCCCCGGCATGGACAACGCCTACCAGGTGACCCGCGACGTCCTGGTCGTCCTGGAGCAGACGATCGCGGTGGTCGTCTTCTCCATGCTGGCCCTGCGTATCCAGCGCAGGTTCCCGCGTACCCTTGCAGAAGGGGAGGAACGGGGCCCCACCAGCGGCGGCTACAAGTAGCCGCCGGCAGGGAACCCAGGAAACGGGGACTGAGCAATGGGACTCACAGACCAGGGACTGCACCCGGTCATCTACGACGACTACCGCGTGGAGACCGTGGATCCGTCCTGGCTGCAGGAGCGGGTCAAGCCGAAGCGCCACATCGGGCTCACGCCGGAGCTGTGCATCCTGTGCCGGGCGTGCGAGGACGTCTGTCCTTGGGAGTGCATCTACATGATGGCTCCCTCGATCGTGGCGGACGCCGAGAACCCCGAGGTGATGACGCTCGCGAACACCGCCGCGGCGATCTTCGTCATCGATGACAACGAGTGCACGCGCTGCGCCATCTGCGTGGAGCGCTGCCCGTCCGACGCCCTGTGGCTCGGCCGGGTCGAGTAGCCGTCAACCGCCTACGACCAACCCCCCGAACGAGAAGGACGCCAGGTGAGCAAGCTCCCAGCGCCAGGTGAACTGAAGCAGCGGGTCCAGGACAACGTCATCTACAAGTCCATCTTCCGGCCTGGCTCGATCTACCGGAAGGGCTACCGCGACACGTCCCGCGACCGGGCCCTGGCGGCCATGAACAACCTGCTGTACCACCTTCACCCGGTGAAGGTGAAGCGGCACGGGCTGAAGCTCACCTACACCTACTGCCTCGGTGGCGCGAGCTTCTTCCTCTTCATCCTGCTCACGATCACGGGCATCTTCCTGATGTTCTTCTACCGGCCGACGGCCGGTGCGGGCAGCGAGCTCGCGTTCACCGACATGCAGGCCCTGACCCAGCAGATCCAGTTCGGTGACTTCGTCCGAGCCATGCACCGCTGGTCGGCCCACCTCATGGTGTTCTCGGTCTTCCTGCACATGGCCCGGGTCTTCTACCACGGGGCCTACAAGCCCCCGCGGGAGTTCAACTGGGTCGTCGGCGTGATCCTGCTCCTGCTGACCCTGCTCCTGTCGTTCACCGGCTATCTGCTGCCGTGGGACCAGCTCGCGATGTGGGCGGTGGCGGTCGGCACGTCGATGGGTGGCTTCACCCCCGTGTTCGGCCAGCAGGTGAAGTTCGTGCTGCTCGGCGGCGTCGAGATCGGACCCGAGACGCTCATCCGCTGGTACGTGCTGCACGTGCTGCTGCTGCCCTTCGTCCTGACGATCTTCCTCGCCGTGCACTTCTGGAGGATCCGCAAGGACGGCGGCATCTCCGGCCCGCTGTAGAGACCCGAAGGCCCCAGGCCCGCGCAATCCAGGAGCGCAGAGATGGCTGAAGAGGTCGAGATCGACCAGGAGACCTACGACAAGCTCATCGCCGAGGGCAAGAGCGAGCGCATCGCCCGTGCCAAGGCCAAGGCGGCGGCAGTGCGCAAGCGCAAGGCCGCGGCCGGTGAGACGGTCGGACCGCGTGCGGGCGCGGCCGCTCCGGCGGCAAAGGCGACCGCCGCCAAGGCGACGGCCGCGAAGGCGACCGCCGGTCGGGCCTCCGCCGGCGGTGGGGTCGCGACGGCCGCCCCGGGCGCCGGCGGCGTGCTGACGCCCGAGGAGCGCCAGGCCCGTGTCGCCGCCGCGCTGCAGCGCAAGAGCAGCGCCAAGGCCCAGACTCGCGCGCCCGCGGCTCTGGCCGGGCAGCCGCACACGCACCGCCTGCTGGCGATGGTTCCGCCGTCCGGGATCCAGCAGATCCGCGGCAAGCAGGAGGACAAGGTCTACACCTGGCCGCACCTGATCTCCGCCGAGTTCGTGTGCCTGATGGTGATCACCGCGGGCCTGACGATCTTCTCCGCGCTGGTGTCCGCCCCGCTCGGCGACCTGGCGAACCCGAACATCACCCCCAACCCCTCCAAGGCCCCCTGGTACTTCATGGGCCTTCAGGAGCTCCTGCGCTACTTCCACCCGATGGTCGCCGGCGTCACCCTGCCGACGATGTTCCTGGTCGGGTTCGTGGCCCTTCCCTACATCGACAAGAACCCGTCGGTGAAGCCGGAGAACCGCAAGACGGCCTTCGTGCTGTTCACCTTCTACCTGGTCTTCTGGGGCGTCCTGACGATCGTCGGGTCGTTCTTCCGCGGCCCCGGCTTCAACTGGGTGTGGCCGTGGGTGGACGGCCTCTGGTTCGTCCTGTAAGCCCGCAGTGACCGCTCCGTCTGAGGTGACCTCGAGATGACACTGGCCATACTGCTGCTGGCGACCGCTGCGGGGTTGCTGGCCCTCGCCTACTGGGTCATCCGCCGCGCCAACCCCGCCGCCGCGACCGTGACGCTCGGTGCGGCGCGCACCGCTCCCGGCTGCGAGGTGGGCCAGGCGCTGCTGATGGCGAGCGCCGCCAGCGCCCCGACGGCCAGCCCCCCGGCCGCCGCCCCCTCGGGCGGTGCGAGCAGCGCCGGCGCCCCCGCCAAGCCCAAGCGCCGCAAGCCCTCCGGTCCGTCGCGTCGCGCCTTCCTGCGCAACTCGATGGCGGTTGCCTGGCTGGGTGTTCTGGGCGGCTTCGGCGGCGCGACGCTCGCCTTCCTGTGGCCGAGCCTGCGCGGCGGCTTCGGTGCCCAGCTCGAGGCCGGCAGCGAAGAGGAGATCCTCGCCTACATCCGCGCCAACCGCGCGCCCTACCCGTTCCCGGCGGGCCGCAGCTACCTGGTCGAGTACGACCCGGCGCTCGACCCCGACGGCGTCTACGCGGACATCACCAACGGCGCGCGTGTGATGGCGCTCTACCAGGTGTGCGTGCACCTCGGCTGCAAGGTGCCCTGGTGCCAGTCCTCGCAGTGGTTCGAGTGCCCGTGCCACGGCTCGCGCTACAACCGCTGGGCGGAGTACCGCGGTGGTCCGGCTCCGCGCGGCCTCGACCGCTTCAGGGTCATGGTCGAGGACGGCACGGTCATCGTGGACACCTCGCAGATCATCGAGGGCCCGTCCCGCCAGGCGGCCGTGCTGGACCAGCCGCCGGAGGGCCCGAGCTGCCTCGGCGACTAGGCCCGATCCGCCCCCAGCCCTTCCCAGCCCCTAAAGGACAACCGCAGTGAACACGACGGCTCTGGTCATCGGCATCCTGGCGGCCGCCGGGGTGGCGCTGATCGCCTTCTTCGCGTTCAGCGCAGCGCGCAGCCGCAGCGCTGCAGACCGCGTCCCACCGGCGATGCGCCCCGGCTACTCCGACGAGCAGCTGGAGCGCACGGTCCTCGAGCGCTACATGGCCTGGGGCGTCGTCCTGACGGTGTTCTTCGCGGTCTTCTTCCCGGTCTACTGGATCCAGGAGACCAACCGCCTGACGGCGGCCACGGAGGAGCGCTTCGTCTCCCAGGTGGTGGCGGGCGAGGAGCTCTACACGACCAACTGCGCCGAGTGCCACGGCACGACCGGCAACGGCGGTGGTGCGCCCTCGCCGTATGACCCTGAGTCGATCTGGCCCGCGCCCAACCTGCGCACGGTCGTCACCCGCTATGAGGACAACCCCAACGTCACCGACATCGAGGGCTTCCTCCACCGCACGATCGCCCAGGGGCGTCCGGGAACCCCGATGCCGGCGTGGGGCCGCGAGTTCGCCGGTCCGCTGACGGACGAGGACATCGAGAACATCACCCTGTGGATCCTGGCCAACCAGGATGAGGAGGCCGTCGAGGCGACAGCGGCCGCAGACGTCAACGGCGAGACCCTCTACCAGGAGAACTGCGCCAAGTGCCACGGCCCTGACCTTGAGGGCCGGGACGCCGAGCCCGGACGCCCAGGCCCCTCACTGATCGGGGTGTTCGACCGGCACAGCGAGGAGTCGATCCTCAACATCCTGCGCAACGGGATCATCGTGCCGGGCGGCACCAACATGCCGCCGTGGCAGACGGGCTACATGTACGAGGGCGCCCGCTTTGAGGACGACGCGCTGAACCGCATCATCGACTACCTGCGCGAGCAGCAGCCCACCGATGTGGAGCGGGCTGCCGCCGACACGGGCCCGGCGGGCTCCTGACAACATTCGAGGACAACGCCATGTTCGACCTGCTGGTCCTTGCCGCCGAGGAGATCCCCGCCAGCGAACCGCTGGCGAAGCTGGCGTTCCCGCTGGGGGTGCTGATCTTCCTCGGTTCGATCTACATGCTGCTGCGCTCGAACCTCGGAACCGCCAGGGGCTACTACGTCTTCGGCACCTCGCTGTTCGGGTTCCTGTTCCTGATCAGCCTCTTCTGGGGCTTCGGGGCGCCCGGCACGCCACAGGCGACCGGTCCCACGAACCTGCCGGGGCAGCCGGCCGACGCGCTGCTGCCGAAGTGGATCCCCTTCGCTCAGGACAGCCGGCTTGCGGACCGGGCCGACCTCAGCATGGTCAAGAGCTACCCGGAGGGCTTCACCGAGAACGGCTGGCCCGAGGATGAGCAGGACAACATCGACGTGGGTGTCGACGAGGCCCTGAACTTCTTCTCCTCGGACGTCGCTGGTCAGGTGATCCAGTCGACCTGGGTGCCGCAGACGGTGTCATACGCCACGACCGACACCGGGTTCCCGATCATCGCGATCGAGTTCGTGGAGGCCGACGAGGCTCTGCAGCCGGTCGAGGGCGGGCAGACCTACGTCGCGTTCTCCTACTTCGACCAGGGCAACCCGCTGCTGCCGAGCATCATCTTCATGATCGTCTCGCTGGTGCTGTTCCTGCTCCACGCCTTCCTGCTGGATCGCAGCGAGCAGCGTGAGCGCCGGGAGCTGGAGGCGGCGCGTGCGGCCGCCGCGGGCGAGGTCGAGAAGGTTCCCGCCGGCGTCTGATGTCCGCGCGTGCGACGGCCGCCGCGGCGCGCTGCGCGGCGGCTGTCACACTGTAGGCGTGCGCACTCTTCTGCTGCTCTGCCTCGCGCTGCTCGCGGTTGCGTGCGGTCCCCCCGAGCCGCGCGCGGGCGAGCTGCTGCCCGCCGACCGGCGCGAGCCCGCCCCCGAGGTCGCGGGCGAGACGCTCGACGGCGAGCAGCTCGCGCTGGCCGACGTCGAGGGCCCCGTGGTCGTCAACTTCTGGGCCTCCTGGTGCGGGCCCTGCGTCGGCGAAGCCCCCGAGCTGCGCAACATCGCGCAGGCCTACGAGGACCGGGTGACCGTCCTCGGCGTGAACGTGCGCGACAACCCGACCAACGCCCGTCGCTTCGAGTCGGACCTCGGGATCCCGTTCCCGTCCTGGTCCGACCCGTCGTCGGAGATCGCCGCGGCCTTCGGGGGGATCGGGCCGGCGGCGCTGCCGTCTACCCTGATACTCGACGATCAGCACCGCGTGGCGGTGCGCCTGTTCGGAGCCGTCACCTACTCCCAGGTCAGCGGCTACCTCGACCCACTCCTCGCCGAGGCGGAATAACAGCATGGACCCCGTCGGTCTGATACGGGACGCCAACTTCCTGGTGTCGGCCGTCGTCGCGCTCCTGGCGGGGCTGATCTCGTTCGCCTCGCCGTGCGTCGTGCCGCTGGTGCCCGGCTACCTGTCGTACATGACGGGGCTGTCGGGGGCGCAGCTGTCCTCGGGGGGCAGCACCAGCCGGCTGCGCGTCCTGTCCGGCGGTCTGCTGTTCGTGCTCGGCTTCGCCATCCCGTTCACGCTGATCGGCTTCTTCGGCGCGACGCTGGGGCTGCAGCTCAGCTCGCGGCCGTGGCAGATCGCCCTCGGGTCGCTGGTGGCGCTGCTCGGCCTGGTGATGACGGGCCTGCTGCCCTTCGACGTCCTCCGTCGCGACGTGCGCGTCACCGACACCGCCATCGACCGGGGCGTGCTCGGCGCGCTCCCGCTTGGGTTCGTCTTCGGGGTGGGTTGGACCCCCTGCGTCGGGCCGGCGCTGGGCGCGATCCTCACCCTGTCGGCCAACGCCAGCTCGAGCGGCGAGGCCATCCGCGGCGGCCTCCTGGCGTTTGTCTACGCGCTCGGCCTCGGGCTGCCGTTCGTTGCGTTCGGGCTGCTGTTCCACCGCGCCGGCCGGGCGCTCGGCTTCCTGCGCCGCAACGGGCGCGCCATCCAGGTCGGCGGCGGCGTGATGCTGATGGTCGTCGGCATCGCCATCGCCACCGGCGTCTGGGACGCCTTCATCACGTTCCTGAGGCCGCTGATCCAGGGCTTCACGCCAGCCCTGTAGCCGCCGGATGACAGAGCTCTCCAGCCCTCCTCAGGCACCCGCACCCACGCCACCGCGGACGCGCCTGCCCGAGATCCCCGGCCCGGTGGAGACGCTGATCCGCGCCTGGCACCGGCTGCGCCGCATGTCGACAGCGCTGTGGCTGCTGCTCGCTCTGGCGGTCGCCACGGTCATCGCCACGTTCGTGCCGCAGGAGCCGGTCATCCCGAGCACCGTCGCCGACTGGCGCGAGGGCATCGCCGGCCCGGGCAAGACGACCGCCGCGGCCTTCGACGCGCTCGGCCTGTTCGACGTCTTCGGGTCGCCGTGGTTCATGGCGCTTACGGTCCTGCTGGTCGTGAGCCTCACCGGCTGCCTGATCCCGCGCGTGCGCACCTTCCTCCGCAACGTGCGGCGCCCGCCGGTGCCCGGCCGCAACCTGCACCGCGTCAGCACCCGCGTCGAGCTCGAGAGCCCGATGGCGCCGGAGCGGGCCGCCGCGCTGGCCCATGCCCTGCTGCGCCGACGGCGGTTCCGCGCCCGAACGGTCCCGGCCGAGGCGTCACCCACGGGGAACCTGCAGGTGGCGGCCGAGCGGGGCCACTGGCGCGAGGGCGGCAGCATCGCCTTCCACCTGTCCTTCTACCTGCTGCTCGCCGGCGGGGTCCTGGGGCACCTCCTCGGCTTCACCGGGCAGGTCAACGTCGTGGAGGGCTCGAGCTTTGCGGACACCCGGCTGTCCTACATCGGCGGTGCCAACCCCGGCCGGCTGTTCTCCATGGACCAGCACCGCGGCTTCGTGGTGCGCCTGGACGACTTCGACGTGTCCTACTTCGAGCCCGAGGGCACCGACGAGGCGGGCCGCGAGCAGCGCACCCCGCGCGAGTTCGTGTCGCGCGTGACGATCCTCGAGGGCGGGCAGGAGCGGGCGCAGGAGGAGATCCGCGTCAACGAGCCGATCAGCTACGACGGCATGAAGCTGTACCAGGTGCGGTTCGGCTTCGCGCCGCGGATCGAGGTGAGCACCGCCAACGGGACGCCCCTGTACTCGGAGGCCGTGCAGCTGCTCGACGCGGGCGGTGCGGTCTGGACCGGCGTGGCCAAGGTCGCCTCGTTCGACGTCGAGAGCCAGATCGCCCTGGAGCTGGTGCTGCTGCCCGACGCCGCCTTCGGGCCGGACGGGGTGCCGCTGAGCCGCTCGCCCGAGCCGCGCAACCCCCGCCTGGCCGTGGTGCTGTGGTACGGCGAGCTCGGGCTGGAGCGCAACGTCCCCGCCACCGAGTTCGACCGCGAGAACGGCCGCCGCCTGGAGCAGCCGCTGATCCTCTCTCCCGGTGAGACCGGCACCTTCGAGCCGCTCGGGTTGACCGTCTCGTTCCCCGAGCTGCCGTACTGGTCGGGCTTCCAGGTGTCGCATGAACGCGGCCGCTGGCTGCTGCTGGCCGGCTCGATTTTGCTTCTCGGCGGCCTGATACCATCCCTCTACGCCTACCGGCGCCGCCTGTGGGTCGATGTGCAACCCGTCGGCGAGGGCTGCCGTGTCGTCCTGGCGGGTGTCGCCCTCCAGCGAAAGCCTCTCTTCGCCGAGGCCTTCGACGAGATCGCCAGCGAGCTTCGCACCCAGCTGACCGAGCCTATGCGACAGGAGCCCTGACACCGATGGTGGACGAACAGCTGGCCCAGACGTCCAACACGCTGTTCAACGTCGCCTTCCTCACCTACATCGCGGCGGCGGTGGCCTACTTCTTCCGGCTCGCCTTCACGCGCGTGACGGTCGAGGGCGTGGCAGTGGGAAGCACCGCCGGGCGGCGGGTCGGCCTGCTCGGGACCGTCCTTGCCTCGGTCGGGGCGGTGGTGCAGCTCGCCAGCCTCGCGACCCGCGGGCTCGCGGTCGGTCGCGTGCCGTGGGCCAACATGTTCGAGTACTCCTCGGTGCTGGCTCTCGGCACCGTGGTCGTCGGCCTGCTGGTCGTGCAGCGGCGCTTCGGCTACGGCCACCTCATGGGCTTCGTGCTGGCGCTGGCCGTCCTGTCGATGACGTCGGCCTTGCTGCTGTTCTCCGACCCCGGCCCGGTCGTGCCGGCGCTGAACTCCTACTGGATCAACATCCACACCTCGGCGGCGATGGTGGCCTCGTCCATCTTCATCGTCGCGTTCGCGGCCACCGCGCTGTACCTGGTGAAGGACACCGCCGAGCGGCGCCTGGCGGAGCGCAGCGGCAGCGACTTCGCGGGGTCGACCGTCGGCGCTGCCTACGTGGAGCCCGCGACCGCCGAGGACGCGCCGGAGTCTGTGTCCGTGACCGCTGGCGCCACCGAGGATGCCGTCGAGCCCGCCGAGCGGCCCTCGGCTCTGGCCCAGCGCGACACCCTGTCGCCGATCGCCTTCCCGATCATCCCCGCGGTGGTCGTCGGCCTGTTCGTGGTCATCGTGTGGCGGTCGCCGGTGGCGACGCTCAGCGCGGCCTCGGTTGCGGCGCTGCTCGGCATCTCCGCCTGGTACGCGGTGCCGTATCTGCCGCCGGCGGCGCGCCTGGACGCCCTTGCCTACCGCGTGACCGCGTTCGCGTTCCCGATCTGGACCTTCGCGATCCTGGCCGGCGCGATCTGGGCGCAGGAGGCGTGGGGCCGCTACTGGGGCTGGGATCCCAAGGAGACCGGCTCGTTCTTCACCTGGGTCCTGTACGCCGGCTACCTGCACGCCCGCTCGACGCGCGGCTGGCGCGGGCGCAAGGCCGCCTGGATCGGCGTGGTGTCCTTCGCGGCGCTGATGGTCACCTACTACGCCGTCAACCTGTTCATCGTCGGGCTGCACTCCTACGCCAACGTCTGAGCTCCACGCCGACCTCATGACCGCAGCCCCCATGGCGGCAGCTCGCTAGATGGCGCTCCTCCTCGGGCTGGGCGCCGCCGTCGTCTACGGCTCCGCCGACTTCCTCGGGGGCCTGGCCAGCCGCCGGTCTCCCGTGCTGGCGGTCGTGGCCGTCTCACAGGTGGCCGGCCTGGCGGTCCTGGGCGCCCTGATCTGGTTCCTGCCCGGGACCCCCACGACGTCCGCGATGCTGTGGGGAGCGGCCAGCGGCGCCGCAGGGGGAGCGGGCGTCGCGCTGCTCTACCGCGGCCTGTCGGTCGGGCGCATGGGGATCGTCGCCCCGACGACCGCTGTGGGCGCGGCTGCGGTGCCGGTGATCTACGGCCTGGCGGTCGGCGAGCGGCCCTCCGCGCTGGCCCTGATCGGCGTCGCCATCGCGCTGATCGCGATCGTCGCGGTGTCGCTGACGCCCGCCCCGGAGCACCCCGGGACGCCCGAGGCCGTCGCACCCGGCGTGGGCGTGGCCGTGCCCGAGGCGGGGGCTCGTCGCATGCCGGCCGGTCTTCCCGAGGCCATCGCGGCCGGCATCGCCTTCGGTGCGTTCTTCATCCTGCTCGCGCGGGCGGGCGACCAGTCCGGGCTGTGGCCGCTGATCGGCGCACGGGCAGCGTCGATCTCGCTCGTGGTCGGGGGAGCGCTGCTCACCGGTCGCAGCCTGCGACCTGCGCGCGCCGACATGGGTGCCGTGTTCGGCTCGGGCGCGCTGGACATGGCCGCCAACGCCCTGTACCTGCTGGCGACCTTCTCGGGTCTGCTGTCGCTGGTGGCCGTGCTGACCTCGCTGTACCCGGCGAGCACCGTGCTCCTGGCGCGGATCGCGCTCGGAGAGCGGCTCGCGGGGGTCCAGATCCTCGGTCTGCTCCTGGCCGCCGGGGGTGTGACGCTGATCGGCCTCGGCTGATCGGTGGCGATCGGCTGAGACTTCGGCCGGCGGGTGGGCCGGCCGACCGCTCCCGTCGCAGGGGCGTGCCAGGATGGCCGGCATGGAGGACATAGAGAAGCGCGTGCTGGCTGCGCTGGAGGCGCACGGCGTCAGCGACTACCAGCTCATCGAGATCGACCCCGCCCATGCCGACACCGAGACCTTCTGCCGGGTGTACGGCTATCCGCCCGAGCGCTCGGCCAACACCATCGTGGTGGCGTCCAAGCGCGGCGAGCGCCGGCACGTGGCCTGCGTGCTGCTGGCGACCACCCGCCTGGACGTCAACGGCACGGTGCGGCGCACGGCGGGGTTCAGCAAGGCCTCCTTCGCTGACCCGGAGGAGACCTCGGAGCTGACCGGGATGCTGATCGGCGGCGTCACCCCCTTCGGGCTGCCCGAGGACATCCCGCTGTACATCGACCGCCGCGTGATCGAGGCCCCTCGTGTCATCCTCGGCGGCGGCAGCCGCTCGAAGAAGCTCGATGTCGACCCCTCCGCGCTCCTCAAGCTGCCGCAGGCGCAGGTGGTTGCCGGCCTCGCTCGCTGAGCCCGCGGGAAGAGGACGGCGCCCTGCTGCGTTTGGTGCAGGGATCTGCCTAGTGGAGGAGCACATCTGAACCGCCTGCGCTCGTCGCCGCTCGTGCGGCTGCTCGGCTGGCTGAGGCCCTACGCCCTGCCAGCCAGCGGCGCATATCTGGCGCTGATCGCGGCGACGGTGGTGACGCTGGCGGCCCCGCTGGTGCTCCGGGCGATCATCGACGCCGCCATCGGTGCGCGCCCGGGCGCGCTGGAGTGGGTGCCAGGCGACCTCGGCCCGCGCGGTCGCCTGGTCGCGGCCGGGGCCGTGATCCTGGGCTTGGCCGTCGCCCGCGGGCTGCTGTCGTTCGCCCAGCGCTACGGGACGCTGTGGGTCGGGCGGCGGATCGCGACCGACCTGCGCCGCGATCTCTTCGACCACCTGCTGCGGCTCGAGGCCGGATACCACGACCGCAGCAGCGTCGGCCGGCTCATGACCCGCATCACCAGCGACACCGAGCAGGTCCGCACCTTCGCCGGCACGGCTGTCGCGGATGTCGTCAACATCGCCGTTCTGCTCATCGGCGCGGCCGTGGTGCTGTTCCGCATCGACCCGCTGCTGGCGTGGGTGGCGCTGGCGCCCGCCCCGCTCATCGCGATCGCCGCCGTGCTGTTCGCGGTGCTGATGCGCCCCCGCTTCCTCGACGTGCAGCGGGCGACCGGCGCGCTGACGGCGCGGCTTCAGGAGGCGCTGGCGAACGTGCAGGTGGTCAAGGCCTTCGCCGCCGAGGACCGGACCTCGCAGCGCTACGCCGAGGACAACGAGGACCTGTTCGGCAAGCGCATGGTCCTGACGCGCGGCTTCACGACGCTGTTCCCGGCCATGAGCGTGCTGCTCGGCCTCGGCACCGCGGCCGTGCTGCTGCTCGGCGGGCGGCGGGTCATCTCCGGGGAGCTGTCCATCGGCACTCTGGTGGCCTTCAACGCCTACATCGGCCTGCTCGGCCTGCCGGTGCGTCGACTTGGCTTCCTGCTGAACCTGGCGTCGCGCGCCAGCGCCTCGGCCACGCGGATCTTCGAGGTGCTCGACCGCCCGCCGGTGATCGCAGACCCGCCCGCGCCCGCGCGGATCGAGCGGCCGCGCGGCCGGATCACCCTGGAGGGCGTGTCGTTCGCCTTCCCGGGCGCGGTCGAACGGCCCGTGCTGACCGACATCGACCTCGAGGTCGAGCCCGGCGAGACCGTCGCCATCGTCGGCCGCAGCGGCTCGGGCAAGACCGCGCTGGTCGGTCTGGTGCCGCGCCTGTATGACGCGACCTCGGGCACCGTGCGCATCGACGGCGTGGACGTCCGCGACCTCACCCGCGAGGACCTGCGCGGGCTGGTGGGTTTCGTCGGGCAGGACGCCTTCCTGTTCAGCGCCTCCGTGCACGACAACGTCGCGTTCTCGGCCCCGGGGGCGACCCGGGAGCAGGTCGTCGAGGCCTGCCGCATCGCCGGCGCGCACGACTTCGTCGAGGCGCTGCCGCAGGGCTATGACACCCTGGTCGGCGAGCGCGGTGTGACCCTGTCCGGGGGCCAGCGCCAGCGCCTCGCCCTGGCGCGGACGCTGCTGGTCGACCCGCCGATCCTGGTGCTCGACGACGCGGTGTCGGCCGTCGACGCGGGCACCGAGGGGCGCATCCGCGCCGCCCTGGCCGAAGCCACCCGGGCGCGCACCGTGATCATCGTCGCCCAGCGGCTGTCGACCATCCTGGCCGCCGACCGCATCGTCGTGCTCGAGGACGGCCGCGTCGCCGAGACCGGCACGCACGACGAGCTGCTGCGCGCCGGCGGCCCGTACGAGCGGCTCTTCGCGACCTTCGTGGCCGCGGCGGGGGTGGTGCCATGACCATGACTCCGCACCCGCGACGCGGTCTCCCCGTGCGCGGCCCGGCCCGACCGGTCGACCGCCACGTCGTCCGCCGCCTGATCTCGCTGCTGCGGCCGCACGTCGGACGCCTGGCGTGGGCCAGCGTGCTCATGCTGATCGCCACCGCCGGCGCCCTGGCGCGACCGCGCCTGGTCCAGGCGGGCATCGACGACGGGATCGGCGCCGGCGACCTCGGCGCCCTGCAGATCGCGGTGATCGGCTTTGTGGTCGCCACGCTGCTCGGTGAGGGCGCCGGCGGCTGGCAGCGCTACGAGCTCGTGCGCACGGGCGTCCGCGTGATCACCGATCTGCGCACGCGCCTGTTCGGGCACCTTCTGGCCCTACCGCAGGGCTTCCACGACCACAACCGGCCTGGCGACCTCATGAGCCGCGTCATCGCGGACGCGGAGACGCTCAGCGACTTCGTGACCTGGTCGGTCATCAGCTCGGTGCAGAACCTGCTGACCCTGGGCGGCATCGTGTGGCTGCTGCTCGCCACCGACACCCCGCTCGCCCTCCTCACCTTCCTGGTCCTGCCCTTGATGGGGCTGGCGACGGCGCGCTGGCTCAAGGCGACCCGGGAGCGCTACAGCGCCGTCCGCGCTGCGGTCGGTGATGTGTCCGCGCTGGCCGAGGAGTCCCTCGCCGGCATCCGGGTGGTCAAGACGCTCGGTCAGGAGGAGCACACCGCACGCCGCTTCGAGTCGGTCAACCGCGCCCAGATGCGCAAGGACCTCGAGACGGACCGGCTGAGCTCGGCCTTCTACCCGGTCATCGACGTCCTGTCCGAGCTGGCCGTCGCGCTGGTCCTCGGCTTCGGGGGTCTGCGGGTCCTGAGCGGCGAGATGCAGCCCGGCGAGCTGGTCGCGTTCCTGCTGTACGTCGGGCAGTTCTTCGACCCGATCCGCGACCTGACCACACGGCTGGACAGCGTCCAGGACGCCGCCGCGGCGGGCGACCGGATCTTCGAGGTCCTCGACGCCGAGGTCACCATCCGCGACCGTCCCGGCGCTATCGAGCTGCCGCCGGTCGCCGGGCACGTCCGGCTCGAGGATGTGACCTTCGGCTACAGCTCCGAGCGGCCGGTGCTCCACGACGTCTCGCTGGACATCCCCGCCGGTCACACGGTCGCCCTGGTGGGGGAGACGGGCGCGGGCAAGACCACCATCGCCCGCCTGATCGGTCGGTTCTACGAGGTCCAGCAGGGCCGGGTGACCATCGACGGCCACGACCTGCGCGACGTCACCCTGACCTCGCTGCGCTCGCAGCTGGCCTGGGTGCCCCAGGAGGTCGGCCTCTTCAGCGGCACCGTTCGCGACAACCTCCGCTTCGGCGCGCCCAACGCCACCGACGCCGAGGTCGAGGAGGCCGCCCGGATCGTCGGCGCCGACGAGGTCTTCTCCGCCCTGCCCCAGGGCTACGACACCGTCCTGGAGGAGGGCGGCGGCGGTCTGTCGGCGGGGCACCGGCAGCTGGTCGCCTTCACCCGGGCGCTGCTGACCGACCCCGCAGTCGTGATCCTGGACGAGGCCACCGCCAGCGTCGACGTCGAGACCGAGGCGCGCATGCAGGCCGGGCTGCGGCGCCTGCTGGAGGGCCGCACCGCCGTGATCATCGCCCACCGGCTGTCCACCATCGTCGACGCCGACTCGATCCTGGTGGTCGACGGCGGCCGCATCGTGGCGCAGGGCACGCACTCCGAGCTGATCGCGGCCGGCGGTCGGTATGCCGAGTTGTACGCGGCGCAGGTGCAGCTGGAGGCGGCGCGCAGCTAGGGGCTCCCCACCCCCCACGCCAAGTTCGATCCCCCAGGTCGGTGTTGTTTTCGGCGGACATGTCCGCCGAAAACAACATCCAAGAGGTTGGGGGGGCGCGCGGGGGCGGGCGTCAGGTGTCCGCCAGGTCTGCGGGCGTGACCACCTCGCTGCCCGAGCGGGCCAGCACGCGCAGGTCCTCGGGGATGGGGTAGGGGCTGGCCTCGAGCGCCGTCCGCAGCCGTGCCCGCTCGGCGGCGCCGTCGATGCCGGTGGCCCAGTGCGCGCTGACAGCCGCCTCCGCGACCGAGCCGCGCAGGCCGAGCCCGTCCACGAAGTGACCGGCCCCTGCGGGCGGCCACCACGGGCCTACAGCGCAACCCGTCTCCCGGGCGAGCCAGTCGCGCGCCAGCGCCTGGAACGACCGCGCCTGGCTGGCCGCGACGCGGTCGCGGTTGGCGTGCAGGACCTCGGCTCCGCGGCCGAGCTCAAAGGCCTCGCGGTGCGGCTGGACGAGGCCCAGCCACAGCCGCAGCAGAGGATCGCGCACCTGGTAGCGCACCCGCTTGGTCCGCCGCGGGTCCTCGCCCACGGGGGTGAGCCGGTCCACGAAGCCGAGGTTCTCGAGCGTCGCCAGCGCCGCGCTCGTCGTCGCCGGTGCCAGGCCGGCGCGCTCCCGGATCGCGCTGAAGCCGTCCGCGCCGAGCGCCACGAGCTCCAGCACCCGAGCAGGAGCCGATCCCGCCGCGAGTTCCTGCTGCACGACCGTGCCCTCATCGCCCAGCGGGGCGCCGGGCCCGTCCAGGAGGTCGGCGAGGTTCGTCAGCGCGTCGTGGCGCGCGTCCCACAGCGACAGGTAGCGCGGCATCCCGCCGACCGTGCACCAGGCCTCGATCCAGGCCTCGGGCTCGCCGCCGGTCAGCAGGCCCGCCTCGCGCCACGAGAACGGCTGCAGCCGCAGGTGGGCGTCGGCGCGGCCGAACAGGGGCGCGTCGGCCGCGACCAGCTCCTCCATCAGGCCCACGTGGCTGCCGGCGAGGATCAGTGACAGCTGCGTGTCGCCGCGGTGATCCCAGCGCGCCTGAAGCGTCGAGGGCAGCGAGGGATCGGCCTCGCACAGGTACGGGAACTCGTCCAGCACCACCAGCAGCGGCTCCTCGCGCGCCCGCGCCATCAGGTATCCGAGCGCCGCGTCCCAGGTCGGCAGGTGTCCGAGGTCGAGCAGGTCGCCGGGCTGCGGGGGCAGCACGGCCCGCAGCCGCTCCTCCAGCCGGCGCAGCGCCTCGGCCACCGGCGCGCGCGTCCCCGGCAGGAAGACCGACCGACGTTCGCTGGCGAAGCGGTCCAGCAACGCGGTCTTGCCGACCCGCCGCCGGCCCGACACCACGACCAGGCCCGGTCGCTGCCCGCAGGCCCGCTCCAGCGCCCTCAGCTCTCGTTCACGGTTGACGAAGTTCGGCATGGTCGAAGTTTGGCACAGCCGAACGTTGAGGGGAAGGAGGCGGCGCGTGCTGAGCAACGGTTGCCCGGGCGAGGAGGTCGGGAGCACGCGAGTCAGGTGAAGTCGTATCCGGTTGAAATGTGGCAAGTTGACTCCGACAGGCGCGGTCAACCTGCCACTGAAAATCCGGATATGTGCGCCGAGGCGGTCCAGAGCCGCCCGTTCCGAGGGCCCGGGGCTCAGGCAGGCGGGAGGGTGCCGAGGGCCCGGCGGTCGACCTTGCCGTTGGGCAGGCGGGGGAGGTCGGCGACCACGAGCACCTCGCGCGGCGCGGCGGGGGCGCCCAGGCGGTCGCGGACGGCGGCGCGCAGGTCCTTGGAGGCCGGTGGCGCGGCCGGGTCGGCGGGGAGGACTGCGGCGACGACGCGCTGACCCCACTCGGGGTCGTCACGGCCGAAGACGGCGACCTCGGCGACGCCGGGCAGGCTGGCCAGCACGGCTTCGACCTCGCCGGCAACGACGTTCACGCCGCCGGTGATGATCACGTCGTCGGCGCGGCCGGTGACATGGACGACGCCGGCCTCGTCCACCCGGCCGAGGTCGGAGGTGCGGAACCAGCCGTCGTCCAGGGCCGGGGCAAGCGGCTCGTCCGGGCGGCGGTAGCCGGTGAGCAGCATCGGGCCGCGGATGCGCAGGCGGCCGTCGGCGTCGGCGGCGACCTCGACGCCGTCCAGGGGCCGGCCGTCGTAGACGCACCCGCCGCAGGTCTCGGTCATGCCGTAGGTGGTCACGACCGGCGCGCCGGCGGCGCGGGCGCGCGCCAGCAGGTCCTGGGGGATGCGAGCACCACCCACCAGCAGCGCGCGCAGGCCCGCGAGATCGACGCCGGCCTCGAGCAGGCGGTGCAGCTGGGTCGGCACCACCGAGGCGAGGGCGGCGTCCCGCAGCGCCTCCTCGACCGCGCCCACGTCGAAGGGCTCAACCACGACCGGCGCTAACCCCGACAGCCGCGCCCGCCACAGCACCGAGAAGCCCGCGATGTGGTGGGGCGGCAGGCAGGCCAGCCAGCGATCGCCTGCCTGCACCCCCAGCCGCCTGGCCGCCGCCCGCCACGACGCATCCAGCGCGGCCGCGGACAGCACCACCGCCTTCGGCGCTCCCATCGTCCCGCTGGTGGCGATGACCACCGCCGTTCCCGCCGGTGTCGGCAGGGGATCGGGCAGCGCATGCTCGACCCCGTCGGGACCGAGGACGGCGTCGGGACGCAGCCCCTCCAGCAGCCGCTGCACCCGTTCGCGCGGGGCCGTGGCATCCAGCGGCAGCACGGCCTCGCGGCGCTCGGCGTAGCGGGCCAGGGCCGCCACCAGATCGGGGCCGGGTGGCAGGTCGAGAGCCACAAGGCGGGTGCGTTCGGACATGTCTCGCAACCTATGGCCGGCGAGGCGCCGGTGCACGTCGAGTAGCGTTGCGGATCACCGCAGGGCCGCACAGGAGGAGCATTTGAGCGCGGGTCGTCGAGAGCCGAGGCCGAGCAGGTGATGGCTGCCGTCTGGGTCGAGGCTGCGCGGCCGCGCACGCTGTCTGCGGCCGTGTCACCCGTGCTGGTCGGCACCGCCGCGGCCGGCCGCGTGATCCTCTGGCGGGCCGTGGCCGCCCTCATCGTCTCGATCGCCGTACAGGTCGCCGTCAACTACGCCAACGACTACTTCGACGGCGTCCGCGGCGTCGACACCGCCGAGCGGGTCGGCCCGCGCCGGGCCGTTGCGGCGGGCCTGGTCGAACCCCGGCAGATGCGCACGGCCGTGTTCGTCGCGCTTGCCGTCGCGGCGCTGGCGGGCATCGCCCTGGCGGCGGCGACCACCTGGTGGCTGCTCGGCGTCGGCGCCGCCTGCTTCCTGGCCGCGCTGGGCTACAGCGGCGGCCCGCGGCCCTACGCCTCGGCCGGCCTGGGAGAGCTGTTCGTGTTCATCTTCTTCGGCCTGGTCGCCACCGTGGGCAGCGCCTTCGTCCAGGTCGAGGAGATCCCGCTCGCCGCAGTGATCGCGGCCGTCCCGGTGGGGCTGCTAGCCGTCGCGATCCTCATCGCCAACAACCTGCGCGACCTGGCGACCGACTCCGTCGCCGGCAAGCTCACCCTGGCCGTCCGCCTGGGCGAGCGTGGCACGCGCCTGCTCTACGCCGGCGTGATCGTCGCCGCTCTTGCGACCGTCCCGGCGGTCGGCCTGGCAACCGACTCCGCGGTGGCGGGCCTGCTGGGGCTCGCCGCCGTGCCGCTTGCGGCCGGGCCGGTCCGGGCTGTCCTGGCAGGGGCGATCGGACCGCGGCTGATCCCGGTCCTGGTGGGAACGGCACGGCTGCAGATCGTTCTCGGACTGCTCCTCGCCGCAGGGCTGGCCCTGGCCCTGCGTCCCCCGTTCGAGGTGCTGCCATGAGGGGCGCCGAGATCAGGGCGTTCCGCGTGCCCCTGCGGGTCCGCTTCCGCGGCGTCACACACCGCGAAGGCCTGCTGCTGCGCGGAAGCTCCGGCTGGGGCGAGTTCGCTCCCTTCCCTGACTACCCGCCGGCCCGCGCCGCCCGCTGGCTCGCTGCCGCGCGCGAATCAGCCGAGGGCGAGTGGCCGGCACCGCTGCGGGACCGCATCCCCGTCAACGTCACGGTTCCGGCGGTGGCCCCCGCCGAGGCGCACGAGCTGGTCGCGTCATCCTCGTGCAGCACCGCCAAGGTCAAGGTCGCCGAGCGGCGCGCCCCCGGTGCCGCGGCGCGCCCCTTCGCCGACCTGCTGGCCGAGGATCTCGAGCGGGTCGAGGCCGTGCGCGACGCCCTGGGGCCCGGCGGGAGGATCCGGGTCGACGCCAACGCGGCCTGGGACGTCGACGAGGCGGCCCGGGCCATCAGGGCCCTCGACCGCTACGACCTCGAGTACGTCGAGCAGCCGGTCGAGTCCCTGACGGACATGGCCGAGCTGCGCCGCCGCGTCGACGTGCCCCTGGCCGTCGACGAGTCCATCCGCACGGCCGATGACCCCCTCCGCGTGGCCGGCCTGGAGGCGGCCGACCTGGTCGTCCTCAAGGTCGCACCGCTCGGGGGAGTGGCGGCGGCCATGGCCGTGGCCGAGGCGTGCGGGCTGCCCGTGGTGGTCTCGTCGGCGCTGGAGACCTCGATCGGCCTGTCGGCGGGGCTGGCCTTCGCCGCCGCCCTGCCCGAGCTGCCGTACGCCTGCGGGCTGGCCACCGCAGACCTGCTCGCCGCCGACGTCGTCGCCAGCCCGCACCGGGTCGTCGACGGGGCCATCATCGTGCGTCGCCCAGAGGTTGACGAGAACGCGCTCGCCGCCGTCGAGCTGTCCGAGGCCGAGGCCGCCGCGCTGCTGCGCCGGCTGGACGAGGCCGAGCACGCCGGAGCCGCCGCATGATCCCCGTCGCCCACCCCGCAGGTCCGGGCAGCCCGGGACCGGCCGCAGCCCTCGGGCGGGTCCTGGTCGACGAGCTGGTCCGCTGCGGGCTGACCGATCTGTGCCTGGCGCCGGGCTCGCGCTCGACGCCGATCGTCGCCGCGGCCCTCGCCCACCCCGGGCTGCGCGTGCACGTGCGGATCGACGAGCGCTCGGCCGCGTTCCTGGCCCTAGGGCTGGCGCGGGGGAGCGGACGTCCGGCGGCGGTCGTGTGCACCTCGGGATCGGCGGCCGCCAACCTGCACCCTGCTGTGGTCGAGGCCGACGCCGCCCGCGTCCCGCTGCTGGTGCTCACCGCCGACCGGCCGCCGGAGCTGCGCCACACCGGCGCCAACCAGACGATCGACCAGATCGGCCTCTACGGCCGCGCCGTCCGCTGGTTCTGCGAGGTGGGTCCGACCGAGGACGTGCCGGGTGTCGTCGGCTACTGGCGCTCGACGGCCTGCCACGGCTGGGCAGCGGCGATCGGCGCCGGTGGGCCGCCCGGTCCGGTTCATCTCAACCTGGGGCTGCGGGAGCCGCTCGTGCCGGGCATCGGTGACCCTTTCTCCCAGCCGACCGACGGCCGTCCCGACGGGCGGCCCTGGACCGAGGTGCGCCGCCCGCGACGCACCCCAGACCCCGCGGACCTGGACGATCTCGCCGCGGAGGTGTCACAGGCTGAGCGCGGCGCGGTGCTGGTGGGGGACTGGAACGGTCCACCGGCGGCGCTGATCGCCCTGGCAGAGCGGCTGGGCTGGCCCCTGCTGGCCGAGCCGCACAGCAGCGCCCGCCATCCCGGCGGCATCGCCCACAGCGCCTGGCTGCTGCGTCACGAGGGCTTCGCGCACGCGCACCGCCCGGACCTGGTCCTGACGGTGGGACGGGTGGGGCTGTCCCGTGACCTGCTGTCGTGGCTGGCGGGCTCGCGCCAGGTCCTGATCGACCCCGACGCGGCCTGGCTCGACCCGGTGCGGCAGGTCGGCCGGATCGTCGCCGCGGACCCGGACCTGCTCGCCGACGCCCTGCTGGACCGCGTGCCCGCCCGGGCGGCGGGGGAGTGGCTGCACAGCTGGCGCCGGGCCGACGAGGCCGTCGCGAGGGCCGTGGGTCAGGAGCTCGAGCGCGGCGCCGCCGCCACCGAGCCGCGGGTGGCCCGGGACCTGGCCGCGGCTCTGCCCGACGGGGCGGCCCTGGTGGTCGCGTCGAGCATGCCGATCCGCGACCTCGACCTCGTGATGGCCCCGCGCACGGGACTCCGCGTGATCGCCAACCGCGGCGCGAGCGGGATCGACGGATTCGTCTCGACCGCCATAGGCGTCGCCTTGGCCCACGACGGCCCCACTTACGCGCTGGCCGGCGACCTCTCCCTGCTGCACGACCAGAACGGGCTTCTGGTCGGACGCGGCGAGCCGCGCTTCAGCCTGGTGCTGGTCGTCGTCAACAACGACGGCGGCGGCATCTTCTCGCTGCTCCCGCAGGCCGACCACCTCGACGAGCCGGTGTTCGAACGCCTCTTCGGCACGCCGCACGAGGTCGACCTCGCCGCCGTCGCCGCCGCGGCGCGCTGCGGGCATCGGCGCGTCCAGGCGGCCGAGGACCTGGTGCCGGCGGTGCAGGAGGCGGCCCGCCGCAGAGGGATTCAGATCGTCGAGGTGCGGACCGAGCGCGGGACCAACGCCGCGCTCCACCACCGCCTCAGCGACGTCGCGAGGACCGCTCTCGACACGGCCGGCTTCGGTCCCGCCGCCTGAGCGCGCGCCGCCCGGCCCCTCAGCCCGACAGCGCCGCCTGGAACGCGCGGAACTTCAGCCGCGTCTCCTCGAGCTCGGCCTCGGGCAGAGACCCCGCGACGACCCCCGCGCCCGCGTACAGCCGCGCGCGGCTCCCCTCGACCAGGGCGCAGCGCAGGGCGATGCCGAGCTCTCCGTCGCCCGCGGCGTCCACCCAGCCGACCGGCCCGGCGTACCGGCCCCGGTCGAGGCCCTCGAGCGTACGCAGCAGCCGCAGCGCGTCCTCGGTCGGAGTGCCGCAGACCGCAGCGGTGGGGTGCACCGCCGCGGCGAGGTCGAGGACGCTGGCGTCGTGGTCCAGCCGGCCGCGCACCCAGGTGGCCAGGTGCTGCACGTTAGCCAGGCGCAGCAGGGTCGGGCCTTCGACGGTCAGCTCGGCGCCGCGCCGCGCCAGGACGTCGCGGACCGAGGCGACGGCGTGCTCGTGCTCGTCACGGTCCTTCGCCGAGTCGAGAAGCCCCTGGCCCAGGCGCGCGTCCTCGGCGTCGTCGCGCCCGCGCGCCGCTGTGCCGGCGAGCACGAGCGAATCGACCCGCCCGCCGCGGCGGCGCATCAGCAGCTCGGGGGTGGCGCCGATCAGGCCGGCCACGGAGAACGTGAAGCAGTCGGGGAAGCGCTCGGCGAGCCGTCGCGTGAGGATGCGCCCGTCCAGCGGCGCGGCAGCCCACACGATGAGGTCGCGGGCCAGGACCACCTTGTCGAGCTCGCCGGAGTCGATGCGACGGGTCGCCTCTGCGACGGCCCCCAGCCAGGTGAGCTCGTTGACGAACGAGCCCGCGTAGCGGATCCGCCCGGTGTCGGCCGCTGCGTGAACGGGCCCGAGCTGCGGCTGGGGCGGTGGGCCGTCGGTGCTGATGGTCGTCACCCACGCCCGCCCGCCTCTGCGGCCCACCAGCACGCTCGGCACGACCAGCAGCGAGCCCTCACGGGCCGGGTCGAAGGTGCCGCTGAAGAAGGCGACCAGCCCGCTGCCCGGCGCGCCGACCTCATCGTCCACAACCGCCGCCGCGACGAGCGAGCGCAGCGCGTCCGCGGCCGCGGTGATCGGTGCGCCGGCGCCGAGATCAAGGCGCAGCGCCTCGCCCCAGCCGACCAGGCCCTCGCCGTTGCGCACCCAGGTCAGGGCGTCCGGCTGCGGCTGACGGCACAGGAGATCCCCCGGGTCGGCCACCTCGACCGAGCGGACGTGCAGACGCGCCGAGGTCATGCCGACGGGGGCTGGGCGGCGGGGGAGCCCTCCTCGAGACGGGCCCGCGCGGCGCCGAGGAGCAGGCGCCGGAAGTGGTGCGCCACCAGCGTCGCGGTGGCGGGAAGCATCCGGTGCAGGGCCTCGACGGTCCGCTGTGCGGCCTCGTCCTCGTCCTCGGCGTCCGCGCGGATCGGGTCGCGGACGAAGCGGGCGAAGAGGTCGACGGCCTCCTCGGCGGTCGCGCGCATCGCCGCGTCGTGGCGGCGGGCGAGGTCCAGCAGCTCCGACAGCGGCACCCCGGCCTCGAGCAGGGCGAGGCCCGCGCGGATCACGTCGACGTCGGCGACGGTGTAGGTGGGGGCGTCGCTGGAGCCGCCGGGCTCCAGCAGCCCCTCGCGTGCCAGGGCGTCGAGCAGAGCCGTCGGCACGCCGGTGCGCTCAGCGACCTCCTCGGCGGTGAGGATCTGGGCGGGGTCGTCGCCCGAGCTCAGCGTCCCGGCGAGGGCGCGCGCAAGCGCCTGCTCGGAGGCGTCGAGCTCGTCGGCCAGGACGCGGCCGATCATGGCCAGCGTGAAGCCCTGGCCCTGGAGCTCGCGGATCCGCGTCAGCCGCTCGACGTGGTCGTCGCCGTACCAGGCGATGCGGCCCTCGCGGCGGGGGTGGGGCAGCAGGCCCTTGGACTGGTAGTAGCGGATCGTGTCCACGCTGACGCCGCAGCGGGCCGCTAGCTCATCTACTCGGTAGCGCACGCTCCCACTGTATGAGCAGACGCTGTAAGAGCGCGATCTGCCTGCGGTGAGCGCTCAGCGGCGGGCGTGCCGCTCGAAGACGCTTTGGGCGATCCGCTGCTCCGAAGGGTCGGTGGCGTCCACGACGACCTCGACGCGGTGCCCGTGCCCCGCCGGCGCGGCGGCGTCGCCGCCCGTCTCGCCCGCCCGCGCGATGCCGGCCTGCAGGAAGCCGATGCCGGCGCAGATGTAGCCGATCCCGAGGGCCGCGCCGAGGGTGATCGCTGCGGAGATCCCGCTCGACCACGGCGGCTCGTACAGCACGGCGAGCAGGCCGCCGACGATCAGCGCGCCGAGAACGGCTCCCGCGAGGAAGCCGATCAGCCAGCCGCGCCCGAAGGCCCTTCCCTGGCCGGCGAGGAACGAGTCATCGGGCTCGTCCACGGCGTCGACCGGGTGAGTGGCCACGTGCGAGCGGTCCACGCCCGACTCGGTGAGGTCGATCACGAGCTCATCCGCCTGCTGGGGGCTGGCGACTGTCAGGCTCGTGCGCCGCGGGGGCAGCTCGGAAGGCGTGTCCGGTGGTTGCTCGGCCATGCCGGCTCGATACCCGGCACGCGCGTCGGCGCAAACCGCCTCGCGGTGGCTCAGCCGAGGGCGACCGTCACGGACAGGACGGCCACGGCGGCGCTGGCCAGCCCGCCGGTCAGGGCGAGCAGCGCGCGCCGGCGCTCATGGCGGATGTCGTCAACCTCGTCAACCGGCGGGAGCAGCGGCTTGGTCGGCGCGACGGCGACGGGCTGGGGGCGGCGCACGGAGGGCACGAGCAGGCGCGGGTCGACGTCAAGCGCTGAGGCCAGCGCGGCCGGTCCGCCGAGGAGGTCGCCGATGCTGAGCTCGCCTCTCAGGCTCGTCGCGGGCACCGGCCGGGGGGCCCGCGGAGCGCCAGGCGTCGGGGGGGCGGCTGGCGGGCGCGGAGCGGCCGGTGCTGGCGACGAGCCTCGTGGCGCGGTGTGTGCTGGCTCGGGCAGCGCCAGCGAAGGTCGCGCCGGGTAGGTCCACGTTGCGGTGAGGGGCATCTGGGCTTCCTCCGGAAGAAGACACCAGACGGTTCGGCAAGACCGCGCCCGGACTTGAGCCCCTTCCGCCACGCCGCCGATGACGGGCGCGGCCTGCTCAGCGCCTATGCTCGCGGGCGTGGCAGCCATTCTGTACAGAGCGCCGGTCGTGTGCCCCATGACCGGCCCGCCGCTCGCCGACGCGGGGGTCCTGGTCCGTGACGACCGCATCCTCGACGTGGGTCCCGCCGCCGCGTTGGCGCCGTCGGCGGACCGGGTGCACGACCTCCCGGGCGTGCTGCTCCCGGGGCTTGTCAACGCCCACGCCACCGCCGAGCATGCGGACGCCCATCGGCTGTCGGCACCCGGGCCGCAGCACGCCTGGGCCCAGGCGGTGGCCGGGCTGACCGCGGGCTGGGACGAGCGGCGCTGGAAGCGCTCCGCGCACCGTGGCGTCCAGCGGCTCCTGCGCTCCGGCACCACCTGCGTCGGCGATGTCGTGCACCGCGGGCCGGCGGTGCCAGCCGCCTCCCGGGCGGGGCTGGGCGGGGATTCGTTCGTGGCCATCGACGGCGTCGACCGGGTCGAGGCCGACGCCGTCCTCGCCGCGCTCGAGCGGACGCTGGGGCTGCCCGCGCCCGGTCGCAGGGTGGGCATCGCACCGACAGGGCCGACCGCGGTCGGCGCGGGTGTGCTGCAGTCCCTGGCGGACCTGGCGCGGCGTCGCGGGGCGCCGCTGCGCATCCCGGCCGCCTGGACCCAGGCCGAGGTCCTGGCGCTGTGGAGCGGCGAGGGCCCGCTCGCCGAGCGCGCCCGCAGCCTGGGCCTCGGGCTCGAGTGGCTGGAGGAGGGCGGCGCCCAGCTGCCCCCCGTCCGCTACCTCGCCCAGCTCGGTGCCCTCGTGCCGGGCAGCACCCTGGCGCACGGGGTCTGGGTCGAGGCCAACGAGGCCGAGCTCCTCGCCAGCCTCGGCGTCGGCGTCGTCTGCTGCCCGCGCTCGGACGAGCTGCTCCAGGCGGGCGAGGCGCCCCTCGAGCGCTACGCGGCCGCCGGGGTGGCGCTGGCGCTGGGGACCGACAGCGCCGCGGTCACCCCCGATCTCGACGTGCTGGCCGAGGCCGCCGCGTGGGTGCGGCTGGCCCGTGAGCGCGGGCTCGGCTTCTGGCCGAGCCCCGTCGGGCCGATCGACCTCGAGGAGGCCGCTGTCAGACTGCTCACGATCGACGGCGCCCGCGCCATGGGCTGGGCCGGCCATGCCGGCCTGCTCGAGCCCGGCCGGCGGGCCGACTTCGTCGTCATCGACGTCCCGACCACCCCGGAGCGCGCCTACCGCGACGTGATCGACCACGGCCCGGGGCGGCAGATCCTCACGGTCCTCGGCGGGGTGCGCCGCAGCCGCCGCGACAGCGCGGACGTGCCGTGGCCTGAGATCGACCACGAGCTCGACGACCCCGAGGGCGAGCTCGACCACGCCGAGACGGAGGGCCTGCGATGAGCGCCTCCGCCGGGGCACCCCTGCCCGACCCCCGACCCACGGCCGACAAGGACGCTGCGCTGGTCCAGCGCATGTTCGACCGGGTGGCGCCGCGCTATGACCTTGCCAACACCCTGCTGTCGGGGGGGCAGGACCGGCACTGGCGTCGGGTCGCCACGCGCGCGCTGGCGGTCCAGCCGGGTGAGGTGGTGCTCGACGTCGCGGCCGGCACGGGGATGCTCGCGCACGAGCTCCGGGCGGCGGCGAACCCGCCCGCGCAGGTCATCGCGCTGGACTTCAGCTGGAACATGCTGAACACCGGCGCGCAGCGCGAGGCGGCCGGACGCAACCCGGGCGGGGCGGGCCTGCACTGGGTCAACGGCGACGGCACGCGGCTCCCCTTCAGGACGGCCAGCGTCGACGCGGTGAGCATCGCCTTCGGACTGCGTAACCTGCCCGACACCAAGCGCGGCCTGGAGGAGCTGGCCCGGGTGACGCGGCCGGGCGGCCGGCTGGCAGTGCTCGAGTTCTCGCACCCCACCAACCCCGCATTCCGCACCCTGTACCTGCGCTACCTGCTCGGTGCCCTGCCGCGGATGGCCCGGCTGTTCACCAGCGACCCGGCGGCCTACCGCTACCTCGCCGAGAGCATCGTCGCCTGGCCCGCGCAGGAGGAGCTGGCGGAGACGATCGCAGCCGCCGGCTGGACACGGGTGCGCTGGAAGAACCTCACCGGGGGGATCGTCGCGCTGCACCACGCCGTTCGCGCCTGATCCCGCCCCGACGAGGGCACCTGCAACCGCTTGTGAACGACTTCACAATTGGCTCGGGAACTGATAGCGTGGCGGGCTGACCGGTTACGAGGAGGCGAGATGCCCGAGCTGACGCACGCCGACGTGGTGGTGGTCGGCGCCGGCCCCGGAGGCTCGGCCGCCGCGCACTTCCTTGCCAGCGCCGGGCGGGACGTCGTCCTGATCGAGAAGGAGTCCTTCCCGCGCGACAAGGTGTGTGGCGACGGCCTCACGCCGCGGGCCGTCCGGGCCCTGCAGCTGCTCGGCCTCGACGAGGAGGCGGAGGGGATCCCCGAGGGCTGGGCGCGCCAGTCCGGGCTGCGGATGTACGGCGGGGGAGTGGTGCTCGAGCTGCCGTGGCCGGAGCTGGAGGACTTCCCGAGCCACTCGCTGACCGCCACCCGCGCCCTGTTCGACCACACCCTGGCCAAGCACGCGGTCAAGTCGGGTGCGCAGCTGTGGGAGCAGACCGAGGTGACCGGCCCGGTGTGGCTCACGTCCAGCCAGCAGCGCGTAGCGGGCGTCACCTACAAGCGCGCCGACGGGGCTGAGGGCGTCATCCGCGCGCCGGTGACGATCGTGGCGGACGGCGCCTCGTCGCGCTTCGCGGTCGCCCTCGGGCTCCACCGCGACCCCCGGCGGCCCATGAGCGTGGCGATGAGAGCCTATTACCGCAGCCCGCGCTCGCAGATGGACATGATCGAGGGCTTCCTCGAGATGCGCACGCGGGGAACCGGGACCGCCGACGCCCAGGGGGAGCTGCTCCCCGGCTACGGCTGGATCTTCCCGCTGGACGACGGCACCGTGAACGTCGGCTGGGGGCTGCTGGACTCCTCGCGGCACTTCCGCTCGACCAACTACCGCAAGGTCCTGGACGACTGGGTCGCCGGCTTCCCGCAGGAGTGGGGCATCACGGCCGACACCCGCATCGGGCGTCCGCGCAGCTCGGGGCTGCCGATGGGCCACAACCGGCGCCCGCACGTCTACAAGGGCGCGCTGCTGGTCGGCGATGCCGGCGGCATGGTCAACCCCTTCAACGGCGAGGGCATCAGCTACGCCATCGAGGCCGCGCAGATGGCCGCGCAGGCGGCCGACGACGCGCTGCGCCTGCGCTCCGACGCCGCACTGGGCGGCTATGCCGAGGCGGTCGCGGATGCCTGGGGCGGCTACTACACCCTCGGGCGGGTGTTCGTGGACCTCATGGGCAACCCGACGGTGATGCGGCTGTGCACCGAGCTGGGCATGCCGCGCCGTCGGCTGATGCAGTTCGTCTTCCGCACCATGGCGCATCTGGTCGATCGGCGCAGCAAGGACGCCACCGACCGCATAATCAACGCGCTGTCTGCGGCGGTGCCGGCGGCATGAGCGCCGGGCGGTGGTCGGCGTGCGCGGCTGTTTGTAGCGGCGTGGGGCCTCCCCGTAGGCTTGCCGTGCCCGGCCGCAGCCGCGGCCGCGTCGTGTCGGGCAGCCAGCGATCGCAGGAGGGTGCACCGTGCTAGCTGACTACCTGCCGCTTCTGGTGCTCTTCGTGCTGGCGGCGGGCTTCGTCGGCGTGTCCATGCTGGTCTCGAGCAGGCTGGGCCCGCGCAACCCGAACCCCGCCAAGCAGGCCCCATACGAGTCCGGCATCATCCCCGACCCGGCGACCGACGTGCGCGGGACCCGCTTCCCGATCCGCTTCTACCTGGTCGCGATGCTGTTCATCATCTTCGACGTGGAGGCCGTGTTCCTCTACCCCTGGGCGGTGAGCCTGCGGGACCTCGGCTGGTTCGGGTTCTGGGAGATGGCGATCTTCATCCTCCTCCTGTTCGAGAGCTACTACTACGTGCTGAAGAAGGGAGGCCTGGATTGGGACTAGAGACACGGCTTCCTGACGGCATCCTGCTCACCAGCGTCGAGAAGTTCCTCGGCTGGTCGCGCGCCGGCTCGCTGTGGCCGGCCACCTTCGGCCTGGCCTGCTGCGCGATCGAGATGATGACCACCGGCGCCGCCAACTACGACCTGGCGCGGTTCGGCATGGAGGTCTTCCGCGGCTCGCCGCGGCAGTCCGACCTGATGATCGTCGCCGGGCGCGTGAGCCAGAAGATGGCCCCGGTCGTGCGCAACCTCTACGACCAGATGGCGGACCCCAAGTGGGTCATCGCGATGGGCGTGTGCGCCTCCTCGGGCGGCATGTTCAACAACTACGCGATCGTGCAGGGCGTCGACCACATCGTGCCGGTGGACATGTACCTGCCGGGCTGCCCGCCGCGGCCCGAGATGCTGATGGACGGGATCCTCAAGCTGCACGACAAGATCCGCAACGAGCAGCTGGTGGAGCGCCCGCGCAAGGGCGAGTCCATGGAGGAGTTCCGCGCCCGCACCGGCTGGACCCCGCCGGTCGACGACCTCGTCCCGGGACCCGGGACGTTGCGGCGGCCCGGCGACCAGGGTGCACCGCCCTCTTCGACGACCACCGGAGAGCGCTCCTCATGAGCAAGGACGACAACCCGAACGTGACGCAGGGGGAGCAGGCCGACCTCATCGACGCCGACCTCGCCGTCCAGCTCGATGAGCGTCTGGCCGCCGTGCGTGACCGCATCGTCGCGGCGTTCGAGGACGCCGAGCTCGTCGTCAGCGGCTTCCGCGGCGAGCTGACCCTCGACGTGCCGCCGGAGCGGCTCATCGATGTCCTGACCTTCTGCCGCGACGACGAGGATGTCCGCTGCGAGCTGCTGAGCGACCTCTCGGGCGTGCACTGGCCGGGCGGGAAGCAGGAGGTCGTCGCGCAGGAGACCACCGGCTGGCCCACCTACACCGAGGTCCGCGAGGGGCGCATCTTCGTCAACTACCTCCTGACGTCGATCACGCACAACCACCGCTTCCGGATCCGGACCTCGGTGTCGGACGAGAATCCGGTGCTGCCGACGGCGGAGAACGTGTACCGCTCGGCTCACATCATGGAGCGGGAGGTCTACGACTTCTTCGGGGTGCGCTTCGAGGGCCACTCCAACCTGAAGCGCATCGAGATGCCAGAGGACTGGGTCGGCCACCCGCAGCGCAAGGACTACCCCCTGGGCGGAGTCGATGTCATGTACAAGGGCGCGACCGTACCGCCGCCGAGCGAGCGGAGGTATTGAGTGAGCGACTCAAGTAGCGAACGCGGTAGTCGCCCGGATATGAGCGACGACAGGACTGTTCCGCCGGAGGACGTGACCATCCCTCCGGAGGGTGACGCCACCCCGTCCGCGGACGAGGATCTCACGCTGCCTCCCGAGGGGACCCCGGGCGAGGAGACCTCCGAAGAGACGCCCGCCCGCCGCCCCGACGGCGAGCTGGCCGCGCGCCACGAGTACACCGTCGTGGGTGGGGAGTGGCAGAACCTCCCCGACGCGGTCGAAGACGACCTCATGATCATCAACATGGGGCCGCAGCACCCGTCGACGCACGGCGTGCTCCGCATGGTGCTGACGCTCGACGGCGAGACGGTCCTCGACAACGAGCCCGTGATCGGCTACCTGCACACGGGCATCGAGAAGAACCTCGAGTACCGCCCCTGGGTGCAGGGCGTGACCTTCGTCACGCGGATGGACTACCTGGCGCCGCTCTTCAACGAGCTCGGGTACTGCCTGGCGGTCGAGAAGCTGCTCGGCATCACCGACGAGATCCCCGAGCGGGCCAACGCGATCCGCGTCGCGATGACGGAGCTGAACCGGGTGGCCAGCCACATGGTCTGGGTCGCCACCTCCGGCATGGAGCTCGGCTCGACCACGGCGATGATCTTCGGCTTCCGCGAGCGCGAGCTGATCCTCGACATCTTCGAGGAGGTCACCGGGCTGCGGATGAACCACGCCTACATCCGCCCCGGCGGCGTCTCGGTCGACGTGCCGCACGACTTCGTGGAGCGCACCCGCGGGGTGATCAAGACCCTGCACAAGCGCATCGACGAGCTCCACGACCTGCTGACCGAGAACCCGATCTGGATCGAGCGCAACAAGGGCATCGGCATCCTCACCGCCGAGGAGTGCCTGGACCTGGGCGTCACCGGTCCGCTGCTGCGCTCGGCCGGCATCCCGCACGACCTCCGCAAGTCGAACCCGTACTGCGGAATCGACCGCTACGAGTTCGACGTGCCCACCTCCACCGACGCGGACGCCTATGGGCGCTACCTCATCAAGATGGAGGAGATGCGCCAGTCGCTGCGGATCGTCGAGCAGGTCATCGACGACTTCCCGGACGGGCGCTACATGGTCGATGACCCGAAGATCGCCATGCCGAGCCAGCTCGGCCTCGGGCCCGACGGCATCGGCAACACCCAGGCGCACATCGACCGGATCATGGGCCAGTCGATGGAGGCGCTGATCCACCACTTCAAGCTGGTGACCGAGGGCTTCACCGTCCCCGAGGGCACGGTCTACACGGCGGTCGAGTCGCCCCGCGGCGAGCTCGGCTACCACGTCACCTCGAACGGCACCAACAAGCCCTATCGGGTGAAGGTCCGCGACCCCTCCTTCATCCACATCGGCGCGCTGGCGGCCTGCACGCGGGGCCTGCAGATCGCCGACGTGATCGCCGCCGTGGCGAGCCTCGACCCGGTGATGGGAGGTGTGGACCGATGACGACAGCGGACAGCCGCGCTTTCAGCCCCGAGCTGCGCGCCAAGGCCGAGGAGCTGATCGGCCGCTACCCGGGCGCCCGCTCGGCTCTGCTGCCGCTGCTGCACCTCGTCCAGCATGTCGACGGCTACGTCTCGGATGCGGGGATCGCGGAGTGCGCGGAGCTCCTCGGCCTGACCAAGGCGGAGGTCAACGCGGTCGCGACCTTCTACACGATGTACAAGCGCGAGGAGATGGGGCGCCACCTGGTCAGCGTGTGCACCAACTTCTCGTGCAAGGTGCGCGGCGGCCAGGAGGTCTTCGACGCCCTGTCCGAGAAGCTCGGCGTGGGCCACAACGGCACCACCGCCGACGGCGCGATCACGCTCGAGCACGCCGAGTGCCTCGGCAACTGCGAGGGCGCCCCGGTCGTCACCGTCGACTACCTGAACTACGAGGGCCTGGACCCTGACGGCGCGAGCGCGCTGGTCGACGCCCTCATCGCCGGCGGCGAGCTGCCCCCGCCGACGCGCGGCTTCCCGCCGCCGGGCATCCGCGAGGTCTCGCACCGCCTGGCCGGGCTCGGCAGCGCGGACGCGCTGAGCAGCGGTCCGCCCACCAGCCACGCCCGCGCCGACGACGGCGCAGTCCCGACTCCCGAGTCGGGTCCGGGCGGCGACCAGGTGACCGTGGACGTGGCGCAGGCGCCGGAGTGGGAGGAGTCCCGCCGCGAGGACGAGCCCGAGCGTGAGGCCGAGCGCGCCGAGGCGCGGGAGGAGGTCCGCGAGGGCGGTCACGAGCCGTCCGAGGTCGAGGGCGAGTCCGGCTACACCGCGCGGGAGTTCCCCACGGCCGAGCCGGACGGGGACACGCCGGCGGACAGCCAGGACGTGCGCGCCAGCGACCAGTCCGAGGGCACGACCTACGAGGAGCAGGTGGTGGAGCCTGAGGAGTCGGCCGCGGCCAGCGAGCCCACCGGGCCGGGAGCCGAGCCCGAACCCGACGGGGAGTCGGTCGCCGAGGACCGCCGCGAGGCCGAAGAGGGGGGCAGCCAGTGACCGAGCCGGTCAAGGTCCTCACGCAGCGCTACGACGTCGCCGACGCTCACACGCTGGCCGGCTACCTGCGGACCGGTGGCTACCGGGGCCTGCGCAAGGCCCTCGAGATGGCGCCCGCCGACATCATCACGATGGTGAAGGACTCCGGTCTGCGCGGGCGCGGCGGGGCCGGGTTCCCCACCGGGGTCAAGTGGAGCTTCGTGCCCCAGGACACCGGCAAGCCCGTGTACCTGGTGGTCAACGCCGACGAGAGCGAGCCGGGCACCTTCAAGGACCGCGAGCTGCTCGAGCGCGACCCGTTCCAGCTGCTCGAGGGCATGGCGATCGCGGGCCGGGCGCTGAACTCGCACCGCTCGTTCATCTACATCCGCGGCGAGTACCTGTGGCCGGGCATCCGCCTGCAGGACGCGATCGACGAGGCCTACCGCGAGGGCTACCTCGGCAAGGACATCCTCGGGTCCGGGTTCGACTTCGACGTCACCCTGCACTACGGCGCCGGCGCCTACATCTGCGGTGAGGAGACGGCGCTGCTCGACTCGCTCGAGGGCCGCAGGGGTCAGCCGCGGCTGCGACCCCCCTTCCCGGCCGTGGCGGGCCTGTACGCCTGCCCGACCGTGGTCAACAACGTCGAGTCGATCGCCAACGTCAGCCACATCATCGACCGCGGCGTGGAGTGGTACCGCTCCATGGGCACCGAGCGCTCGCCGGGGCCGAAGCTGTTCTGCGTGTCCGGCGAGGTCGTGCGCCCCGGCAACTACGAGTGGCCGATGGGCACGCCGGCGCGGCAGATCATCGAGGAGTCGTGCGGCGGCATGCTGCCGGGCCGCAAGCTCAAGTTCTGGGCGCCGGGCGGCTCGTCGACGCCGCTGCTGACGGCCGACCACATCGACGTCCCGATGGACTTCGAGTCGGTCGCCGAGGCCGGGTCGCTGCTCGGCACGACCGCGATGATGATGTACTCGGACCGCACCAGCGTGGTCGACGCGGTCCTCAACTGGACCCGCTTCTACGAGCACGAGTCCTGCGGCAAGTGCACGCCCTGCCGGGAGGGCACCTTCTGGCTGTCGCAGATCCTCGAGCGCATCCTCACCGGCAACGGCCGCTACGAGGACATCGACCTGCTCGACCAGGTCTGCGACAACATCTTCGGCCGGGCCTTCTGCGCCCTGGGCGACGGGGCGACCAGCTCGATCAAGAGCTCGATCGCCTACTTCCGCCACGAGTACGAGTACCTCATCGAGCACCGGCGCCTGCCCGAGGGCATCGAGCCGCACGCCGGTGCGGTCACGACCAACAGCGGTGACGATCGACCGTCCCAGGTGGTTTCGCTGACATGACCTCGCCTGAAGCCTCGCTCCCCGTCAGCTCCAAGCGAGCGGCGGTCGGCCCCGTCGTCGTGACGGAGCGCTCCACCAGCGCGACCGCGCACATGCCCAAGACGGACGAGATGGTGAGCCTCACCATCGACGGCCGCCCGATCGATGTGCCCAAGGGCACGTTGATCATCCGCGCCGCCGAGGCCCTCGGCACCGTCATCCCGCGCTTCTGCGACCACCCGCTGCTCGACCCGGTGGCGGCCTGCCGCCAGTGCCTGGTCGAGGTCGAGGGGCAGCGCAAGCCGATGACGGCCTGCTCGACGACGGTCATGCCGGACATGGTCGTGCGGACCCAGCTGACCTCGGACATGGCCCGCAAGGCCCAGGAGGGCCAGCTCGAGTTCCTGCTGATCAACCACCCGCTGGACTGTCCGCAGTGCGACAAGGGTGGCGAGTGCCCGCTCCAGGACCAGACCCTCGCCCACGGACCCCCCGACACGCGGATGATCGACCAGAAGCGGCGTTACGAGAAGCCGCTGCCGATCTCGTCGCTGATCGCGCTCGACCGCGAGCGCTGCGTCCTGTGCGCCCGCTGCACCCGCTTCTCGAAGGAGATCGCGGGCGAGCCCTTCATCGAGCTGTTCGAGCGCGGCGCCCTCGAGCAGGTCGCGATCTACGAGGACCAGCCCTACCACAACTACTTCTCCGGCAACATCACCCAGATCTGCCCGGTCGGGGCGCTGACCTCGACCTCGTACCGCTTCAACGCCCGGCCGTTCGACCTGCGGACGACGCCGAGCATCTGCAACCACTGCTCGGCGGGCTGCAACCTGCGCGTCGACACGCGGCGCGGGGAGATCCAGCGCCAGCTCGCGCGCGACAACATGGCCGTCAACGAGATGTGGACCTGCGACCGCGGCCGCTACGCGTTCGAATACGTCCACGCCGGTGAGCGGCTGCGCTTCCCGACCGTTCGCGGCGAGCGCGGCGGGCCCGAGCCGGCCAGCTGGCCCGCCGCCCTCCAGCGGGCGGCCGACGCCCTGAGCGCGGCCCTGGATGAGGGCGGACCCTCGACGGTCGGCGTGCTCACCGGCGGACGCCTCACCGACGAGGACGCCTACGCAGTGTCGCGCTACGCCCGCGACGTGCTCGGCACCGACAACGTCGACTTCCGCCTGGCGCCGCGCACCGACGAGGAGCGGGATGTCCTGGCGGCCGTCTCGGGCACGCGCTCGGCCACCTACGAGGACGTCGAGAACGCCGACGTGGTCGTCGTCGCGGGGCTGGACGCCAAGGAGGAGGTCCCGATCCTCCACCTGCGTCTGCGCAAGGCCTGGCGCCGCAACCGGCTGAAGATCGTGGTCGTCGGCCCGTGGCTCGGCTCGCTCGACGGCATGGCCTGGCGCTGGATCCCCACCGGCGTGGGTGACGAGGGCCGCGTCCTGGCCGCGCTGGCGCGGCGCGACGGCTCCGTCCCGGGGCTGGAGGCCATCGACGAGGCGCTGGGCGCTAACCCCGGCGACGCCCGCGTGGTCGTGCTCGCCGGCGAGCGGCTGTCCACCTCGCCCGGGGCCCTGCGCGCCGCGGCGGCGCTGGCAGCCCAGCGCGGCGGCCGCTTCGCGTGGGTGCCGCGCCGCAACGGCGCACGCGGCGCCGTCGACGCCGGCCTGGTCCCGGGCCTGCTGCCCGGCGGCCGCACGCTGGCGGAGCCCGGACCGGTCGCGACGGTCTGGAACCGGCTGCCGCAGGGCCCGGGGATGGACGCCCGTCAGGTGCTGGAGGCCGCGGCCGACGGCCGGATCAAGGTCCTGCACCTCATCGGCGTCGACCCGGCGCGCGACTTCGAGGATCCCGCCCTGGCGCGCCGCGCGCTGGAGCGGGTGGACACCGTCATCGTCCAGGACCTGCTGCCGACCGAGACCAGCCGCTACGCCGACATCATCCTGCCGGCCGCCTCCGCGGCCGAGCGCGTCGGCAGCTTCACCACCTGGGAGGGCCGCCGGCAGCCGTTCGACCAGGCGGTGCCGGCGGAGGGCCTGGTCCAGAGGGACTGGGACATCCTGCGCCAGCTCGCCCGGGTCCTGGGGGTCGACCTCGGCTGGGAGACCGAGCAGGACGTCCGCCGCGAGGCCGCGCCGCTGATGGCGGCCGAGCACGACCCGGGCGCGGCCCTGGCCGCGGTCGCCGAGGGCCTGGACCCGGCGGCGCTCGGCGCCGGCCCGGCGGAGCTGGACGGCCAGCTCGACGCCCTGCTGGTCCCGACGCTGCTCGGCCAGAGCGAGATGCTGCTCGGCGCCAAGGAGCTGCTCGACACGGCTCCCGCGCCGGTGGCGCATGTGGCCGACTCCGACGCGCGCCGTCTGGGTCTGGTCGACGGCGCCGCGACGGTGCTCAGCGGTCCCGGCGGGAGCGTCACGCTGCCGCTGCGCGTCAGCGCTGCGGTCGCTCCGGGCACGGTAGTGCTGCCGCGCGACCCGCTGGGGGTTGACACCTCGATCCTCGCCGGCTCGCCCGGGCCGGACGAGACGGCCGCGCCGCTGCTGCGGCTCACGCTGCAGCCGGCCGGGGGTGGAGGCGCCTGATGGACGGAATCGACTTCCTGATCATCGTCCTGGTGACGCTCGGCGCGTTCGCGCTGTGGCTGCTCGGGACGGCCATCTTCATCTGGGGTGAGCGCCGCATCGTCGCCCAGATGCAGTCCCGCCACGGCCCCAACCGCATCGGCCCGTTCGGGATGCTCCAGACCCTGGCGGACGGCGCGAAGCTGTTCTTCAAGGAGGACATCACCCCGAAGCAGGTCGACCGCTGGGTCTACGTCCTCGCGCCCTTCATATCCGCGACGGTCGCGCTGATGACCTTTGCCGTCATCCCCTACGGCGGCACCTTCACCGTGGGGGAGCGCACCGTCACGCTCCAGGTCTGGGATCCCAACATCGGGATCCTGTGGGTGCTGGCCATGAGCTCCCTAGGCGTGTACGGGATCGTGCTCGCGGGCTGGTCGTCGGGCTCCAAGTACCCGCTGCTCGGCGGCGTGCGCTCCAGCGCCCAGATGGTCTCCTACGAGCTCGCCATGGGGCTGTCGGTCGCCGCCGTGGCCATCTACGCCAACACCCTGCGGACCAGCGAGATCGTCGCCGGCCAGACCGGCACGCTGTTCGGCTTCCTGCCGGCCTGGCACGTCATACCGATGCTGCCGGCGTTCCTGATCTTCTTCGTCACCTCGGTGGCCGAGACCCAGCGCCCGCCCTTCGACCTCCCGGAGGCCGAGGGCGAGCTCGTGGCCGGGTTCGGCACCGAGTACTCGGCCGCCAAGTTCGCGATGTTCTACCTGGCCGAGTTCATGAACGTGATCACGCTCTCGGCCGTCACGGTCACGCTGTTCTTCGGCGGCCCTTCCGGTCCGCTGTTCGGCCCCGACTGGCTGCGGGCGATCGTGCCGACGATCTACTTCATCCTGAAGGTCTTCGTCTTCATGTTCGTCTTCGTGTGGCTGCGCGGGACGCTGCCGCGGCTGAAGTACGACCGCCTCATGGACCTCGGCTGGCGGGTGTTCCTGCCGCTCGGCCTGCTGTGGGTGCTCGCCACCGCCTTCGTCGTGATGCTGCGCGAGTCCACCGACCAGACCACCATCGTGCAGATCGCCATCGGCGGCATCGCCGCCGCGGTGGTGCTGTGGATCGTCGCCGAGCGCCTCGGCCGGAAGGAGGAGCCGGAGCCGCCCGCGGCCACGCCGGTCCGCAGCCACCACCCGGGGCCGCTCGCCGCCGTCGGCGGAGGCGAGTCCCCGCCCGAGGAGACTCCGCAGGCACCCCAGCCGCCGCAGCCCTGAGCCGCCGACCGAGCAGCATCCGACCTCCAGACCAGGACGCCACCGATGTTCAACGCGCTCCGCAAGGGCTTCGCCCTCACCTTCAAGACGATGTTCCGTCCGAAGGTCACCGAGCAGTACCCGGAGGAGAAGCGCCCGGTCGCTCCGCGCTTCCACGGCCGGCACCAGCTGAACCGCCACCCGGACGGGCTGGAGAAGTGCGTCGGCTGCGAGCTGTGCGCGTGGGCCTGCCCCGCCGACGCCATCTTCGTGCTGGGCGAGGACAACACCCCCGAGGCGCGCTATTCACCGGGTGAGCGCTACGCCATCGACTATCAGATCAACTACCTGCGCTGTATCCTCTGCGGCCTCTGCATCGAGGCGTGCCCCACGCGCGCGCTGACGATGACGTCCGAGTACGAGTTCTCCGACGACAGCCGCGACGCGATGATCTACACCAAGGAGCGGCTGCTCGCGCCGCTGCCGGAGGGCGCCAAGCCGACCCCGCACACGGACGCCGAGGTGGCCGCCCGCGGGCTCGACTACTACTCCGGGCACGCCAAGCAGCACCCGCTCCGCGGCTGGTCGGGACCGGAGCATGAGCCGCCGGCGGGCGCCGCGGATTCCGGCGATCCCGCCACCGTGTCCCTCGGCGCGGGCCGCACCGAGCCGCCGGGGGCCGACGCTGATGGGAGGGAGGGCTCTTGACAGCTCTGGTCCTCGCCCAGACCGAGCCCGGTGCCGTCGGATCGGCCGAGTTCTGGGTCTTCCTGGTGATCGGGGCCGTGTCGCTCGGCTCGGCGATCTCGATGGTGGCGATGCGCAACGCCGTTCACGCGGCGCTGATGCTGGTCCTCAACTTCTTCACCATCGCGGTCCTGTACGCCGTGCTCGAGGCGCAGTTCCTCGCGGTGATCCAGATCATCGTCTACGCCGGCGCGATCATGGTGCTGTTCCTGTTCGTGATCATGCTGCTCGGGGTCGCCAAGTCCGACAAACCCCGTGCCAGCATCGGCGGCCTCCCGATCGCGGCGCTGCTCGCCGGCGTGCTGCTGTTCGCGGGCGTCGCCACCGGCATCGCCGGCGCCTACCTGGGCCCGCGCTCGGTCTGCGGTGATCCGGTGGCCCAGGGTGACGGCGAGCCCTGCCGCGGCCTCGAGGCGGTCAACACGGACGGCAACATCCAGGCGCTCGGCGAGCGGCTGTTCAGCGACTACGTGTGGCCGTTCGAGGTCACCGCCGTCCTGCTGGTGATCGCAGCGGTCGGCGCGATGGTCATCGGGCGGCGGACCGAGCGGCCCGAGGAGCTGACCGACCGCGACATACCCGTGGACGAGGCGGCGCGCCGGCAGGCGGGCGTTGATGCCCTCGCGCGCCGCAGCCCGCACCGGACCAGATCACCGGGGGAGCGCATATGACGGTTCCAGCCGGCTACTACCTCATCCTCTCCGCCGCCCTGTTCGCGGTCGGGGCGATCGGCGTGCTCCTGCGCCGCAGCACGATCCTGATGCTGATGTGCGTGGAGCTGATGCTGAACAGCGTCAACCTCACGCTGATCACCTTCTCGCGGGTGCACGGCAACCTCGACGGCCAGATCACCGCGTTCTTCGTGATCGTGGTCGCCGCCGCCGAGGCCGTGGTCGGCCTGGCGCTGATCGTGAACCTCTTCCGCCTGAAGGCGTCCGTGGACGCCGACGACGTAGACGCGCTTCGGTCCTAGGAGGGAAAGTGACCCCCTGCGAAGTGGTGGGAACCTAGATGGCGCCGATCGCCCTGACGCTCGCCCAGACCGGCGGCTCGGACTGGTTCGGCGCGCTCGGCTCGCCGGTGGACCTCACCTTCCTGCTGCCGGTGGTACCGGCCGTGTCCGCGCTGCTCTTGCTGCTGGTCGGCAAGCGCATGCGCGCCCTGTCCGGCTTCGTCGGCGTGCTCGCGGCCGCCTTCACCGCCGCGCTCGCCATCGCGATCTTCGCCTTCCTGATGGACCGCCCCGAGGAGTCGCGGGTGTTCGTCCAGCGGCTCGGAACGTGGGTGGTCGCCGGACCGTTCCAGGTCGACTGGGCCTTCCTGATCGACCCGCTGTCCGCCGTGATGCTGCTGCTCGTCACGGTGGTGGGCTTCCTCATCCACGTCTACTCGCTCGGCTACATGAAGGGTGACGAGCGCTACTCGCGCTTCTTCGCCTACCTGAACCTGTTCGTCGCCTCGATGCTCATCCTGGTGCTCGGCGAGAGCTTCCTGGTCCTGTTCGTGGGCTGGGAGCTGGTGGGGCTGTGCAGCTACCTGCTGATCGGGTTCTGGTTCGAGCGCCGGGACTACGCGAGCGCAGCGAAGAAGGCGTTCGTCACGAATCGCGTCGGTGACGTCGCCTTCATGATCGCGATGTTCATCACCTTCGCGACCCTCGGCAGCCTGTCGTTCACCGACGTGCTGCCGCAAGCCAGCACCCTCGCGGGCGGCACGGCGGTCGCGATCGGCTTGCTGCTGCTGGTCGGCGCCACCGGCAAGAGCGCTCAGATCCCCCTGTACGTGTGGCTGCCCGACGCGATGGCCGGCCCCACGCCCGTGTCGGCCCTGATCCACGCGGCCACGATGGTGACCGCGGGCGTGTACCTGATCGCCAGGACCTCACCGCTGTACGTCACGATCCCCGACGTAGGGCTGGTCGTCGCCTGGGTCGGCGCCCTCACGGCGCTGCTGGCCGCCCTGATCGCCTGCGCGCAGGTCGACATCAAGAAAATCCTGGCCTACTCGACCGTCAGCCAGCTCGGCTACATGTTTATCGGCGTCGGCGTCGGCGACTACACCGCGGGCATCTTCCACCTGCTCACGCACGGCTTCTTCAAGGCGCTGCTGTTCCTGGCGGCGGGGTCGGTGATGCACGCCCTCGCCGACGAGACCGACGTGTGGAAGATGGGGGGCCTGTGGCGCGCCCTGCCGATCACGGCGGTGACCAGCGCCATCGCGGTCCTCGCCATCGCGGGCATCCCGCCGCTGTCGGGCTTCTACTCCAAGGAGGAGATCCTGGCCGCGGCCGCCGACACGCCGGGCGGCGCGGGGATCCTGGTGATCGGCGTGCTGGTCGCGGGGCTGACGGCCTTCTACATGGGCCGCTGGTTCTTCCTGGTGTTCCTGGGCAAGGAGCGCTGGCGCACGGCGCTCGGCACGCCCGAGCACCCGGTGCACCCGCACGAGTCGCCGTTCACGATGTGGCTGCCGCTGGTGCTGCTGGCCGTGGCCAGCGCCGTCGGCGGGCTGATCAATGTCGACCCCGAGAGCGGCTTCCTGCACTCCTGGCTCGAGCCGAGCGTCGCACCGTTCGAGGGCGGCGCCGAGCTGCTGCCGCACAGCGCCCTGATGATCCTGGCGATCGCCGTCGGGGTGATCGGCCTGGCCTTCGCCGCCTTCCGCTACCTGGCCCGCGGCCACGTGCCGGCGATCGCGCCCGCTCAGATCGGCGGCACCTACCGGATGGCCTACAACGCCTTCTTCGTCGACCAGCTCTACCAGACGGTCATCGCCCACCCCGGGCACGCCGTCGCACGCGGCCTCGCCTGGTTCGACCGCCGCGGCATCGACGGGGCGGTGAACGGCGTCGGCCGCCTGACCGCCGGGCTGGCGGGCTGGGGACGCCGGCTCCAAACCGGGCTGGTTCGCTCGTATGCGTTCGCGATCCTCGCCGGGACGGTCTTGGTCGTGGCCGTGCTGGTCGGCGGCGTGGTCATCGGGAGGGTGATGTAGGCCGTGGATCAGCTGAGCGAACTCCCCCTCCTGAGCATCCTGATCGGGCTGCCGCTGGTCGGCGCGATCGTGGTGGGGCTGATGCCCTCCGCGGCGCGCACCGCCATGCGCACCGTCTCCCTGGTGGTCACCCTGGCCACGTTCGCGGCCTCGATCCCGGTGGTCGCGCTGTTCGCCGTGGGTGACCCCGGCTTCCAGCTCGGCGAGCGGGTCGAGTGGATCCCCGGCTGGGGGATCACCTATCGGCTGGGGATCGACGGGATCAGCCTGTTCCTGGTACTGCTGACCACCTTCCTGTTCCCGCTGGTCATCCTCGCCGCGTGGCGGCACAGCGACCGCCTCAAGGGCTTCCTGTGCTCGCTGCTGGTGCTCGAGGCCACCATGGTCGGCGTCTTCCTCGCGCTCGACCTGATCCTGTTCGCGGTCTTCTTCGAGGCCATGCTGGTGCCGATGTACGCCCTGATCGGCATCTGGGGTGGGGCCCAGCGGCGCTACGCGGCGGTCAAGTTCTTCCTCTACACGCTGGTCGGCGGCCTGCTGATGCTGGTCGCGATCCTGTACCTGTACTTCGCGGGTGGCGGGACGACCTTCGACTACGACGCGCTGCGCGCGCTCGAGCTGTCGAGCACCGAGCAGACCTGGCTGTTCCTGGCCTTCTTCTCCGCCTTCGCAATCAAGCTGCCGCTGTTCCCGTTCCACACCTGGCTGCCGGATGCGCACACCGAGGCGCCGACGGTCGGCTCGGTGCTGCTCGCGGCGGTGATGCTGAAGATCGGCGGCTACGGCTTCCTGCGCTTCCTGCTGCCGTACTTCCCGGACGCGACCACCAGGATCGCGCCGATCATCCTGGCGCTCGGCGTGATCGGCGTGCTGTACGGGGCGCTGGTGGCGCTGGTTCAGGCGGACATCAAGAAGCTGGTTGCCTACTCCTCCGTGAGCCACCTCGGCTTCGTGGCGCTGGGCGCCTTCGCGCTGAACAGCACCGGCGCGGCCGCCAGCGTCGTCCAGATGATCAACCACGGCCTGTCGACGGGCGCCCTGTTCCTGCTGATCGGCTTCCTCTACGACCGGACCCACGACCGCCAGATCGCCTCGTACTCGGGGCTCGCGAAGTCGGCGCCGGTGTTCAGCGGGCTGTTCCTGCTCACGGTCATGAGCTCGATCGCCCTGCCGGGCCTGAACGGGTTCGTCGGTGAGTTCCCGATCCTGGTCGGCACCTACCAGGAGGTGCCCTGGGCGGCGGTCCTGGCCGTGTTCGGCGTGATCCTGGCGGCCCTGTACCTGCTGTGGGCCTACCAGCGGATGTTCCACGGACCGGTCGAGGGCCGGGCGGTCGGCTTCCCCGACCTGAGCGCGCGCGAGGTCGTGGTGATGGCCCCGATCATCGTGCTCATGTTCGCCATCGGCCTCTATCCGGCCCCGATCTACGAGCGGGTCAACCCGACCGTCGAGCAGCTCATCAGCGAGGTCCAGGGCGCGACCGCCACCGCCAAGGCCACCGCCCCTGCCGCTGCGGTCGTCGACGTTGAGGAGGATTCATGATCGGCCTCCCCGAGATCCCATGGGGAGCGATCAGCCCCGAGCTGATCCTGTTCGGCGCTGGCGTGCTCATCCTGCTGATCGACACGGCGGGCAGCGACCGGCTCCGGGCGTCGTTCCTGGCGCTCGGCGTCGTCGGCGCGGCCGCCGGCGTGCTGGCCTGGCAGACGGGTGAGCGCACCCTGCCCGCCCTGCTCGGCCTGGCGGCTCTGGCCCAGTTCGCCCTCACCTTCATCTGGCGGGAGCGCCCGCGGATGCTGGGCGCGATCCTGTCCGCGCTGACCTTCATCGCGGCAGGCGCGGTGTCGATCTGGCAGTGGACGGTGCAGTCCGACGGCCAGATCATCGCCGCCTCGACCGAGCTGAGCTCGATGGTCGCGGTCGACGGCGTCGCGCTGTTCACCCGCATCACGATCTGCATCGCCGGGCTGATCACGATCCCGCTCAGCTACTCCTACATGGAGGACCGGCGGATCCACCGCGGCGAGTACTACCCGCTGCTCCTGTTCGCGGCCACGGGGATGACCCTGCTCGCCTCCAGCGGCGACCTGCTGATGGTCTTCCTGTCGATCGAGATCCTGTCGCTGGCGCTGTACGTGCTGAGCGGCTTCGCCAAGCGCGACCTGTACTCGCAGGAGGCGGCGTTCAAGTACTTCCTGCTGGGCTCGTTCGCCTCGGCGATCATGCTGTACGGGATCGCGCTCGCCTACGGCATCGCGGGCACCACGGGCATCGTCGCCGTGGGGCGAGCCATGTCCAGCGTCGGTGGACCCGAGATCATGAAGCTGGCGGCGGCCGCGCTCATGCTGATCGGCTTCGCGTTCAAGGCCGCGCTCGTGCCCTTCCACATGTGGACGCCGGACGTGTACCAGGGCGCCCCGACGCCGGTCACGGGCTTCATGGCCGCCGCGACCAAGGCGGCCGCGTTCGCCGCCTTCCTGCGCGTCTTCGTCGGCGGCCTGGGGGACCTGCACTGGTCCTGGCAGCCGACGATGGTGGTGCTGGCGGTGCTGACAATGATGGTCGGGGCGATCCTGGCGGTCGTGCAGCTCGACCTGAAGCGGATGCTCGGCTACTCCGCCATCACCCACGCCGGCTACGCGCTCATCGGCCTCATGTCGGTCAGCGCCGGCGGCGTGAGCGCGACGCTGTTCTACCTGCTCGTCTACACCTTCATGACGCTCGGGGCCTTCGGCGTCCTGAGCGTGCTGGAGCGCCGCAGCGCCAAGGCGATGGCCCTGGCCGACCTGCGCGGCCTGGGACGGCGCTACCCGGTGCTGGCCTCGATCTTCGGCCTCTTCCTGCTGTCCATGGCCGGTGTGCCCGGCACGGCAGGGTTCATGGGCAAGCTCGCCGTGTTCCGCGCCGGCATCGAGGCCAACCACATCGCGGTGGTCATCGTCGCGGTGGTCTCGAGCATGATCGCGGCCTTCTTCTACATCCGCGTGATCGTGGCCATGTTCATGGAGGAGGAGCCGGCCGAGCTGGCCACGTCGGATGTGCCGCCCTCGACCGGCGCGGCGGTGGTGCTCGCGGTGTCCGCGGCGGCGGTGGTGGTGCTCGGCCTGGTGCCGGCGGTGGTGCTCGACATGACGGCGCAGGCCGCCTCGCTGGCGGGCTAGGGATCCGAGTGGCCTTCTCGCAGGGAGCGATCGACGATCTGGCGCGCAAGGGGATCGAGCGCGGCCTCGACCTGAGGCCGGGCCTCGAGCTGGTCGAGGAGCGCCTGCGCACGACCGTGGCGGCCGAGCTGCCGTTCCTCGACGAGGCCGCGCAGCACCTGATGGACGCCGGCGGCAAGCGCTTCCGCCCGATGCTGGTGCTGCTCTCCGGACTGCTCGGCGCCGACGACGTGACCTTCGACCCCCTGGTCGACGCAGCGGTCATCGTCGAGCTGGTGCATCTGTCGACGCTGTACCACGACGACGTCATCGACGGCGCGGACGTCCGGAGGGGGGTGCCGGCCGCGCACGTGCGCTGGTCCAACACGGTCGCGATCCTGACCGGCGACTTCCTGCTGGCGCGCGCCTCCGAGCTGTCCGCCGCCCTGGGGGTCGAGGTCACCCGCATCATGGCCGCGACCATCGCCGACCTGTGCAGCGGGCAGATCCGCGAGGTCCAGGGCTCGGCCGCGGCGCGCCAGCACGGCATGACGCCGATCGAGCCGGGACTGGAGCACTACCGGACCGTCATCGCCGAGAAGACGGCGTCGCTGATCAGCGCCTCGTCGCGACTGGGCGGCCTGCTGTCCGGCCTCCCGCCGGACGCCGTCGAGGCGCTGGGCCGCTACGGCCACCACCTGGGCATGAGCTTCCAGCTCGCCGACGACGTGCTCGACGTCGCCAGCGAGACCGGTCAGTCCGGCAAGCTCCCCGGCACCGACCTGCGCGAGGGCGTGCGGACCATGCCGGTCCTGTACGCACTTGAGGAGGAGGGCGCGGACAGCCAGCTCGCGCGGCTCCTGTCCGACCCGGGCAACGGCGCGGTCGAGGAGGCGCTGGTCCTGCTGCGCAGCCACCCAGCGCTGGAGCGCGCCCGCGCCACCGCGCGCGAGGAGGCCGAGCTGGCCCGCCAGGCCCTGAGCCCGTTCGCCACCGACGGCTACCCGCAGGCGGTCGTCGAGGGTCTGAGCGAGCTGGCGTCCTACGCCGCCGAGCGCGTCGGTTAACCCCTCCAGGTCGGTCAGGCACTCCAGGTCGGTCAAGCCCGACCTGGATGTTGTTTTCGACGCACATGTCCGTCGAAAACAACACCCACGCTCTCGAAGCCGGTCCTCCACGCGGATTCCATCCGGGAATGCGTAAGACCGCATAGGAACGGAAACGCAGACCCCCCACCGAGCACCCGGATGAGGGGGATCCATGCGAGTCCTTGGCATCAACGCGGTCTTCCACGACCCGGCCGCGGCCCTGGTCGTCGATGGGCGGATCGTCGCGGCGGCCGAGGAGGAGCGCTTCTCCCGACGCAAGCACGGCAAGGAGAACGTCGTCTTCGCCGCGTGGGAGGTGCCGGAGCGGTCGGCTCGCTGGTGCCTCGAGCGGGCGGGCCTTGAGGCTGCGGACCTCGACGCCGTCGCTTACTCCTACGACCCGGACCTGGCCCCGCCGCCCTCGGGCGACATCGTCGCGGACGGCTGGGAGGACCTGCGGACGCTGTACGCCCGCCGCGCCCCGCTGTTCCTGAAGACCGCGCTGCCGGGCCTCGACCCGAACAAGGTCACCTACGTCCCCCACCACGTCGCGCACGCGGCCTCGGCCTACCTGGCCTCTCCCCACCGGGACTGCAGCGTCCTCACCATGGACGGCCGCGGGGAGTCCGTCTCCCACCTGGCCGGCCGGGTCATCGACGGCAAGCTCGACGTCCTGGCCTCCCAGCGCCTGCCGCACTCGCTGGGGCTGCTGTACGAGGACCTGACCGAGCACCTCGGCTTCCGCCGCTCCAGCGACGAGTACAAGGTCATGGCGATGGCGTCC
>CAZVUW010000013.1:0-45024 GCA_964629825.1 uncultured Actinomycetota bacterium
TCTGCGCGCCGAAGCCGAGGGCGATGCCGGCGATGCCGGCCCCGGCGACGAGCGGGCCGAGGTTGATCCCCACCGTGCCCAGCACCATCACCAGCGCCGTCGTCCAGATCGCGACGGTGGCGATGCTGCGCAGCACCCCGGCGATCGTCTTGGTGCGCATGGTGGCGCGGGCGATGTCGAGGGGGTGCGTCGCCGCCACGGGGCCGCGCGCCCGCAGCGCCGACAGCCGCTCCATCCCCTGCTCCTGCAGGCTGTTGACGAACCGCCGGATCAGGCGCCGCACGATGCGGTTGAGCAGCCACGCGACCACCAGGATCAGGACGATCTGCAGGATCGTGGGGATGACGCGGCCGGCCAGGGTCGACAGCCACACGATCTCGGTCTGGCGGTAGACCCAGGTGCAGAACGGGCCGGGATCCTCCCCGCAGGCCTGGATGTACGGGTCGACGTCGGCCTGTGCGAACACGCCCGGGAGCGCGGCGAGCATGCGGATGAGGTGTCCTCCTCGCAGGGTCGCGGCAGCTGTCGACTGCCCGCGAGCCTAGCCCCGAGGTGCTGGCGCCTACACCGCCCCGGCGGACGAGGCGGCGACCGGCGCGGGGGCGGCCTCGGGGCGGCGCCACACGCCGGCGCTCTCCGCCTGCCGTCCCGCCCGGTACGACGAGCGCACCAGCGGGCCCGACTCGACGTGGTCGAAGCCCATCTGGCGGCCCAGCTTCGCGTAGCGCAGGAACTCCGCCGGCTCGACGTAGCGCTGCAGGGCGAGGTGGCGGTGGGTCGGCTGCAGGTACTGGCTGATGGTGAGGATCTGGCAGCCCACGGCGCGCAGGTCGCGCATCGCCTCGACGACCTCGTCCTCGGTCTCGCCCATCCCCAGGATCAGGTTCGACTTCGTCGCCGAGCGGCCCCACGAGCGCGCGCGGTCGAGGAGCTCGAGGCTGCGCTCGTAGCGGAAGGCGGGGCGCACGTGGCGGAACAGGCGCCGCACGGTCTCGAGGTTGTGGGCCAGCACCTCGGGCCGCGCGTCGAGGACCATCTTGAGCAGGTCGGGGTCGCCCTGGAAGTCGTCGATCAGCAGCTCGACGCCGCAGCCGGGCACCCGCTCGTGGATCTGGCGGCAGGTCTCGGCGTACAGCCACGCGGCCTTGTCCTCGAGGTCGTCACGGGCCACGCCGGTGACCACGGCGAAGTGGAGGCCCATGCGCGCCACCGCCTCGGCCACCCGCCGCGGCTCGTCGCGGTCGTAGCCCTTGGGCTTGCCGGTTGCGATCTGGCAGAAGCCGCAGCGCCGCGTGCAGTCCTCACCGCCGATGAGGAAGGTGGCCTCGCGGTCCTCCCAGCACTCCGAGATGTTCGGGCAGCCGGCCTCCTCGCACACCGTGTGGAGGTCGAGGCCGCGCATCGTGGCGCGGATCTCCCGGTAGTTCGGCCCCGCCAGCGGCACGTGCTGCTTCAGCCAGGCGGGCTTGCGCTGGGGGATCTGCGGGGCGCCGACGATCGTGAGGCGCGTCGCGTTGGAGGGGATGCTCGGCATCACGGGCAGGTCACTCCTGGGACGAGCTGGAGCGACAGTGTAGGCCGAGCTGCTCGCGCCTCTAGCACTCCGGGGGTGGGGAAGGTGGGCTGGCGTCGGCGCGGCGGACGAGGAGCTGTGCGCTCTCGGCGATGCCTCATCGCGCCCTCCTGACCGCCGATGGCGGCTGAGAACCTAGGGCACCAGACGTCCCGGCGGAAGGGGCAGGGCGTTTCCGCGGAAACGCACCCTCAGGTGGCCATCGGCGACGAGCCAGGCGACGGAGCGTCCGACCATCGGCGGTGCTGGCGGTAGACGGCCTGCCAGCCCCGGTCCAGGAAGGAGTCGGCCCGACTTCAGCAGTCTCCTAGCGGTCGAGCAGGGAGTCGGTCGGCGGGGGGACCACGTTGCTGTAGACCACCAGGGTGTTGCCGACCTTGTCGTGCCAGGTCTGCTTCATGGGGTCCCACAGCATCCACAGGTAGCCGAGCAGGAACGGCACGGCCGAGACGTAGCTCATCAGCCAGCGCGCGGCCGCCATGCCCGGGTTGACCTGAAGGCCCGTGGACGCGTCGACCACGCGGATGCCGCACAGGCGCTGGCCGATCGTCTGCCCGGCCTTGGTGGAGTGCAGGTAGGTGAAGTACGCGCCGCTGAGGATCAGCTGCACCAGGTTGCGGGTGGCGTAGTCGGAGAACGCTAGCGCGGCGCTGGCCACGGCCCCGAGGATGATCCCGTCGATGAACCCGGCCGCGAACCGGATCCAGAAGCCCGCCAGCGCGCCCGGCGGCGGGCCGCTTACCTGTCCCGGCGCGGGAGCCGAGTACGGCGCGTCGAAGCCGCCGTACGGCTGGTAGGAGGGCGGTGGTTGCGCGCCCGGCGGGTTCTGACCGGCGTCCTGGGGACCGAAGGGATCGCTCATGCGGCCCAGTCAACCACGGCACGCACGAGAAACCAGGGGGTTGCGCGCGCTGCGCACTCAGTCGGAGTCGGTGGGCGTGAGACGGTGCAGCCCGAGGTCCTGCGGTCGCGCCGGCTGGACTGTGCGGCCGAGGGCCTCGGCGAGGGCGCCGACCATGCGGCGGCGCACCTCCTCCATCGGGGCGTCGACCCCCAGCGAGGCCAGCGAGCACACGCCCGCGTCGGCGATCCCGCAGGGCACGATGCCGGTGAAGTCGGCCAGGTCGGGAGCGACGTTGAAGGCCAACCCGTGCATCGTGACCCGGCCCTCCACCCGGATGCCGATCGCGGCCAGCTTCTCGTCGCCGACCCACACGCCCGTCCTGCGCAGATCACCGCCGCTGCCGGGGCGCGCCGTGATGCCGTATGAGGCCGCCACCCGCACGCAGGCGGTCTCGAGGGCCTCGACGAACGGCCGGACCGCCTTGGCGTGCGGCAGGGCGACGATCGGGTAGGCCACGAGCTGCCCCGGGCCGTGATAGGTCACGTCACCGCCGCGCTCGACCTCGACCACCCGGATGTCGCGGGTGCCGAGGACGTTGGCCGTCAGGTCCGCGTGCCGGCCCGCGGTGTAGACGCGGTCGTGCTCGAGGGTGAGCAGGAGGTCGCCGATGGCCCCCTCGGAGCGCGCACGGACGAGGAGGCGCTGCCAGCGCAGCGCCTCCTCGTACACCACCCGGCCGCAGTCGACGGCCAGAAGGGGCTCCATGCGACCTAGTACCCGAGCTCCCCGGCCCAGTCGTGGGTCTCCGCGATGCGCTTGACCTCGGTAACGAAGCGCGCCGCGTCGGCGCCGTCGATCAGGCGGTGGTCGTAGGTGAGCGACAGGTACATCATGTCGCGGATGGCGATGACGGGGCCGCCGTCGCTCTCGAGGACTACCGGCCGCTTGCGGATCGCACCGGTGCCGAGGATCGCCACCTCGGGGTAGTTGAGGATCGGCGTGTCGATGAGCACGCCGACGCTCCCGGTGTTGGTCATCGTGAAGGTCGCGCCCTCGATGTCGGTCATCTCGAGCCGGCCCTTGCCGCGCGCCTTGTTCGCCGCCTCGGCGATCGCCCGGGCGAGCCCGTTCAGGGCGAGGTCGTCCGCGTTCTTGATGTTCGGGACGATCAGGCCCTTCTCGGTGTCGACGGCGATGCCCAGGTTCACGTAGTCGTGGTAGGTGACGGTCCCGGCCTCCCAGTCCGCAAGCGCGTTCAGCTTGGGGTGGTGGCGCAGGGCCAGGATGGTCGCGCGGCACAGGAACGCGAATGGCGACAGGGACACGCCCTCGCGGGCCTTGAACTCATCCTTGGCGGCGGCCCGGGCGTTCATGATCCCGGTGACGTCGACCTCCTGGACGGTCGTCAGCTGAGCCGAGGAGCTCAGCGACTCCATCATCTTGGCGGCGATCCGCTGGCGGATCCGCGACAGGTCCTCGACGCGGCTGCGCCCCTCGCCGGTGCGTCGTGGCGCCGTGGCTGCCGGAGCGGCCTGCGCCGGGGCGGCAGCGGGGGCCGCCGCGGCGGGCGCGGCAGCCGGGCGCTGGGCGGGACCGGCCGAGATGGCGGCCTCGACGTCCTCGCGCGTGATCCGGCCGCCCTGGCCGCTGCCCTTGATCGCGGACAGGTCGACGGAGTTCTCGTCGGCCAGGCGGCGAACCAGCGGCGATGCGAGCTCGGGCGGACCCGAGGGCTCCTCGGCGGCGGGTGCGGGCTGCTCGGCCGGGGCCTGCGCGGCCGCCGGGGCCGGGGCCGGCTCGGCCGCAGGCGCGTCTGTCTGAGCCTCCTCGGCGGCGGGCTCGGGCGCCGGCTCCTCGGACGGCTCGGCGGCCGGCTCCTCCGCGGCCGGCTCGGCGCCGTCGCCGGAGGCGGGGGCCTCGTCGGCGTCGCTGATGATCGCCACCACGGTGCCCACGTCGACGGTCTCGTCGACGCCGACCTTGATCTCCGTGAGGACGCCGCTCGCGGGAGCGGGCACCTCGGTGTCGATCTTGTCGGAGCTGAGCTCGAACAGCGGCTGATCGGCCTCGACCTTGTCGCCGACCTCGACCAGCCAGGCGGTGATGGTGCCCTCGGTGACGCTCTCACCGAGCTGGGGAAGGGTGACCTCGGTTGCCACGGCGGTGCTCCTCTCGGTGCCGCTCTGCGCGGCGTGGCTGTGGTCCTGCGCCGGGCTGTCAGGGCCCGGCTCCTGGGGTTCGTCCGGCCCGGCAGGCGCGACGGCCTCGGGCTCGGCGGGGGACTGCGGTTCGCTGCCGCGCCGCCGACGGCGCGGCGGGGGAGCGGGCCGGCCGGGCCGCCGACGGCGGCCCTGTGGCGGCGGGGGGTTCGCCCGTGAGCGTCTGCGTTCGGCCATGCTCTAGCCGTGCAGCGCCTTGCCGGCGAGCGCCAGGTGGGCCTCCCCGACGGCCTCGGACAGGGTTGGGTGCGGGTGGATGAACTGAGCCACGTCGGTCGGCAGGGCCTCCCAGTTGTAGATCAGCTGCCCCTCGGCGATCAGGTCGGTGGCCTGCGGCCCGACGATGTGAACGCCGAGGACCGGCCCGTTGTCCTTGCCCGCCAGGACCTTCACGTGCCCGCCGGTCTTCAGCATCATCGCCCGGCCGTTGTGCGAGAACGGGAAGATCTTCTTGTCGTACTCGATCCCCTTCTCGCGCAGCGCCTGCTCGGTGTGGCCGACGCTGCCGATCTCGGGGTGGCTCCAGGTGACGCGCGGCACACCGGCGTAGTCGATGGGCCGCACCGGCATGCCGGCGGCGTGCTCGGCGACGAGCATGCCCTCCTGGAACGAGCTGTGCGCCAGACCGAGGGTGTACGGCGGCAGGATGTCGCCGACCGCGTACAGCCCGTCGGGGCCGGGACGGCAGTACTCATCGATCTGGACGTAGCCGCGGTCGAGGGTGACGCCAGCCTCCTCGAAGCCCATGTCCTCGGTGACCGGGCGCCGCCCGACCGCCACCAGCAGCAGGTCGCCGACCACCGTGTCGGTGCCGCCCTTGTCGTCCTCGACGGTCACGCGGACCTCGCCGCCGCCCTTCTCGACCTTGACGGCGCGGGTCTTCACCCGGATGTCGAAGCCCCGCTTGCGGTACTCCCGGGCGAGGACCTTCTGCGTGTCCACGTCCTCCAGGGGTACGAGCGAGTCCAGCATCTCGATGATGGTGACCTGCTCGGCGCCGTAGGCGTGCCAGACGGTCGAGAACTCCATCCCGATGGCGCCCGAGCCGAGGACGATCGGCCGCTGCGGGACCCGGTCCAGCTCAAGCGCGTGCGTGGAGTTGATGATCAGCTCGCCGTCGGTCTGGGCGCCCTCGATCGGCAGCTCGCGGGGCAGCGACCCGGTGGCGAGCACGAGACCGCGCTCGGCGGTCAGCTCGCGCGTGCCCTCCTCGGTCTCCACCGTCAGGGAGCGCGGACCGGTCAGGCGGCCGGTGCCCAGGATGGTCTCGACGCCGCGGGCCTTGAGGCTGGCCTGCAGACCCTTCCAGTTGGTGTTGACGATGCCCATCTTGTAGTCGAGGACCTGCTTGGGCTCGACGCCCTCGAAGGTCGCCTTCACGCCGTACTCGCCGGCGGTCTTGGCGTGCTGGGCCACCTCGCCCGCATGCAGGAAGGCCTTGGTGGGGATGCAGCCGCGGTGCAGGCAGGTGCCACCGACCTTGTCCTTCTCCACCAGGGCTACCTTCATCCCGATGCCCGCCGCCCGCAGAGCGGTCGAGTAGCCCCCGGTGCCTCCGCCGAGGACGATCAGCTCATAGGTGTCCGCCATCTCCTGGCGCTCCTTGTCAGGTGGTCGCGTCCGTTGCGCCGCATCCTAGGGGGCAACCTCGTAGCCTGCTCCGGACAGTATTCACCCATCCGCCGCAAGGCCCCACATCCGGGGATCACCATGACGCAGCTGCGCCGCTCGCCCATCGCCGACCGCCACGTCGAGCTGGGCGCCAACCTGACCGACTTCGCCGGCTGGGAGATGCCGCTCGACTACGGCAGCGTGGTCGCCGAGCACACGGCGGTGCGCACCGACTGCGGTGTCTTCGACCTGTCGCATCTCGGCACCCTCGTCGTGACCGGGCGGGACGCGGCGGAGGTCCTCCAGCGGGCCTTCAGCAACGACATCACGGCCCTGCCGGTCGGACGCGCGCACTACACGTTGTGCCTGGACGATCGCGCGGGGATCGTCGACGACCTGCTCGTCTACCACCTCGAGTGGGGCTACTTCGTCGTGCCGAACGCCGCCAACAGCGGGTCCGTTCTGCGCGCGCTCGAGGAGGCGGCGCAGGGGCGGGAGGTCGAGCTCGCGGACGTCAAGGCCGAGCTCGCGTGCCTGGCCGTGCAGGGTCCGCGCTCCGAGGAGGTCCTGAACCTCGCGGGGCTGGAGATCTCCGACCTCGCCTACCTCGACTGCCGCGTGCTCGACCTGCCCTCGCCGGGTCCGAACGCCACGGGCGACCAGGCCGAGGGTCCGCTGGCGGGCGTCCTCGCCCGTTCCGGCTACACGGGGGAGCGCGGCTACGAGGTGTTCTGCACCGCCGACCGCGCGGTCGCGCTGTGGGATCGGCTCGTCGCGGCCGATGCCCGCCCGGCGGGGCTGGGCTGCCGCGACACGCTGCGGCTGGAGATGGGCTATCCGCTGCATGGCCAGGACATCACCCCGGAGACCTCGCCGGTCGAGGCGCGGCTGGGCTGGGCCGTCAAGCCGGGCACCGGCTTCCGCGGTGAGGAGGCGTACCAGCGTCTGCGGGCGGAGGGTGCGCAGCGGCGCCTGCTCGGCCTATCTGTCACCGGTCGCGGCGTACCGCGCGCCGGCTGTCAGGTCCAGCGCGACGGCGAGGTCGTCGGCACGACCACCAGCGGGACCTTCAGCCCCACGCTGCGGCGGGGGATCGCCCTCGGATATCTGCGCAGCGACGTGGAGCCGGGCCAGGAGGTGACCATCGAGGTGCGCGGCAAGTCGCTGCCCGCCGAGGTGGTCCGCCCTCCATTCGTTGAGGCGGATCCCAGGGCCTGAAAGGCCCGCTCCACCGCGGAGTTTCGCGAACCAGGTGGGGGCATTTCCGAATCGGGGTACGTGTCCCTGCGCCGACAAGGCTGCTAGGTTGCTAGTAGACCCCGTGCCGTCTTGGCCGCGCATCGCACCGCCAAGCAAGGCCCCATATGACGGCTCCGGCCAAGCCCCTCTCGAAGGGAGAAGATATGCAAGCAACCCCCGCACGGTTCCGGTGGCTGTTGCTGCTGGCGGTCCTCGCGCTCGTCGCGGCCGCTTGTGGTGATGGCACTGAGGGCGACACCGACGATCCGGGTGACGTCGGCGAGGAAACCCAGACCGAGGACACCGGAGACGCTGGCGACGAGGGCGACGAGGGCGATCAGGCCACCTCGGGCGGCGAGTTCACCATCTACAACTGCGAGCCCCAGTCGCTGATCCCGCAGAACTCCACCGAGGTCTGCGGCTCGAAGGTGCTCGACCAGCTGTTCGCCGGTCTCTACGAGTACGACCCCGAGACCTCCGAGGCCGTCCCCATGATGGCCGAGTCGCTCGAGTCCGACGATGCGCAGCACTGGACGATCAAGATCCGCGACGACTTCACCTTCCACAACGGTGAGCCGGTCACGGCGCAGCACTTCGCGGATGCGTGGAACTTCGCGGTCGATCCCGAGGCCGCCAACCAGAACGCCAGCTTCTTCGACATCTTCGAGGGCTACGAGGAGGTCATCAACGGCGAGGCGGAGGAGCTCTCCGGCGTCACCGTCGTCGACGACTACACCCTCGAGGTCACGCTCAACCAGCCGTTCTCCCCGTTCCCGCTGATGATGGGCTACACGGGCTTCTACCCGCTCCCGTCCGTCGCCTACGAGGACATGGAGGCCTTCGAGGAGGCCCCGATCGGCAACGGCCGCTACATGATGGACGGCACCTGGGTGCATGACCAGGAGATCGCGATGGTGCGCTATGAGGACTTCCCAGCCGGGGATGGCCTCGAGCCGGGTCGTGCTGACCGCATCGTGTGGTCCATCTACAACGACGTGAACGCCGCCTACCTCGACGTGCAGGCCGGCAACCTCGACATCCTCGACTCCATCCCGCCGGAGCGCGAGGGCACGGTGGAGCAGGACCTCGGCCCGGACAACCTGATCCGCACCGACACCTCGACCTTCACCTACATGGGCTTCCCCGTCTATCAGGAGGAGTGGTCCAACCCCGACCTGCGGCGGGCTGTCTCGATGGCGATCGACCGCCAGGCGATCATCGACGCGATCTTCGCCGGCGCCCGCTCCCCGGCGAAGGCCCTGATCGCGCCGGTGCTGCCGCAGCACCGCACCGACGCCTGCCAGTACTGCGAGTTCGACCCCGAGGCGGCCCGTGAGCTGTTCGAGTCCGCCGGTGGCTTCGACGGCCCGATGACCCTGTACTTCAACTCCGGTGCCGGTCACGAGGAGTGGGTCGAGGCGGTGGGCAACCAGCTGCAGGAGAACCTCGGGATCGAGGGCGTGCAGTTCGAGTCGCTCGAGTTCGCCCAGTACCTGGATCTGCTCGAGCAGAAGAACATCACCGGGCCGTTCCGCCTCGGCTGGGTTCTGTCCTACCCCAGCCCGCAGTACGCCCTCGAGCCGCTGTACCGCACCGACGCCTCGTCGAACTACTTCGGGTACTCCAACCCCGAGTTCGACGACCTGATCGACCAGGCCAACTCCGCCGACTCGACCGAGGAGGCCGACGAGCTGTACCTGCAGGCCGAGGACATCCTCCTCGAGGACATGCCGCTGATCCCGATGTGGTTCGAGACGCGGACCTCGATCTTCACCGACCGCGTCTCAAACGTGATCATGGACTCCCGCACGTTCATCCGCGTGGAGCGGGTCGAGGTCACGGAATAGAACGCTCGAGTCGCAAACCCCGGCTTGACGCGTTCTGACGGGGTAAGGTCCACGAGGCGCCAGGCACCAGGCGCCTCGTGGACCGATCCGCGGAGGGATTAGGTGTACCGCTACATCGCGCGGCGGCTGCTCCAGGTGATCCCCGTCTTCCTTGGCGCCACCTTCTTCATCTACGCGATGGTGTTCGCCATCCCAGGCGACCCGATCCGTGCGCTGTCGGGCGATCGACCGCTGGCGGAGCAGACCCAGCAGGCGCTGCGGGAGCGCTACAACCTGAACGACCCGCTGCTGGTGCAGTACGGGAAGTACCTGGGCGGGCTGTTCCAGGGCGACTTCGGCCAGAGCTTCACCGGTCGCGACGTCACCGACATCATGGGGCAGCGCTTCCCGGTGACGATCCGGCTGACGCTGGTCGCCTTCACCATCACGGTGGTGTTGGGGCTGACGGCGGGGGTGCTCGCAGGCCTGCGCCGAAGATCGTTCATCGACACGCTGGTGCTGGTGTCGACCACAGCCGTGGTCAGCATCCCGATCTTCGTGCTGGGATTCGTCGCGCAGCTGGTCTTCGGGCTCGAGCTCGGCTGGTTCCCGATCGCCGGCATCCGCCAGGGCTGGATGAGCTATGTGCTGCCCGGCTTCGTCCTGGGCTCGACCTCGCTCGCCTACGTCGCCCGCCTGACCCGGACCAGCCTGGTCGAGAACCTGCGCGCCGACTACGTTCGCACGGCGACGGCCAAGGGCCTGTCACGCCAGCGCGTCGTGGGGCGGCACGCCCTGCGCAACTCGCTGATCCCCGTCGTGACCTACCTCGGCGTCGACATCGGCACGCTGATGGGCGGGGCGATCATCACCGAGGGCATCTTCAACATCCCCGGCATCGGCGGCGAGGTGTTCCGGGCCGTCCAGGCCCAGGAGGGCACGGTGGTCGTCGGGATCGTCACCGCCCTCGTGCTGGTGTTCATCATGTCGAACCTGCTGGTGGACATCCTCTACGCGGTTCTCGACCCCAGGATCCGCTATGACTGACACGGGCCAGCACTCCGCCGACACGGCGGTTGAGGCGACCACGGCCGCACAGCCGGCCGGCGATCAGGCCAGCCTGTGGGGCGACGCCTGGCGCGAGCTGCGCACCAACCCGCTGTTCGTCATCCCGGCGCTGGTCATCGTCGTCCTGATCGTCATGGCCATCGCGCCGCAGCTGTTCACCAGCGTCAACCCGCGCCAGTGCAGCCTGTCGAACTCGCTCGGACGGCCCAGCTCCGAGCACTGGTTCGGCTTCGACCTCCAGGGCTGCGACTACTACGCGCGCGTGATCTACGGCGCGCGGGCGTCGGTGCTGATCGGGACGATCGTCGTGGCCGCGGCGTCGCTGATCGCGATCATCCTCGGCTCGATCGCGGGCTACTACGGCGGGCTGCTGGACGCGCTGATCGCGCGCGTCGCCGACGTGTGGTTCGCCATACCGACCATCCTCGGAGGGATCGTGATCCTGTCGGTCCTGGAGAACCGCGGCATACCGCAGGTGGCCCTGGTCCTGGCCGTGCTCGGCTGGCCGACCATGACGCGGCTGATGCGCTCGTCGGTGCTGAGCGCCAGGGAGCACGACTACGTGCTCGCCGCCAAGGCGCTCGGCGCCGGGGGCTTCCGGATACTGCGAAGGCACATCCTGCCGAATGCGATCACGCCGGTGATCGTCTACGCGACGATATTCATCGGGATCGTGATCTCCGCCGAGGCCTCGCTCAGCTTCCTCGGGGTCGGGCTGCAGCTGCCGGCCATCTCGTGGGGGCTGATGATCTCCGGCGCGCAGTCGCGGATCCTCCAGGCGCCCCACCTGCTGCTCTTCCCGGGGCTGTTCCTGTCGGTGACCGTGTTCAGCTTCATCCTTCTCGGCGACGCGCTCCGCGACGCCCTCGACCCGAAGCTGCGCTGACGATGGCGGAGGGAGCCGGGAAGGCGGCGGGGCCATCGGCCACGCTCGGCAGCGTCAACACCCAGCCCGGCGCGGCGCAGCGGCACGGGCGCCGGCCGGGTGACCCGCATCTGCTGGAGGTGCGTGACCTCGCGGTCGAGTTCCGCACCCCCCGCGGCGTGGTCCAGGCCGTCAACGGCATCAGCTACACCCTCGACCCGGGCGAGACCCTGGCCATCCTGGGCGAGTCCGGGTCTGGCAAGAGCGTCAGCGCCCAGGCCGTGATGGGCCTGATCGACACGCCGCCCGGCTACATCACCAGGGGCGAGCTGCTGTACCGCGGCCAGGACCTGCTGAAGCTCCCGGAGAAGCAGCGCCAGTCCATCCGCGGCCAGAAGATCGCGATGATCTTCCAGGACGCGCTCACGGCCCTGAACCCGGTGTTCAGCGTGGGCTGGCAGATCGCGGAGATGTACCGCGTCCACCGCGGGACCTCGCGCAAGGAGGCGCGCGAGGCCGCCGTCGAGCTGATGGAGCGCGTGCGCATCCCCTCGGCCAAGGATCGCGTCGGCGACTATCCGCACCAGTTCTCCGGCGGCATGCGGCAGCGCGTCATGATCGCCATGGCGCTGGCGCTCGACCCCGATGTGCTCATCGCAGACGAGCCGACCACCGCCCTCGACGTCACCGTGCAGGCGCAGGTCATGGACCTGCTGTCCGATCTGCAGGACGAGACCGGGATGGGCCTGATCCTGATCACGCACGACCTGGGCGTGGTGGCGGACGTCGCCGACAACATCGCCGTGATGTACGCCGGCAAGATCGTCGAGACCGGGCCGGTCCGGCCGGTCTACCGCAACCCGGCGCACCCCTACACCGAGGGGTTGATGGCCTCCATCCCGCGGCTGGATCAGAAGGGCGATCGTCTCAGCCCGATTGAGGGCGCGCCGCCGAGCCTCATCAACATCCCGTCCGGCTGCGCGTTCCACCCCCGCTGCCCCTATCGGCGCGAGAACTGCGTGACGGACGTGCCGCCCCTGTACGAGGTGGACAGCACCCGCCGCAGCGCCTGCCACTACTACCGGGAGGTGCTGGATGCCTGACCCGACCCCGTTGGAGGCCGCCCACGCCGCCGGTCAGGCGGGCGCGGACCGCGGTGAGCCGATCCTGCGGGTCGAGCGGCTGGTCAAGCACTTCCCGCTGACGCAGGGCATCGTGTTCCGAAAGCACATCGGCGCCGTCCAGGCGGTCGACGGCGTCAGCTTCGACCTCATGCCGGGCGAGACGCTCGGCCTGGTGGGGGAGTCGGGCTGCGGCAAGTCGACGGTCGCCAAGACGCTCCTGCGTCTGGAGGAGCCCACCAGCGGGCGCGCCTGGTTCAAGGGCCGCGACATCTTCGCGATGGATCAACGCGAGCTGCGTGCGCTGCGGAGGGAGATGCAGATCATCTTCCAGGACCCGTACGCGTCTCTGAACCCGCGCATGACCGTGGGCGACATCATCACCGAGGGTTGGGAGATCCATCCCGAGGTGGTGCCGAAGAACCAGCGCCGTGCCCGTCTGAACGAGCTGCTCGAGCGCGTCGGGCTGGACCCCGAGCACGCCAACCGCTATCCGCACCAGTTCTCGGGCGGGCAGCGCCAGCGCATCGGCATCGCGCGCGCCCTGGCGCTGGAGCCGGACGTCCTGATCTGCGACGAGCCCGTCTCGGCCCTGGACGTCAGCGTGCAGGCGCAGGTGGTGAACCTGCTCGAGGAGCTCCAGGACGAGTTCGGCTTCGCCTACGTCTTCATCGCCCACGACCTCTCGGTCGTTCGCCACATCTCCGACCGCGTGGCGGTCATGTACCTCGGCCGGATCGTCGAGATCGGCGACGAGCAGCAGATCTACCGGGAGCCCACCCACCCCTACACGCAGGCGCTGCTGTCGGCCGTCCCCGTGCCCGACCCCGACGCCGGGCGGGCCGAGCGCATCCGCCTCGAAGGCGACGTGCCGAGCCCCGCCAACCCGCCGTCCGGCTGCCGCTTCAGAACCCGCTGCTGGAAGGCGCAGGAGGTCTGCGCTCAGGAGGATCCGGAGCTGATCGACCGCTTCGGGCACGGGCATCCCAGCGCCTGCCACTTCGCCGAGGTGCGCGACGTCGTCGGCTGACCCGTCGCAGCGGCAAGCGGAGGGAGGCCTAGGAGCCGGGCAGGGCCAGCATTCGGTCCAGCGCCACCCGCGCCCAGTGCGCCGTCTCCGCGTCCACCCGGATCGGGTTGGGCACGCGACCGGCGACCAGCTCCTCTAGCGCCCACACCAGGTGGGGGAGGTCGATGCGGTTCATGGTCGCGCAGAAGCAGACCTTCTCGTTAAGGAACACCACCGTCTTGTCGGGGTGCTCCTGGGCGAGGCGCCCGACCAGGTTGAGCTCGGTGCCGACGGCCCAGGCCGAGCCCGAGGGGGCCTCGGCGATGGTGCGGATGATCTTCTCGGTGGACCCGACGTAGTCGGCCTTTGATACGACCTCGTAGCGGCACTCCGGGTGGACGAGCACGTTGACGCCGGGGATGCGCTCGCGCACCAGGTCGACGTGCTCGGGCACGAACGTGCCGTGGACGCTGCAGTGGCCCTTCCACAGGACGACCTTCGCGGCGCGCAGGCGCTCGGGGGTGACGCCGCCGCCGGGCCAGCGCGGGTCGTAGACCACGCACTCGTCCAGGGACAGGCCGAGGTCGCGTACGGCGGTGTTGCGCCCGAGGTGCTCGTCGGGGAGGAAGAGGACCTGATCGCCGCGCTCGAAGGCCCAGCGCATCGCGCGCTCGGCGTTCGAGGAGGTGCAGACCACCCCGCCGTTGCGTCCGGTGAAGGCCTTGATCGCCGCGGAGGAGTTCATGTAGGTCATCGGCACCGTGCGCAGGCCCGCGCCGGTGCCGTCGGCGGCGCAGCCGGCGGCGCGCAGATCCTCCCAGGCGGCCTCGACCTGGCTGATCTCCGCCATGTCCGCCATCGAGCAGCCGGCGGCCAGGTCGGGCAGGACCACGTCGGTCCCCGGCGCCGTGAGGATGTCCGCCGTCTCCGCCATGAAGTGGACGCCGCAGAACACGATCGTCGGCGCCCCCGCGGCCGCCGCGTCGCGGGCGAGCTTGAAGCTGTCGCCGCGGACGTCGGCGAACTGGATGACGTCGTCGCGCTGATAGTGGTGGCCGAGGAGCATGACCCGGTCACCGAGTCGCTCCCGTGCCGCGCGCGCCCGCTCGACCAGGCGGGGATCGCTGGGGGACGGAACCTCGCCGGGGCAGATGGTGCCGCGCTCGGCGTTGGGGTCGGCCCTGCGCCCGAGCAGCAGGAGCGGAGTCGTCTCGGCGGCGTGCTGAAGTCCGGCGGTGCGTGCGGGGGCGGCGGCCTGGCCCATCAGATGCCTCGAATCCTGAGCCGCCTGCGGAGCGTCGGGCGACTTAGTGTAGATCTGACACTTACCTGACCGCGCAAGGATAGCAGCGCATGCCGGCCAGAGCCCGCCCCTACACTGCGGCCCCGTGAAGGTCGTCCTCGCCCCCGACAAGTTCTCAGGCACGCTCTCGGCGGCCGAGACCGCCCGAACGCTGGCAGAGGGCTGGCGGCGCGCGCGGCCGGACGACGAGGTCGTCGCAGTGCCCATGGCCGACGGGGGCGAGGGGACGCTCGACGTCGTCGCAGCCGCGGTCCCGCAGGCCCGGTGGTTCGAGGTCGAGGTCGCCGACCCCCTCGGCATCGCGACGCACGCTCAATGGCTGCTCCTGCCGGACGGCACCGCGCTGGTCGAGTCCGCCCGGGCCTGCGGGCTGGGACTGCTGCCACCGGAGCGGCGCGATCCGCTGCGCGCCACCACCTATGGGGTCGGCCAGCTCATCGCCGCCGCCGAGCGGGCGGGCGCCCGGAGGATCCTGGTCGGCCTCGGCGGCAGCGCCACCGTCGACGGCGGTGCCGGCATGGCGATCGCGCTGGGCCACCGCCTCCTGCGCGCCGACGGCAACGGGGTCAAGGTCGGAGCCCTGTGGCTGCGCGATCTCGAGCGGATCCAGCCGCGGGGCCCGCTCTCGGTGCCGGTGCATGGGCTGGCCGATGTGGACTCGCCGCTGCTGGGGGAGCGCGGGGCGGTCGCTGTGTTCGCGCCCCAGAAGGGCGCCCGCCGCGAGGACCTGCCCGTCCTCGAGCGGGCACTTGAGCGCATCGCGGACGTCGCCGAGCGCGATCTCGACGGTGGTCCCTGGCGGGATCTGCCCGGCGCGGGGGCGGCCGGCGGCCTGGGCTTCGGGCTCACCGCCTTCTGCGGCGCTGCGCTGGAGTCGGGCGCCGAGCGCGTGGCGCAGCTGGTGGGCCTGGAGGCCGCGCTCGCGGACGCGGACGCCGTCGTGACGGGCGAGGGCGCACTCGACGGCCAGACCTCGGCGGGCAAGGTCGCGGCGCACGTCCTCGCCGTCGCGCGTGCTCGTGGCATCCCGGCCTTGGCCGTCGCGGGGAGGATCGAGGACGGGGCGGGCGCTGCCTTCGACGCGACGGCAGAGCTCGGACCGGAGGGAAGGGAGCGCGCGGCTGAGCTGGTGGCCGAGCGCGCCAGGGAGCTGGCGGAGGGGCTGTGAGCGATATGCATCCGAACACCCGCCGGGTCGTCGAGGCGGCCGCGGCGGTGGGCGTGGACGTGCAGGTGTCGAGGTTCCCCGAGGGGACGCGGACGGCGGCCGACGCCGCCGCGGCAATCGGCTGCGACGTGGCGGCGATCGTGAAGTCGATCGTGCTCGACAGCGACCAGGGGCCGCTGCTCGTGCTGACGAGCGGGGCGAACCGGGTTGACTACGCGAAGGTTTCGGCGGCGACCGGCCGCAGCGGCGTGACCCGCGCCGACGCCGAGTCCGCCCGCGCGGCGACGGGCTACCCGATCGGCGGCACCGCGCCCTTCGGACATCCCGCTGAGCTGCCCGTGCTGATGGACGCCGATCTGCTGGACCTCGGCGAGGTGTGGGCGGCGGCCGGAACGCCCGACACGGTGTTCCCGATCGCGCCGGAGCGGCTGCGCGCCGCCACCTCGGCCCTGGTGGCGGACGTGGCCGACTCGGGCTGAGGGACCGCTACACTGCCACCAGCCGTCAACCGAGCGAGGTATCCCGACATGACCGACACCACCACCGCGCCCACGGATGAGGCCTCCGCGTCCTCACCGATCATCCTGACCGATGCCGCGGCCGCGAAGGTGGCCGAGCTCATGGCGCGCGAGGAGGCGCCCGACATCGCCCTGCGCATCGCCGTGCAGCCGGGCGGTTGCTCCGGGATGCGCTACGCCTTGTACTTCGACGACCGCCAGCTCGACGGCGACGTCGCCGCCGAGGTCAAGGGCGTCCCGGTCCGCGTCGACAAGATGAGCGCCCCGTACCTGCGCAACACCAAGATCGACTGGGTGGACAGCCTCCAGGGCGCCGGCTTCGCGATCGACAACCCCAACGCGCAGAGCACCTGCGCCTGCGGAGACAGCTTCCACTAGCAGCAGCCACTTCGCGGTGGCGTGTGCGCCCGGCCTCGGCCGGGCGCTTCGCATCTACGGAGGCAGCCGGCTTGACGACCCTTTCGCCCGTCGACCTGCTGGTGCTGCACGCCGTGCGGATCAAGGGGTTCGCGGACGCGCCGGCCGTCGCGCAGCGGTTCGACCTGGACCCGGCCGAGGTCACGGAGCACCTCCAGGATGCCGAGGCGCATGGCTGGATCACCCATAGCGCCTTCGCGGGCTCGGCGGGATGGTCGCTGACCGAGCGCGGCCGCGTCGAGGGTGAGCGTCGCCTCGCCCTTGAGCTTGCCGCGACGGGGCGGGCCGGGGAGATCCGCAGCGTCTTCCACGAGGACTTCCTCCCCCTGAACGCCCGTGTGCTGAGCGCCTGCACCGACTGGCAGCTGCGCAAGGCGCCCGACGGCCGGCTGCTGCCAAACGACCACGTCGACCGCGCCTGGGACGCTCGGGTTCTGCGGGAGCTCGCCGAGGTGGGGCGGGAGCTGGGCGGGCTGGTGCAGCGGCTGAGCGGCATCCTCGCCCGCTTCGGCGGCTATGACCGGCGCTACGGCGCCGCGCTCGAGCGCGCCCGTGCCGGCGAGGGGGACTGGGTCGACCGCATGGACGTCGACTCCTGCCACCGGGTCTGGTTCGAGCTGCACGAGGACCTGCTGGCGACCCTGGGCGTGGAGCGGGGCGGCTAGGCACACCTCCACACCCCCACGGCGGGTCCACGTTCGGGGGTGTGGGGGTGCTGTGGGTGGGCGGACAGGGCCCGCGTCGGGATTCTGTGGCCTGACTCGCTGTTCGGCGGGCGTTTCCACGGCTATCTCGGGAGCTTTCCATGCGCGCGTTCGTGTTCGAGGGGTTGGTTGTCCGCGTTGTGGGCGCCTTTATGGCGTTGTTGACGGTGTTGATGGGTGTCGCGGGTGCTGCGCCCGCGTCTGCTCAGCCCGCTGGTACGGATCTGCCGCCGGTTGGTCCGTGGCAGATCGAGCGCGTGAGCGTGGGGCCGGCTGGTGTGCAGTCGGATGGTGACAGCGGTGGTGCGGAGCTGAGCGCTGACGCATCGACGGTGGCGTTCGAGACGGATTCGACAAATCTGCTACCCGGGGTGCCGACGGGCAGCGGCCGCAACATCGTGGTACGCGACCTCGGCACCGGTGAGATCAAGCACGGCAATCGCGGTGCTTCGGGCGGGCGGCTGACCTACAGCTCGATGCCCGACTTGACCGCCGACGGCCGCGTGCTGACGTTCGCCAGCGGCTTCTCGGACAGCCGGGTGACCTGGCGGCGGGATCTGGTCGCGGATGTGGCCAGCTCGTTGAGCACGGGTGTGAGCGCGCAGTATCCGCGGGTGAACGCCGACGGGTCGCGTCTGGTGACCGTGCAGCCGGGCACGTCTTGGGATGAGCGGGCGCATGTGTGGGCGCACCAGACGGGTGAGCAGCCGGCCAGCGTCCTGGTCGCTCGTGCGCAGGGTGAGAACGAGCGCTTCGGTCGGGCGGCGGTCTCGGCCGATGGCAGCACGGTGGCCGCGGTGCTGGAGAGCTCCCCGGCCAACCGGCTGCACGTGCAGCCGCTGCCGGCGGTGCTGGGTCAGCAGGACCTGCCGCCGGTGGATGTGCTGCCGGTCAGCCGTCCCGGTTTCATCCGTCCGGCGCTCAGCGCCGATGGCCGCTATGTGCTGTACGTGGGCGGCGGGGAGCCGCGCCTGTTCGACCGGGTCGAGCGCACCGACACGCTGCTGGTGGACCTGCCGGACGGTGCCTACACCAGCGGTGTGGACCTCAGCGATGATGGGCAGGTCGCGGCGTTCTCCGTGATCTCCTGGTCGGATGGCTTCAGCGACCTGTGGGTTCACAACCGTCGCACCAACCGCACCGAGGTCGTCGCCTCCATCGATGGGACCCAGGGTGCGCCCAGCCTGTCCGCCGATGGCATGACGGTGGCGTTCACCAGCGACCGTGACGATGTCGTGGCCGGCGATGACAACGGCTATGCGGACGTGTTCGTGGCCCGCCGGGTGGATGGCGAGCCGCCGGCCTGGCCGGCCGGTGCGGCCCTTGAGGCGGCCGAGGTCGGTGCAACGTTCGTGCGCCTGACCTGGCCGGCGGCCAGCGATGACAGCGCCGTGGCCGGATATCGGCTGACCCGTGACGGCCACAGCCTGGGCGAGGTCACGACCACCACCTACACCGCGACCGAGCTGGAGCCCGAGCGCACCTACCGCTTCACCGTGACCCCGGTGGATGACGCCGGGCTGGCCGGCGCCGAGCTGGTGCTGGAGGTTCAGACCGGCGGCACGGCCGAGCCGGGCGAGGCCGCGCTGACCGCCACCCCGATCCCGGGCGGTGCCCGGCTGGAGTGGGACGCCGCGGCCCAGGCCGACGGCTACCGGGTGCACCGCGCCACCAGCAGCGGCGAGCCGCAGCGCATCGCCGAGGTCACCACCACCTCCTTCGATGACCTCGGCATCGACGCGGACACGACCTACCGCTGGTTCGTCACCGCCCTGCGCGACGGCGTCGAGCAGCCCCACACCGTCCAGGCCACCGCCACGACCGGGCCGATCAGCCTGACCGGGCTGGCCTGGACCGGCCAGCCCGCCGTCGGCGGCCAGCTGACCATCACGATCACCGGCGATCGCGCCCGCACGGCTACCGTGACCGCCGACATCAAGACCTGGAACGACCCCAACGGCGGCCTGCTCACCGAGCCCCGCCCCGACACCATCACGCTGACCGCGGACGAGGACGCCGACCGGCCCGGCACCTACACCGCCACGCTGGACCTGGCCGAGGGCATCGCCGAGATCACCTCGATCTCTGCACGGCTGGCGGACAGCACCGGCAGCGGCCCCGACCGCACCGCCACCCGCCTGCCCGTGTCCGTCCTCGGCGCCGTGGTCGTCAACGTCGACGCGTCGGCCGACGCCATCCCGTCCGGACGGATCCTCGTGACGAGCAGCGCGCGCAGCAGCGTGGAGCGGCGCATCAACGGTGGCGGCGCCGAGCGCTTCGAGCTCGGCTCCGGCGACATCAAGGTCAAGATCCTGAGCGCTCGCGGCACGCAGCTGGTCCTCCAGGATGCGCACATCCGGCACGGTCTGACGACCGCGCTCGAGATCACCCCGCGTCTGCCCGCCAGCCTGTCCGTGCGCGTCGAGACCGCAGACGGCGCGCCGTTCGCCCGCCTGCCGGTCCGCATCAGCGTCGGCGGCGGTCGCTACCTGCTCCAGACCGCCGGGGACGGCACCGCCGCGGTGTCGGCCGAGCTCCTCTCCGGCGACGACTACTCGATCACCGTGCCCATGCGGGACAACGAGCCGGCCAGCGACGGCACCGCCACGGGAGCCCTCGAGCCCGGGCGCAACGTCATCACGGTGGTCCCGCCGCCCCTCGCCGGTGGGTTCATCACGGGTGTGGTCACGCTTCCCGATGGCGCGCCGGCACGTGGCGCCTACCTGGTCCTGTCCCAGGAGATCGACGACCGCAGCTGGAACAGCGCCGCCGTCGCGGACCACGAGGGCCGCTACCGGCTGGAGGGCCTCGCGGGCCCGGGGACGCTGTCGATCTCCTGGAGCGGCCAGCGCAGCCACCGCTTCGACATCGAGCTGCCCGACGGCAACCAGGTCGAGCGGGACTTCCAGATCGACCGGGACCGCGCCTACACCCTCGACTTCGACCTCTACACCCGGATCGGTGATGGCGCCTGGGACGGTCCCGTCAACCTGGACCGCTTCGGCACCAGCATGCGCGCCACGGTGTACGCCCCGTCGGGTCTTCGTGCCGGCCGCAACACGACCGAGATCATGGGCCGGCCCGGCGACGAGATCGAGGTCTGCGCCGACGGAGGCGTCGTCGGCCTCCCGGCCGAGTGCACCACGCTGGTGCTGGGTGAGGAGCCCCAGCTCTCCGCAGAGCTGCGCCTGGAGTCCGTGGCCATCGTCAAGGGCCGCTTCGTCAACGCGGACGGCAGCGAAGGACCGCTGCCGGGCGACCCGTACTTCTTCCTGGGCACCATGGGCCGCCGGTTCCTCAACCGCAACAGCCCGAGCTTCGTCTACCCGCTGCCCGCCGCCGGCACCTACACCTTGGGCGGGGCGGTCGGCTTCTTCCAGGTGAGCCGCACCTTCACCGCCGAGGTGGGCGAGACCGTCGACCTGGGCGACATCCAGATCGGCACCGCCCCCTGGTTCGCGACCAGCAGCGTGGCAGCCAACCCGCAGATGGTGCTGCCCGATCAGACGACCGAGCTGCGCCTGGCGGCCCACCCGGGCACCACCGGCACCTACTACGGCGTTTCCCTGCGACTGCCGATCCCCGAAGGGACGGAGCTCGTCCCGGGCAGCGTGCTCGTCGACGGCCAGCAGGTCGCTGCCGAGCTGTCCGGCTCCGAGGCCGTGGTTCAGGTGGGCGACCGCCAGTTCCGCAGCCCGCCCGATCCTGAGCAGGCGTGGGTGGTGCGCTACCGCCTGCGCGTGACCGAGGGTGGCGAGGCCGGCAAGCCCGTCCGGATCGCCCCGACCGTCTCCTGGAGCACCTTCCGCGGCGGCCCAGCCCGGAGCCAGCTGCTCGGCAGCACGACCTTCCACGTGACCGGTGTGACCCTTGAGGCACCGGTGAAGACCAACCGCAGCGAGGTCGTGCTCGGGGGCCTCGCGCCCGCGGGGGAGACCGTCCGGGTCTTCGAGGGCTCGACCCTGCTGGGTGAGGTGCTCGCCGGCCCCGGTGGGCATTGGGACATGACCGTGACGCTGCCCCCGCGTGGCTCGGTGTGGACCTATGAGCTCCACGCAGAGGCCGGGGACGACCCCGTCCGCACCTCGGACATGGTCGCCCTGCGCTATGACCGCCGCCTGCGGGACCTCCAGCGCGTGGAGGTGCGTCAGAACGGCGCCAGGACCCAGGAGTTCATCCCGCACGAGGGCGTCGCCCGGTTCCCGTACGTGTTCGCCCCGATCCCCGTCAGCGTCCTGCTGACCTTCCCCGAGGATGCTCGGGTGGTCGATCCGGTGGTGCGTGTGGGTGTGAACGAGGCGCCCGCGCGGCCGATCGGTGGTGGCACGTACATGGCCGAGGTGCCGGCGACGCATCAGACGGTTGGTGCGATCGAGGCGACCTATGACGTGGAGCCGACCCCGATGGGGGTTGACGAGCCGACGCCGAGCGAGGCGCAGCTGCGCGCGATGCTGCCGGACGCGTTCGTGGACGTGACGGACGTGGAGGCGGACAAGGAGGTGTCCGGCCAGTCGGAGACGATCCGTTCGAGCATGCGGATGCCGGCGTTGGGTGAGAACGCCCGGATGAGCTCGGCGGTGACGTTGGAGTGGGGTCAGTCGTACGCCCCCAGCCAGCGTGATCTGGACATCGCCCGGGCCAGCGGCACCCACGTGTGGGGTCTGCGCACGAGCGGCACGTTCAACGACGGCGGCACCAGCCGGCTGCGCCTGGAGGCGTATGTGCCGGAGGAGCTGCTGCCGCGCACGGGTGATGTGGCCGCGCGTGCCCAGGAGCTGCTGCGCTCCGCTTTGACGGGGGAGGCGACCCCGGGGCAGAGGTCCTTCACGGCCTCGCCGTTCGCCGCCGGTGCGGTGGTCAAGATCACGTTGGAGAAGGTCTTCTTCGCCGTGGACCAGGGCAACACGATCTACGGGTCGCTGGGGTTCAAGGACCGTCTGGACCGCTTGGAGCGGCTGCTGGATCGGGCCATGAGCCGCTGTGGCAGCGACTCGTCCAAGGCGCACTACCGCGACATGATCCTGGAGCACGGTGAGAAGATCGCCCGCGACGAGGCCATCAAGCTGGGCATGTCGGCGGCCTCGGGTGTGGTGGGTGCGTTCACGTTCGGCGCGGGCTTCGCGCTGTGGGGGGTCGGCTTCGTCGTCGGCCTCGGGTTGGACGCCGCCAACGACTCCTCCACGGATCTGATCGCCCAGTTCATCGCCGAGGACCCTGACTGCCAGAACGAGGACGACGACGACTGGGATCCCTGGGACCCGCGCACGCCGCACGACCCCCGTTCGGGCCGTCGTCCGAACAGCCGTCGCCTGGCCGACCCGGTGTGGATCCACGACCCGTCCGGCTACGTGTACGAGGCCGTGGAGTCAAACCGGCTGGAGGGTGTGACCGCCACCCTCACCCAGGGCGGGAGCCAGGACGGCCCGTTCGAGATCTGGGACGCGGAGTGGTTCGGTCAGACCAACCCGCAGATCTCCGACGTGGAGGGCCGCTACGGCTGGGACGTGCCGGAGGGCTGGTGGCAGGTGCACTACTCCAAGGACGGGTACCAGCCCGCGTCCAGCCGGGTTCTGAAGGTGCTGCCGCCTCACTTCGACGTCAACGTCGGCATGGTGTCCCTGGCAGCACCCGAGATCGTCGACATCACCGCCCTGGGCGGGCCCGACTCGGCCGTCACGGTCACCTTCGACCGCTACATGCGCATGTCGGTGCGGGACGAGCAGCGCATCCGCCTGCTCGACGCCGAGGGGCAGACGATCCCCGCCGAGATCGTGGCCGTCGCCCCGGAGGACTCACCGGCCGGTGAGCCGCTGACCCGCACCTTCAAGGTGCTCCCCGACCAGGTCCTGCCGCTCGGTTCGACCGTCACCGTGGTCGTCGATCAGCAGGCAACCGCCTACAACGACCGCACCATCGACGCCGAGGTGCGCCGCGACATCACCGTGCAGGGCGTGTCGTTCGCCTCGGCGCGCAACCAGCTCGACGAGCTGGCCGCCGCCGGCGGGATCACCGCCGGGCTGCAGGCCAAGGTGCGCCACGCCCTGGACCAGGCCGAGCTGTGGCTGTCCATCGAGCAGCAGCGACCCCTGGCCATGACCCACATCGACCGCGCCATCCACCTGCTGCTATGGCAGGCCGACGTGGCCGAGAGCAAGCCCAACCAGGGCAACCCACAAGGCCTGCGCGCTCTCGCAGAACACCTCGCAGCGCTGCGCAGCCGCTACACCGAATAGGGAAGCGGCGTCCCACCGGCGGCCACGGCAACCGCCAGAGCCGCCGGTGAGGTCGCCCGACCACGCTGCAACGCCTCATTCATGGCCTCAGGGCCCAGGGCCTCCGCAACGAGGCCCCGGGCCCTGTCGGTCATCTCGGGATCGGTGCGGAAGTAGTGGTAGACGGGCGCGGTCAGCGACTCCTTGAGGGCGTCGGCGGCTCCGAACAGCCAGGCGGCGCGGCCGTGCTGTCCACGCAGCGCCTCGGCGACGGCCAAGCCCTCGGCGAAGTGGTAGAGCCCGGCGCGGTCCTCGATCTCCTCGGCCAGCATCAGCCCCTGCCCGAAGAGGCCCGCCGCTCCGCTGTGGTCGCCGGCGGCGAGCGCACCCATGGCCAGCGGGTAGAGCACGCTGTGGCGCAGCTGTCGATCGCCCAGCCGGATGGCGCGGTCCAGCGCCTCCATCAGCAGCTCCTGCGCCGCCGCGGTGTCACCGCGCGCCGCCGCTGCCGCCGCCCGCCAGGTGAGCGTTGTGCCGGCCATCGAGGGCTCCCCGCCGAGCAGGAAGTCGTCGTGCGCCCTGATCAGGTGCTCATCGGCCGCATCGACGTCGCCCGCGGCCAGCGCCAGCAGGCCCAGCCCGGTCCTGCCGTGCGAACGCGCCCGCGCGTCGTCTGCGGACTCCCCGAGCGCGATGGCCTGCGCCGACAGCTCGGCGCAGCGCTCGAACTTCCCGGCCGCATAGGAGAACGCCGCGGCAACCCCCGCCACACGGCCACGCCACACGTCGTCCAGGTCGGCGGCGAGCATGCGGTCCAGCTCCGCAATCGCCTCGTCGTGCGCGCCTGCCAGCCACATGTACGGCCACAGCTCCCAGCAGATGTGGGCGGCGGTCGCGTGGCGTCCGCTGTCTGCGGCCCAGCTCATGGCCGCACGCAGGTCCGGCAGGTCCGCCGTCGCCCGCGTCAGCGCGACCACCTGGTCGTGGCCGCGGACGCGCTGCGCCAGCCCATCAACCCGCGCCGCGTAGTGGTCGGCGTGGCGGGCATGCAGGGCGCCGGCGCACTCGTCATCCTCATCGAGCAGCTCGTGGGCGTACTGGCGCACCGGCTCCAGCAGCCGGTAGCGGACGCCGTCACCGCTGCGCTCGACCACGACCAGCGACTGCTCGACCAGGCGTCCGAGCAGGACGATCACGTCGTCGCGCGCGATCGCCACCTCGGGGTCGGCCCCCGGAGGGTCGGGCAGCACGGACTCCGCGGCGTCGATGTCAAAGCTGCCCGCGAAGACAGATAGGCGTCGGAACAGCGCCCGCTCGGCCGGGGGCAGCAGGTCATAGCTCCAGGCGAGCGTGCTTCGCATCGTGCGCTGGCGGGCGGGCAGGTCGCGCGGTCCCTCGGTGGAGAGCACCCGGTCCAACCGCCCGAGCAGAGCCGCCGGGTCGAGGAAGCGCAGCTGCGCCGCGGCGAGCTCGAGCGCCAGGGGCAGCCCGTCGAGACGCCGGCAGAGGGTGACCAGATGCTCGGCGTTGTCCTCGGACAGCACGAATGAGGGGTCGCCGTCACGGGCGCGGTCGAGCAGCAGCTGCATGGCGGGGGCCTGCGCGGCCGCGGCCCGGCCGACCGCGCCGGGCTCCGGGAGCTGCAGCGGGGGGACGGCGATCTCCCGCTCCCCGCGCAGGCGCAGCCGTGACCGGCTCGTGGCGAGGATGCGCAGGTCCGGGCAGCGGCGGATGAGCTCGGCGACGAACCCGGCCGCCTCCATCACGTGTTCGAGGTTGTCGAGGACGAGGAGGGCGGGGCGCCCCAGCAGGTGCTCGACGATCAGGTCGATTGCGGGCGTCGGCCCGAGGGAGACGACGCCGAGGGCGCTGGCGACCGCCGTGACCACGCCGGCCGTGTCGCGGACCGGCGCCAGGCGCACCACGCGGACCTCATCCAGCTCCGAGGACAGGACGCTCGCGACCCGCAGGGCCAGTCGCGTCTTACCCACCCCGCCGGGGCCGGTCAGGGTTGCAAGGGGGGTGCGGCCGCCGCGGGGGCCCTCCGGGTCCGTCAGGGCCTCGACCAGCTCGGCCACCAGCGCGTCGCGCCCGATCAGCGCGGTCGGCGGCTCGTTGGGCTGGCCGGTTCGGCCGCCGGGCGCGACGAGATCGGCCGCATCGGCGGGGGCTTCCTGCTGGGCGCGGGTTCTGGGCGCAGCCGCCGCCAGCAGCAGCGTGCGATCCTCATCCGACAACCCCAACGCGGTCGCCAGGGACCGGACGGTGTGGGGGTGCGGCCGACGGCGCTCGCCCCGCTCCAGCGCCCCGATCGCCTTGGCGGAGAGACCGGCGGCCTCGGCGAGCTCCTCCTGCGTCAGACCGGCGGCGTCGCGCAGACGTCGCAGAATGATCCCGAAGGATCCGACCGCTTCCTCACGTGTCCCCGCCACCGGCGTAATCTGCTCCCGCGCCGGCCCGCTGCGCAAGAGGGTTTGTGGGAGGGATCGCCCGACCGGCCGGTTGGCCGCTCGGTGTCAGGAGCTGCGGCGCACTCGGAAGCGCCAGCCGGCGCCCTCGTCCTCGACGGCGATGAGGTCGTGGCGCTTCATGCGGCACCACACGGGGATGTCGACCTTTGCGCCCGGATCGTCCGCCACGACGACCACGTCGCAGCCGACCTCGACCTGTGGGATCGCCTTCGCGAGCTCGATCACGGGGACGGGGCAGGACTTCCCAGTCGCATCGACGAGCAGGGGCTCCGCGGTGTCGGCCATGGTCGAAGCCTAGCCCCGGTCGGCGCCCATCAGCGCGCCACGCGGGCCCGCAGCGCGGTCACGGCATCGTCCAGCGCGGCGACGAAGGCGTCGAGGTCGTCTGCGTCGACCTCGGGCCCGAACGAGACGCGCACATGACCGTGGGTCAGCGCGCCCATCGCAACGAGCACGTGGGAGGGCTCGCCGGAGGTCGTGGCGCACGACGATCCGGAGTGGACGGCGAAGCCGCGCTCGTCCAGGGCCTCGAGCAGCGCCTGGCCCTCGACGTACAGGGCGGAGAGCGCCACCACGTGGGGGAGTGCCCCGGTCTCGGGGCCGTGGACGGCCAGGTCAGGAACCGTCTCCACCAGGCGCCGCCGGAGCCGCAGGCGCAGGGCATCGGACCGCCGCGCCTCGGTCGCGGCGGTCCCGGTGGGGTTCGACGGGTCGAGCTGGAGCAGGGCCTCGGCGAAGGCGGCGATCCCCGGCAGGTGCTCCAGGCCTGCCCGTCGACGGCGCTCGCGCTCGTCGCCGGTGAGCAGCGGGCGGAAGCGCGCCCGCGGCGACCACGCGAGCGCACCGGTGCCTCGGCCGCCACCGAGCTTGGCGGCGGAGCAGCTGAGCAGGTCGGCGCCCAGCTCGCGCAGGTCGACTGGCAGGCGGCCCACCGTCTGGCAGGCGTCGACGTGAAGGAGCACGTCGTTGCGGCGGCACAGGTCGGCCACCGCGGCGATCGGCTGGAGCGTGCCCACCTCGTGGTTGGCGTGCTGGACGTTGCACAGGGCCGCGCCGCCCTCCAGCGCGGCGGCGAGGGCGTCGAGGTCGACCCGGCCCTCGGCGTCGACGCCGACCAGCACATGTTCGTGATCGGTCGCCTCGGCGGCGGCGAGGACGGCCGAGTGCTCCACGGCCGTCGAGACGATCCGTCGCGGTCTGGTGCGGTTGGCGATCGCCGCCCCCCGCACGGCGAGGTGAACGGACTCGGTGCCTCCGCTGGTGAACAGGACGGCGTCCGCGGCCACGCCCAAGGTCCCTGCCACGGCGGCACGCGCGGCCTCGAGCAGGTCGCTCGCTGCGCGCCCGGGCGCGTGGCGGCGCTGTGGGTCTGCCCAGGTCTCCCGCGCGACCTCTGTGTAGGCGGCGAGGGCCGCCGGATGCCATGGCGCCGCGGAGGCGACGTCCAGGTAGACGGGCTCGGAGCGGCTCATGCCCACCGAGTATGTCGGACCCCGCTGCCAGGGGCGGCGCCGGCGGGGGCGGCGCATATGGTTGACGGGATGGAGCCGATCGTCAGCAGCGCGCCGCCGGAGGAGCCCGCCCCGGCCGCTCCGGCACGCAGGGGCGGGCGCGGGGCTGTCCTCGCCCTGGTCGCGCTCGCGGGGGTGATGGTCGGGGCCATCCTCGCCGGCGTCGTCGCCTCCGACCGCTACGCGGCCAGCGACCTGCCGCCGCCGGTCCTGGACGGCAGCGCTGGCTACCGCTTCATCCACATCGACGCCGACAGCGGGCTGCCGTCGCGGTTCAACCCCTGCGCGGAGGTGCCCTACGTCATCAACCCGGCCGGGGCGCCGGAGGGCGCCGTCGAGGACGTCCATGAGGCGTTCCGCCGGGCCGAGCTCGCCACCGGCATCCGCTTCGTCTATGAGGGCGAGGTCGACGAGGTGCCCACCCGCGCCCGGGCCGCCTATCAGCCCGAGGTGTACGGGCGGCGCTGGGCACCTGTGCTGGTGGGGTGGGTGGAGATGGATCCCGCCGAGCGCGAGCGCGAGGGTCCGGCGGTCGGCTGGGCAGCGCACACCCCGCTGGTCAGCCCGACGCGCCAGGACGTGGTGCCCACCGGCGTCATCGGCCTGGACCGGGAGGCGACCAGCGTCCACCCCGGCTTCGGCGCCGGCCGGCGCTGGGGCAACGTGGTCCTGCACGAGATCGGCCACCTGCTCGGCCTCGACCACGTGGAGGACCCCGGGCAGGTCATGGCCACAACGGTCGACCAGGGCGCCGGCGAGTGGGGCGCGGGTGATCTGGCGGGTCTTGCCTACCTGGGCCGTGAGGCCGGCTGTCTGGCGGTCCCGGCGCCGCGCGCGGCGCAGCCATCCGATTGAGGTGTTGCGCGCACACACCCGCTTCGGTGGGCCTAGATTGTTGTTAAGGGGGACCCCCCACCTCCGCACGCACCCGCAACTCCCACGAAGGGGCGCACTCGATGGCCTCCAAGCCGGTCCGCACCCTCAGCAACGTGACCATCCGCTTCGCCGGTGACTCCGGCGACGGCATGCAGCTGACGGGTAGCCGATTCACCTCCGCAACCGCCCAGCTGGGCAACGACCTCGCGACGCTGCCGGACTTCCCCGCAGAGATCCGAGCCCCCGCCGGCTCGCTCCCCGGCGTGTCGGGCTTCCAGGTGCACTTCGCCGACCACGACATCCTCACGCCGGGCGACGCACCCGACGTGCTGGTGGCGATGAACCCGGCGGCGCTGAAGACCAACCTGGACGACCTCGTCCCCGGCGGAACGCTCATCCTCAACAGCGACGCGTTCACCAAGGCCAACCTCAAGAAGGCCGGCTTCGAGACCGATCCGCGCGGCACGCCGATGCTCGAGGGCTACCGCGTCTTCGAGGTGCCGATCAGCACGATGACGGTCGAGGCCCTGGCGGACAGCCCCCTCAACAACAAGGCCAAGCAGCGCGCCAAGAACATGTTCGCGCTGGGGCTGATGTCGTGGATGTACTCGCGGCCGACCGAGCCGACGATCGCGTGGCTGCGCAGCCGGTTCGCCTCCCAGCCGGAGGTCGCGGAGGCCAACATCACCGCGTTCAATGCCGGGCACGCCTTCGGTGAGACGACGGAGATGTTCTCCCACGTCTACGAGGTCAAGCCGGCGCAGCTGCCCCTTGGGACCTACCGGCAGATCACCGGCAACCTCGCCCTGGCCTACGGCCTGGTCGCGGCCTCGCGGCGCGCGGGCCTGCCGCTGTTCCTGGGCGGCTACCCGATCACCCCGGCCAGCGACATCCTCCACGAGCTGGCCCGGCTGAAGCACTTCGGTGTCCGGACCTTCCAGGCCGAGGACGAGATCGCTGGCATCGGGGCCGCCTTGGGCGCGGCCTTCGCCGGCAACCTCGCGGTCACGACGACCTCCGGTCCGGGCGTCGCGCTCAAGACCGAGACGATCGGCCTGGCGGTGTCGGTCGAGCTGCCGCTGGTGATCGTCAACATCCAGCGCGGCGGCCCGTCCACGGGACTGCCGACCAAGACGGAGCAGGCGGACCTGCTCCAGGCCATGTTCGGGCGCAACGGCGAGGCGCCGGTGCCGATCGTCGCGGCGGCCCATCCGGGCGACTGCTTCGACGCCGCCATCGAGGCCGCGCGCATCGCCCTGGCCTATCGCACCCCCGTGATGCTGCTGTCCGACGGCTACCTGGCCAACGGCGCCGAGCCGTGGCGGATCCCCGCCGAGGATGAGCTGCCGGATCTGCGGCCCTACGCCACCTTCGCCAGCCCCAACGGCGAGACCTTCCAGCCCTTCGCCAGGGACCCTGAGACCCTGGCCCGTCCGTGGGCCGTGCCCGGCACGCCGGGTCTCGAGCACCGCATCGGCGGCCTCGAGAAGGCCGACGTCACCGGCAACATCTCCTACGACCCCGAGAACCACCACCGCATGGTCGGCCTGCGGCAGGCCAAGGTCGACGGCATCGCCGCGACCATCCCACCCCTCGAGGTCGACGACGAGCTCGACGAGACCGGCCGCGGGGCGCGCCTGCTGGTCCTCGGCTGGGGCTCGACCTACGGCCCCATCCGCGAGGCCGTGCGTCGCGCCCGTGTCGCCGGTCACAGGGTGGCCCGAGCGCACCTGCGCCACCTCAACCCGTTCCCGTCGAACACCGGCGAGGTGCTCGCCCGCTATGACCGGGTCCTCGTCCCCGAGATGAACATGGGCCAGCTCCAGCTCCTGCTGCGGGCCCGCTACCTGGTGGACGTCCAAGGGGTCCACCAGGTGACCGGGCTGCCGTTCACCTCGCAGGAGCTCGAGAACCGGATCGTGGAGGCCCTTGCAGACCTGAAGGAGCTGGCATGACGGACGTGCAGACCCCCGCGCCCACGCTGACGCGCAAGGACTTCGCCTCCGACCAGGAGGTCCGCTGGTGCCCCGGGTGTGGCGACTACGCAATCCTGGCCAACGTCCAGAGCGTCATGCCCAAGCTCGGCGTGCCGCGCGAGAACATCGTGTTCGTGTCCGGGATCGGCTGCTCGAGCCGCTTCCCGTACTACATGAACACCTACGGCTTCCACTCGATCCACGGACGCGCACCCGCGATCGCCACCGGCATCGCCATCACGCGGCCCGACCTGAAGGTGTTCGTCATCACCGGTGACGGCGACGGGCTGTCGATCGGCGGCAACCACCTGATCCACGCGCTGCGGCGCAACGTCAACCTGACGATCATCCTGTTCAACAACCAGATCTACGGGCTGACCAAGGGCCAGTACTCGCCCACATCCGAGCTCGGCAAGATCACCAAGTCGACGCCGGCCGGCTCGCTCGACTACCCCTTCAACCCCGTCAGCGTCGCCCTGGGCGCCGAGGCCACCTTCGTGGCCCGCAGCATCGACACCGAGCGCGAGCACATGTCGCGCATGGTCGAGATGGCTGCCCAGCACGAGGGCACGGCCTTCGTCGAGGTCTACCAGAACTGCAACATCTTCAACGACGGCGCCTTCGCGGCGCTGAAGGAGCACGGAGCCGAGAACCAGATCCGCCTCGAGCACGGCCAGCCGATCCGCTTCGGCGTCGACGGGGAGCGCGGCGTCATCAACACCCCTGAGGGCCTGCGCATCGTCGACGTCGCCGAGGTGGGGGAGGACCGCCTGCTCGTGCACGACGCCGAGCGGGAGGACCCCTCGCTGGCCTTCGCGCTGTCGCGGCTGTCGCACACGCCGACCGGTCCAACACCGATCGGCCTGTTCCGCCGGGTCCAGCGGCCGACCTACGACCGGCTGATGAGCGAGCAGATGGAAGACGCCGTGAACCGCAGAGGTCATGGGCAGCTGTCCGAGCTGATCGCCGGCTCGGACACCTGGACCGTCGGCTAGAGTTCTTCCACTGCCATACCGCCTGCCATCGAGGCCGGGCGCGATGCAGCGCGCAGGAGCCCAGGGGTGACCGGGACGAGCGGTGGAGGGGGGATGGCAGCAAGGGGGCTGAGGCGGGCGGAGCGGTCGTCGGAGGAGGCGGCGCAAGGGCTCACCACGCTCGCCGCCCTTGGGCTCATCGCGTTGACGGCCGTCCTCGACGTGCTGACCTCCCAGGACGTGGTGCTCCTGGGGCTGTCCATCCTCGGGCCGCTGGTCGCCTCGCTGCGGGCGAGCGCGGCTCAGACCGGCGCGGTGGCTGTGGTCGCGCTGATCACCGCCGCGGCGCTGGGCGTCGTCGACGGGATGATGTTCACCGTCGATCACACCATCCGTGTCCTGATCGTGGCGCTGGCCGGAGCGGTGTCGGTGTTCGCGGCCGCACAGCGCCAGCAGCGGGTTGAGGCCCTCGCCCGGCTGTCGCACCTGGTCGAGGTCGCGCAGGAGGTCATGCTGCGGCCGCCGCCGCGCGAGCTGGCGGGGATCCGCCTGGCCGCTCGCTATCAGTCGGCCAGCGCCGACTCGCGGATCGGCGGTGACCTGTACGAGACCGCCTTCACAGCGACGGGCGTGCGGGTCGTCATGGGCGACGTCCGTGGCAAGGGTCTCGAGGCGGTCCGGCTGGCCGCCACCGTGCTGGCGACCTTCCGCGAGGCCGTGTGGGACGGCGACCTGCTGGCGCTGGCAAAGCTGATGGACGAGCGGGTCGGCGCGCAGTCCCGTGACGCCGAGGACTTCGTGACCATGGTGTTGGTCGAGTTCCTGCACGACGGCGGCCTGACGGTCGTCAACTGCGGCCACCACGCGCCCATCCGCATCCACGGCGGGGTCGCCACCAGGCTGGAGCCGTCGGAGGAGGCACCGCCGCTCGGCCTGTTCCCGCAGCCGTCCCTCGACCGGTTCGCGTTCGACGTGGGGGACCGGCTGCTGCTCTGCACGGACGGGCTGGTCGAGGCCCGCGACGCGGCCGGGCACTTCTTCCCGCTGGACCGCCACATCCTCGAGCTGGCCGAGGGCAACGTCGAGGATGCCATGGACGCTCTGGTGCGCCGCATCCTCCAGCACGTCCCAGGCGAGCTGACCGACGACATCGCGATCATGCTGGCCGAGCGCTGCAGCGCCGACCCGCCGGACGCCCCCGTGCTGCAGCCCTAAGATCGGTACATCGATGCTGACCACCCGTCCCCGCTCCCGGAGCCGCAGGTGAGGATCCTCCTAGCTTCCAACAACGCCCGCCTCAACTCGCAGGTCAAGACGGCGCTGATCGGGCGCTCGGACGTCGACTTCCTCGAGGTCACGACCCCGCAGCGCGCGCTCGCCGTCTTGGACGAGTCACCCCCCGCGTCGTTCGATCTCGTGATCGCGGACAACGACATGCACCCGACGGGCGGCTTCTACCTGTCCCGCGAGATCAAGGCGCGCGCCCTGATGGGCCGGCAGATGCCCCCGATCATCCTGGCCCTCGCGCGCCAGCAGGACACCTGGCTGTCGGACTGGTCACAGGCCGACGCCTACGTCCTGAAGCCCATCAACCCCTTCGACCTGGCCGAGGTCGTCGACGCGGTCGTGGCGGGCAAGCCGCTGCCCGAGCTGCCGAACGTCGGCGGGAACCCGACCCCCTCGCTGCTCGAGGTGCCGAGCGGGGAGGTGGAGACGGCCGGGCTCGAGACCGGCGGCGGCATGACCGGTGGCGGGCCATGACCAGCGCGAACGTGCCGACCGAGGTGTCGTGGCCCGACGTCCTCGGGACCCTGCTGCGGGGCCAGGACCTCGACGACGAGGTCGCGGGGGCGGCGATGGCGGCGATCATGGCGGGCGAGGCCTCACCCGCGCAGGTCGCGGGCTTCGTCGTCGGGCTGCGGGCCAAGGGCGAGTCCGCCGCTGAGATCGCGGGGCTGGTGCGGGCCATGCGGTCGTTCGCCCTGCCGGTCGATCTGGACCACCCCGCCGTCGACACGTGCGGGACCGGCGGTGACCGGGCGGGCACCTTCAACGTCTCCACCGTCGCGGCCGTGGTGGCGGCGGGCGCCGGCGTCAAGGTCGCCAAGCACGGCAACCGCGCAGCCAGCGGGCGCTGCGGGTCGGCGGACCTGCTCGAGTCCTGGGGCATCGTCATCGACCTGCCCCCCGAGGCGGTGCAGCGCTGCATCGCCGAGATCGGGATCGGCTTCTGCTTCGCGCCCACCTACCACCCGGCGATGCGCCATGCGATCCCGGTGCGCCGCGACCTCGGCGTGCCGACGATCTTCAACTTCCTGGGGCCGCTCACCAACCCGGCCGGGGCTCAGCACCAGACCATCGGCGTGAGCGACGAGAGCATGGCGCCGCGCATGGCCGAGGTCCTGGCACGGCTGGGCAGCCGGCATGCGCTGGTGTTCCACGGCGAGGACGGCTTGGACGAGCTGACGACGACCGGCGTCTCGCGGCTCTGGGAGGTCCGCGACGGGATGGTGACCGAGCGCACCTTCGACCCAGCCGACCACGGCATCCCCCGGGCGAGCAGGGCCGATCTCCTGGGTGGCGACGTCGACCGCAACCGCGAGATCGCCGACGCCATCCTCGCCGGTGAGCCGGGACCGCCGCGCGACATCGTGCTGCTCGGCGCCGCCGCTGCGCTGGTGGCCGCCGACGCCCACGAGGACTTCGACAGCGCCCTGGCAGCCGCCGCGGAGTCGATCGACAGCGGCGCCGCCGCGGACACCCTCCGGCGCTGGGTCGAGCTGTCCCAGTCCCTGGCCGGTGCAAGGAGCAGGTCGTGATCACCGCCATCGTGCTTCTGCACGTCGACGTCCACGCCATCCCGGAGACGGCCCAGGCGATCGCCGACATCCCGGAGGTGTCCGAGGTCTACTCGGTCACGGGTGACTGGGAGCTGGTCGCGCTCGTCCGCGTGCGCACCCACGAGGAGATCGCCGACGTCGTCACCGGCGAGATCGCAAAGGTCCCCGGCGTCACCGCCACGCACACCATGATCGCGTTCCGCGCGTACTCCTCCAGTGACCTGGAGCGGCTGTGGGGGATCGGGTTCGAGGACGCCGAGGGCGTCTGAGGCGCCGCCGTTCAACCTGCGGCTGGACTAGCCGGTCGCCCGCTGACTGATCCGCTTGTCCGCGAGCGCGCTGCCCGGAGCCCCAGCCGTGCGCCGCGCCGAGCCCAGACGCGCCAGCAGGCCGTGCAGGTCGGCGCCGTCGGCGGTCTCGGCGGCGGGCAGCCCCTCGCACACGTGCAGCCGCGTCCCCGGCCCCTCCAGCCAGCGGCCCAGGACATCCAGCTCCTCGGCCGAACCGGCCGCGTCTGCGGTCGCGCCGCGCAGGTGCTCGACCGCCGCGGTCAGCTCGGCCTCGGTGCAGCTCAGCGTCGCGGCCAGCACGCCCCGACGGATCGCCACGACGTCCCTGCGCCCGCGCCGGGGGCGGCTGGCGATCAGCAGCTCGGGAGCACGCACCCAGCCGCGCCGGCGCTGCCGTGCCAGGGCGGTGGCGAGTGCCTCGATCCGCTGGCGCAGACGGGCGGCGTCCTCGAAGCGCGCCTCAGATGCCAGCCGCGTCATGCGCCGCTCGAGCGCGCCCAGGAGCTCCGGCGCGCCGCCCGTCAGGGCAGCCGCGGCGCTGCGCGCGATCGGTGCGTACTCCTCGGGGCTGATCCGGCCGTCGCAGGGCGCGGGGCAGCGTCCGAGCTCGGCGAGCACGCAGGGGGAGAACCGCGTCCGCGGCCCGATGCGATCCCTGCAGCGGCGCAGCGGCAGGACCTCGTGCAGGCAGTCCGCCACGGTCTCCGCCACGCGGCGGGACGGCAGGGGCCCCAGGTAGGTGGCTCCGTCCGCGCGGTCGGTGCGCACCACCGACAGGCGTGGGTAGCGCTCGGCGGTGAGCTTCAGCCACACCTGGCGGCCCGGGTTCTTCGAGCGGCGGTTGTAGCGCGGCCGGCTGGCGTGGATCTCGCGCAGCTCGCGGACCTCGGCCTCAAGTGGTGTGGGGCAGACCAGCGCCTCGACATCGGCGGTCTCGCGCAGGAGATCATCGATCCGGCGCCGCTCATCGGCCCCGAAGTAGGAGCGCACGCGCGAGCGGATGTCGGTCGCCTTGCCGACGTACAGCACCTCGCCCTGCTCGGAGCGGAAGCGGTACACGCCCGGAGCTGAGGGCAGGCCCCGGACGAGCGAGCGCCGGCTGCGGTAGAGAGGGGTGTTGCGGACCTTGGCGAAGTCGACCAGATCCTCCAGCGTCATGACCCCGAACGTCCCGGCACGCTCGAGCAGGCAGTGCAGGACCTCGACCGTGGCCCGTGCGTCCGCAAGGGCGCGATGGACCGGCCGCGTGCGGCAGCGGAAGTGCTCGGCCAGAGTTGCCAACCGGCAGTTGCGAACCTCGTCCCGCACCAGCCGTCGCGCCAGGGAGGCGGTGCAGACCACGGGATGGTCAAGCCGCGGGTAGCGGAGCCGTTCAAGACCCGCGTTCAGGAAGGCCATGTCGAAGCGGGCGTTGTGCGCCACCAGCGCCGCCCCCGCGGCGAACTCCAGGAAGGTCGGAAGGACCGCTTCGATCGGCGGCTGGTCGGACACCAGGCCATCGGTGATGCCCGTGAGGGCGCTGATCGACGGCGGGATGGACATCCCCGGCGAGACCAGGCTCTGGAGCTCTCCGAGGATCTCGCCGCCGCGCACCTTGACGGCGCCTATCTCCGTCACCCCGCACTGCTGCGGCGAGCCGCCGGTGGTCTCGAGGTCAACGACGACGAACGTGACCTGGTGCAGCGGTGTGCCGAGGTCGGCGAGGCTCGGCTGGAAGGGGACGGCAAGGCGGGACATGTCCCGCACCATAGACGAACAGGTGTTCGAGTGGAAGGCCGGCTTGTGCCCGACCGTCCCGGGGAGCTGCCTAGGCGGCGTCCTCGCGAGCCATGCGGGCGCGGATCATGCGGCGCCGCTCGCGCTCGGTGGTGCCGCCCCAGACGCCGAACCACTCACCTCGGGCAACGGCCGCCTCAAGGCAGGCCATCCGTACCGGGCAGCGACGACAGATCGCGATCGCAGCACGGATCTCCGCGGCCTCGTTGGAGTAGAATCCCTCGATCGGCTCGGTGCGGCACGCTGCGTGCAGCTGCCAATCGGTCATGCTCAACCAGATCCTCCCCGTCAGCCGCACCGGAACCTTGTCTGCCCCGCAGTGGGTCTACCGCATGATTTGCGTCGTGCGGTCAACGCACTTCAGTTTGCCAGCGATCCGCGCGCAGGGGAATGGTCATCTTTCGGACATGAATCGGGCGCCTGACCCCGAAGGGCCCGGCGCCCGATCCGTTGGTCAGGCCTAGATGCTGATCTCGACCGTGTCGACGGTCTCGATGCTGCCGTCTTCCTGGACCTCCCAGATGTCGTACGTGCCGGAGCCGGGCTCACCCGCGTCCTGGAAGTTCAGGATGCCGAGGGCGCCCGAGTAGGTGATCTTCTCGCCCTGCTCGATGAGGTCGAGGCACTCGGCGACCTCGCTGCACTCGGTGCCGCCCTCACGGGTGATGTCGTTGATCTCCTGGGCGACCGCCGCGGGGTCATCGGTGCCGGCCACCGCGGCCGCCAGAGCGGTGATCACGATGGCGTCGTAGGACTCCCCGGCGAACAGGGTGTCGGAGAGGTCGGGCGCGAACTCCATCAGGCGAGCGACGAACTCCTCGCTCTGCTTGACGGCCGGCGACGTGCCGCGCATGCCTGCCAGGACGCCCGGGTTCTCGGGGTTCACCTGGGGGGCGAGCTCGTCGGAGCGGTTGCCGTCCACGCCGTACACGCCGACGGCGTCGGGGCCGATGCCGGCCTCGATCATGGACTGGAGGATGCGGGCCGACTCGTCGAAGCCGACCAGCACCACGGCGTCGGGGTTGGCCGCCGCGGCCTCGGCCACCTCGGCGTCGAAGTTCTGCGCCTGGTGGTCGTAGACGATGTAGGCGACGACCTCGCCGCCGGCGTCCTCGAGGGCCTGCTGCGTGGCCTCAGCCAGACCGCGTCCGTAGTCATCGGAGCGGGCCAGGATCGCCACGGAGGAGGCGCCGTCGGCCAGGAGCTGGTCGGCCAGGACCGGGCCCTGGAGGCTGTCGGACGGCGCCGTGCGGAAGTAGAAGCCGTCGTCGTCGTAGTCGGTGAAGGTTGCGGCGGTGTTGGAGGGCGAGATCTGGATGACGCCCGCGCCGGTCACCTTGTCGATGAAGGTGAGCGAGATGCCGGAGGCCGCCGCGCCGAAGATGATGTCGGCGCCCTCCGCCAGGTGGCGGTCGACGGTCTGGTTGGCCACGGTGCCGTCGCCGTCGCCGGAGTCACCCTCGAGCAGGACGACGTCCTGGCCCAGGATTCCGCCGGCCTCGTTGATGTCCTGAACCGCGAGCTGGACCGCTGCGATCATCGGTGGGCCGAGGAAGGCGAGGTCACCCGTCTCGGGCAGGACCGTGCCGATCGTGAGCACCCCGTCAACCGACGCGGTGGAGTCGGTTCCGCCGTCGTCGGTGGGCTCGCTCTCGTCCTCGGTCGCCTCGGTGGGCTCGGTCGTGTCCTCCGTCGGCGTGGCGCCGGTCTCGGTCGCGCCGTCCTCGGTGGGCTCCTCCAGGGCGGGGTCGTCCCCACCGCAGGCGGCGGCCACCAGCGCGAGGGCGAGCACCACGACGAGGTGGCGCAGCAGCGCTCTGGACTTGGTCATTGCGGCTCCTTCTTTCTTCGGCGGGTCTTGCGACCCGTCTGCCGTCGCCGTCCCATCCGCTACTAACCGAGTCATACTAATTCGGTAGTAGGCCGGGCTGAACGGCTGGCGAGCAGCCCTGGAGGAGCGGCTCGCCGTGCCTCCGACCTTACGACTTTCGTAGTAGTTTGCAAGAGGGCAGGACCAGAGGTGATCCCGAACCTGCGCTCGCTGCGCTCGCTGACCGGGATCAACGCAAGGCAGACTGGACGGCGTCCGACTGCTGGGAGGGGATGAATGGCCGCCGCCAGGCGCAGGGTGCTGAGACTGCCGCGCGAGCGTGACGAGCAAGGCCGGCCGGCTAACGCACGTCCCCGGGACCGCTTCGGCCGGCCTCTGCCGCGCGGAGCGGTCGACGAGATGCCCGAGCGACGCGAGCCAGAGGCCGTGGTCTCCAGCGTCGACGAGGCGCTGGAGGAGGCGGTCCGCCTGTTCGACGCCCGCCGCTTCTTCGAGGCCCACGAGTTCCTCGAGTGGATCTGGAAGAGCCCGGAGGTCCCACCCGGCGACCGCGACTTCTGGAAGGGCGTCACCCAGGTGGCGGTCGGCTGCGTCCACATCCAGCGCGGAAACCGCAGCGGAGCCCTCAAGCTGCTGGACCGCGCCGCCGGCCATCTGCGCCGGCAGCCCCAGCACGATCGCGGGGTGGATCGCGCCAACCTGCGGGCGGTCGCGCTGTGGCTCGCCGGCCAGGTGGAGCGCCATGGACCCACGCCCGAGCTCGACTTCCCCCGATTCCCCCGAAGAGAAGGAGCAGCGTGGACCTCGCGGCAGGACTAGAGCCAGGCAGGCGCTTCCGCTGCGGCGCCTGCGGGAACCTGACCCGCTTCGACGTCGAGACGGTCGAGCGCGTCCGGCGCTTCTGGCATGCCGACCTGTCAGGGCAGGCCAGGGCCGAGCAGGAGGAGCGGCTGGAGGTGGAGGTGCGCGCCGTCACCTGCCGCTGGTGCGGCCGCGCCGACGCCATCGAGGTCGTGGACGCCCCCGGGGCGGCCGCCGCCGAGTCCGCCGGCTGAGGCGCTGTCACACCCCCCGCCTAGCGTGAGCGCAGACCGACAGCTGTGTCTGCGAAAGGTGGAGCGGTGCGCGTTGACTGCGACGACTGCGTGGCCAGGAAGACCGACGCATGCCAGGACTGCATCGTCACCTACCTGCTGGAGCGCCCCGAGGGGGCGGTGATCTTCGACGTGGAGCAGGAGCGCGCCCTGCGGACGCTGTCCGAGGCGGGCCTGGCTCCACCCAACCGCTTCAAGGCGTCCTGACCTCAGGCTGGGGGCTGGCGCTGTGCCTGCTGTGCGCGGGGCTGGTGCTCGCGGGTGCCTGGGCGCAGCTGGCCCGACCCGTCGCGCCGGCGCTGGGTGAGGTGCCTCCGCCGACGCGCTGGTTCGACGTCGAGCACCTGGCGCTGGTGCGCAGCTACCGGGGGCCGCGCTACATCGTGGCGGCGATCGCGCTGGCGGTGGAGGTGGCGCTGCCCCTGCTCGTGGCCTGGTCGCCGGTCGGGCGGCGGCTGGTGGCCGGGCTGATCGCAGCGGTGGGGGAGCACCGCCGTGCGCTCGCCGCCGCGGTGGTCGCCCTGGCCATCGTCGTCGCGATCGACGTGCTGCTCCTGCCGGCGGCCTTCTGGAGGGGGTTCCTGCACGAGCGCGCCTACGGGCTGTCCACCCAGGGGCCTGGGGGCTGGCTGGCTGACTGGGTCAAGGGCGCTGCGCCCCGGTGGCTCGCGGCGGCGCTCATCGCCGGCGCCGGCTACCGGCTGATCCGGGCGGCGCCGCGTCTGTGGCCCCTGATCGCCGGGCTGGCAGGCGCGGGTCTGACCGCTCTGGTCGTGTTCGCCGCCCCGCTGGTCCTCGAGCCGCTGAGCCACACCACCGTCCCGCTGGAACGCGAGCCGCTGCGCACGGAGATCGAGCAGCTGGCTCAGCGCGCGGACGTGCGTGCGGAGCGGATCCTGGTGGCCGACGCCAGCCGTCGCACGGTCAGGCAGAACGCCTATGTGTCCGGCCTCGGCCGAACCCGGCGCGTCGTGCTGTACGACAACCTGCTCGCGCAGCGCTCCGACCCGGAGATCCTCTCGGTGCTCGCACACGAGCTCGGCCACCAGCGCAACGCCGACCTGGCTCGCGGAACCCTCGCCGGCGCGGCGGGAGCGGTCATCGCAGCCCTGGCCCTAGGCGTCTTGGTGCGGCTTCGCATGGCAGCGGGTCGGCAGACGCGCGCCGACGACCCGCGCGCGGTCCCCGTGCTGCTGGCGGCGGTGGTCGCTCTCGGCCTCCTGAGCCAGCCGGTTCAGACGACGCTCAGCCGGCGCGCGGAGGCCGCGGCCGACCACGCGGCGCTGACGCTCAGCGACGATCCCGGCACCTTCATCGACCTGCACCGAGGGCTAGCGGTCGCCAACCTGACCGACCCTTCACCGCCGGGGTGGGTCCGCCTCCTGTGGGCGACCCACCCCAGTCCCATCGAGCGGCTGGCCCGGGCGCAGGCCTGGGAGACGCGGCCGCGCTAGCCGTCGCGCTCCCAGATGGGTTCAGTGCGCCATCGCCGGCTCGTCGCTGTCCTTGGGGATGACGTTGCTCGGAGCCTCGGCGTGGTGGTCATAGGTGATCACGAGGCTCGCCTGGCCGCTGGTCAGCCCGCGCAGGTCACCGGCATAGGTCAGCAGCTCGGCCTCCGGCACCAGCGCGGTCACGGTGGTGCGCCCGGGCTGGGCCTGCTGCGTGCCCTCGATGCGACCGCGCCGGGCTGAGATGTCGCCCATGATGTCGCCGGTCAGCTCGTCCGGGACGGTGACCGAGACCCGGCAGATGGGCTCCAGCAGCACCGGCGAGGCCTTCGCCGCGGCGTCGCGGAAGGCGAGCGCGCCAGCCGTCTCGAACGCCACCTGGGACGAGTCGACCCGGTGCGACTTGCCGTCCACCAGGCGCACCTTGACGTCGACGCAGGGGTAGCCGGCCAGGACGCCCTTCTCCATCGCGTTGCGGATCCCCTTCTCGACGCTGGGGATGTACTGGCGCGGGATGACGCCGCCGACGATGTGGTCCTCGAAGACGAAGCCCTCGCCCCTCGGGAGGGGCTCGATCTCGATGTTGACGATGCCGTACTGACCGCTGCCGCCGGTCTGCTTGACGTGGCGACCGAGCCCGGCGGCCTTGCCCTTGATGGTCTCGAGGTAGCGCAGCCGCAGCGGCACCTCCTGGACCTCGACCCCGAACTTCCGCTTCAGCCGGGCCAGGGCCGTCTGGATGTGGAAGGGGCCGTAGCCGGTGAGGATCAGCTGGCGCGTGTCCGAGTCGGTGGTGACCCGCAGGGACGGGTCCTCCTCGACCAGCCGCTGGAGCGCCTCGGGCAGTCGGTCCTCGTCCCGACTGCTGCCGGCGGCTATGGCGGTCCGGTGGTAGCCCTCGGGGATGCCGAGGTCGATCGGCTGGGCCTTGGCGCCGTCGGCGGCGAGCACGTCTCCGGTGTGCACGCCGTCCAGCTTGGCCACGGCGACCAGGTCGCCGGCGGCCGCGGCGGCCACCGGCTGCTGCTCGTTGCCCTGGAGGGCGAAGACGCGGTTGAGGCGCAGCGACTGGCCGGTCCGGACGTTGGTCACGGCGGCGTCCGGGGTGAGCCGGCCGCTGAGGACGCGCATCAGCGAGATGTGGCCGACGTAGGGGTCGGACAGCGTCTTGAAGACCAGCAGCGACACGGGGCCGCTCACGTCGTGGCGCTCGTCGATCGCCGGGCACTCCTCAACCAGGAAGTCCAGCAGCAGGCGCGTGCCGATGTCCTGCACCGCCGAGCCGCACAGCACCGGGAAGAAGTCGCAGCGGGCGATGCCGTGCTCGAAGCACTCGCCCAGCTCGGCGATCTCCGGCACCTCGCCGTCCAGGTACCGCATCAGCAGCTCGTCGTCGACCTCGACGATGGCCTCGACCAAGGCCTCCCGGTTTCGCTCGGCCTGCTCGCGGTGGTGCTCGGGGATCTCGGACTCGACCCGCTGGCCGTCGATGCGCTGCACCGCCACCTGGTGCAGCAGGTCGATGACGCCCGTGAAGTCCTGCTCCACCCCGAGCGGCATGTGCACGGGCGCCAGCGGCTTCCCGTAGCGCTCCCGAAGCAGGTCGACGTGGTTCTGGTAGGAAGCGCGCTCGCGGTCCAGACCGGTTAGGAACACCAGGCGCGGCAGCTCGAGCGCGGCGGCGGCCTCCCACAGCTGGTCGTGCACGGCGTCCCATGAGCCCGCCGCGTCGACCACGAACACGGCCACATCCGCCGCGTGCAGCGCCGGGTAGGCGTCCCCGATCGCGTCCGCGCTGCCGGGCGTGTCGATCAGGTTGATGCGATGGCCCTTCCAGGTGGTGTAGCCGGTGGCCAGCGACAGCGAGTGGCCCCGCTCCACCTCCTCGGGCTCGGTGTCGAACGTGCCCTTCCGGGACTTGCCGTCACCGGCGGTCAGCAGGGCCTCGGACAGGGCGGTCTTGCCGGCGCCTGCCGCACCCACCAGGACGGCGGTGCGCACCCTCCCGGTCTCTACCTCCGGACGTGCATCCATGCCAGCCTCCCTCGTTCGGGCGCCGGCCATCGGGCTGCGGATGCCACGTCGGCGGGCCGACGCGAGTGCCGCGATCGTAGGGCACGCAGGCGCGTGCTTCACCAGAAATTCTGGCGAGGCCTAGGTCGTCTGCTCCGGGGCGGACTGCTCCAGCTCCAGCCCGCGGGTCTCGGGCAGCAGGGCGAACAGCCCGGCGCTGAGCGCGACGGGGGCGGCGAGCACCACCGCGGCGGGCGCGAAGCCCTCGAACGCGTCGATCAGGACACCGAATCCGAGCAGGCCCACGACGCCGCCGAGGACGCCGGCGCAGGTCAGCCAGCCGGCGGAGGTGGCACGCAGGGAGGTCGGGAACAGCTCCGTCGAGAGCGCGCCCATCGCCGGCGCGTAGGCGGAGGTGGCGATGATGTTGAACAGGTAGCCCGTGATCACCGCCGTCGGAGAGCCGCTGTAGGTGATCACTGCCGCCAGCGCCACCAGGACCTGCATCACCGCCGCGGTCGGCCTGCGACCCAGCCGGTCGGCGGACCAGCGGCCGATCAGCAGCCCCACCAGCCCGACGGGACCGGCAGCGAACACCGCCAGCGCGATGGTGGTCGGGTCCATCCGCAGGATGTTCTCGCCGTAGACGAACAGGTAGCCGACCAGCGGCGCCGCCAGGGTCGCGAGCACGAACGTCACCAGCGCGAGCACGACCGTCCGCCGTCGCAGCGCCGGGGCGATCAGGTCGCGCAGCAGCCGCCGGTGCGGCAGGCGCCCACGTTCGGTGGCCGCGTGGACGGCGCGGAAGCGCTCCGGCTCCTCGAGCAGGCGCCCTATGGCGGGCACGGCGAGCAGCGGCACGAGCGTCAGGCCGAACAGCAGGCGGAAGCCGACGGCGCCGTCGCCCAGCCCCCGGATCAGCGCGGTGATGCCGGCGCCGAGCCCGTAGCCGGCGGTGACCAGAGCGATCGCCTTGGCCCGGTCCTTGCTGGCCGTCTCCTCCGCGGCGACGACACCGGCCAGCGCGTTGGTCGCTGACAGCAGCGGCCGGGCGAACGCGAATGCGGCGACGAACCACCAGTAGCCCGGCGCCGCGGCGGCCAGCGCCGTGATCGCCAATCCGCCGCTGATGCAGGTGAGGAGCATGCGCCGCCGCCCGACGTGGTCCGCGGCGCTGGACAGCGGAAGGGCGAACAGCGAGGCGAGGCGGATCAGCCCGAGCCCCAGTCCCAGCACCGTGCCGCTGAGCCCGGCCTGCGCGGCGATGGACGTGCCCTCCGTCACCTCGCCGAAGGATGAGGCGATGTCCCCGAGCGCCGCCGTGGCGCCGAACTGGGCGAAGCCCGCCGCGATCGACAGGGCCACGGCGCTGAGGACGGCCGGGTGAAGCCAGCCGTGCACGGCGGAGATGGTCCCCGCGAGCGGAGACGGCTTGGGATCTTGCATGGAAGGCCGTGGAGTAGGTGCGAGCGAGCCGGGGCAGTCTGACGAACTGTACGCGGACATCCGCTCCGGATTCCGCTGGGCGCAGCGATCGATCGAGGACCTTGGTGAGCACCTGGCCTGGCAACCCCTATCCACTTGGCGCGCATTGGGATGGGAGGGGGACGAACTTCGCGCTGTTCAGCGAGCACGCCGACCACGTCGAGCTGTGCCTGTTCGATGAGTCGGGCGACGACGAGCTCCGCATCCCCATGGCCGAGCACACCGCGCTGATATGGCACGTCTACCTGCCGGGGATCGGTCCGGGTCAGCGCTACGGCTATCGGGTCCACGGGCCCTATGACCCCGCCACGGGCCACCGCTTCAACCCCAACAAGCTGCTGATCGATCCGTACGCCAAGGCGATCGACGGCGAGGTCGACTGGGATCCGGCGGTGTTCGCCTACCAGCTGGGTGAGGACGACACCAGCTTCGACGAGCGCAACAGCGCCCCGCACGTCCCCAAGTCGGTCGTGCACAACCCGTTCTTCGACTGGCGCGACGACCGACCGCCGCGGACCCCGTGGCACCAGACGGTCATCTACGAGACCCACGTCAAGGGCCTGACCATGCGCCACCCCGGCGTCGAGCCGGAGCTGCGCGGCACCTATGCAGGGCTCGCGTCGCCGCCCGTGATCGACTACCTGGTGTCGCTGGGCGTGACGGCGATCGAGTTGCAGCCGGTGCACCACTTCGTCCAGGACCACTTCCTGATCGAGAAGGGCCTGCGCAACTACTGGGG
>CAZVUW010000014.1:0-30087 GCA_964629825.1 uncultured Actinomycetota bacterium
GGCCGGCGCCCGGCAGCCCGCCGCAGCACCTCGCGGCTGACGGCCTCGTCGGCCCAGCAGACCTCGGTGCCGAGCAGGCCGGCGAGGTCGGCCATGGCGACGCGCTCACCCGCGTCGGGCCAGCGCCACGCGTCGGCGCAGCGCGGACAGCGCGGTCCGACCAGCAGGGCGCGCTGATCCGTGGGCGCCGGCGCGGTGACCAGCACCGCATCTGGCGCCGGTGAGTAGCAGGACATGCAGGCCTGCAGGAAGCGCGCACCGAGGACGCGCTGGCGCGCGGCCCGCCAGCCGCGCTCGTGGCGGATGATCCGGCCGTAGAGCTCGACCTGGAGCAGCGCCGACTCCGGCAGCATCCAGCCGAGCGGGTCATCGGTGGTCGCGTGGAATCCGCAGGTGCCCGCGGCGTGCGGGACCTCGTGCTCCCCGGCGACCGGACAGCGCTGACGGCTGCAGCGCGCGGTGGCGTCGGCGTCGTAGGTCGCAGCCACCGCCAAGCCCGAGAAGCGCGCCCGGCGACGGTCGGGGCTGAGCAGCACCAGGGCCGCCTTCTCACCCCGGGGCGGCTGCGCCACGGGCCGCCGCGGAAGATCCTGCGGAAGGCCCTTCGGAGAGTCCTGGGAACGCGGGTCGGTCACGCGCGCACCCGCTCCGCCGGCTCCCAATCGGGCACGGTGTCAGGCACGCGCACCGGAGCGGGGACGGTGATCTCTTCGAGCGGCTTTCCGATGTTGGCCATGGCTTCTCCTAGGTGGCTGTCAGGGGGTCCTCGGCGGGGGCTCCGGATGCGCTTCGAGCCGCGCTCGCTCGCCCAGAGGTGTTCCCGGCGGCGCGCGGACGTACACCCGCAAAGCCCCGATAGGTCAGCGCTGACTGCACGAGAAGAGCGCCGCGACAGGCTGCTCGGCCTGACCTGATAGGAGGGCAACATGGTGGGACAGACATCTGTTTACGTGTATGCCGCCGATGCGGTGACCCAGTCCGGCCTGATCGCGGCGCTTCGCGGGCAGCCCGAGGTCCGGGTGATGCCGGAGGGTGAGGTCGACTCAGCCCAGGTGGCGCTGGTCGCCTTCGAGGAGATCGACGAGAGCGCCCTGCAGGTGATCCGCGCCCTGCAGCGCAACGGGGTGCCGCGGGTGGTGCTTGTCGTCACCCGGACTGACGAGCGCGGGCTGCTGGCCGCGGTCGAGGCCGGCATCAGCGGACTGGTGCGCCGCAGCGAGGCGACGACGCGCTCGCTCCTGGACGCGATCCGCTCGGCGGTGAACGGCAACGGGACGCTCCCCCCAGACCTGGTCGGCACCCTGCTGGGGGCGATCGGGCGGCTGCAGCGCAACGTGCTCGACCCGCACGGGCTGACCTTCACGGCCCTGACGCAGCGCGAGGTCGAGGTGCTGCGCCTGGTCGCCGAGGGCCTGGACACCGCCGAGGTGGCGCGCCGGCTGTGCTACTCGGAGCGGACCATCAAGAACGTGATCCACGACGTGATGATGCGCCTGAACCTGCGCAACCGGACCCACGCGGTCGCCTACGCGCTGCGGCAGGGGCTGATCTAGCCGCAGGCGCTCAGCCGGAGCCGGGGGTCGAGGCGGGCTCGGTGGGCTCCGCCTCGACCACGTCCCGGAAGCCTGCGAAGTAGACCGCCGGGTTGCAGGGCTGCCCGGAGGCGCCCTCGACCTGGTTGTCGCAGGTGATCAGCAGCTGCACCTGCTCGCCGGCGGTGAAGCGGACCGGCGAGACGAAGTGGTAGTCCAGGTCCCTGAAGTTGTCGAGGCGGACCTCGATCAGCGCGCTGATCTGACCCAGGTTGTTCTGACGGCGGATCTGGACGATGCCGCGGTCGCCCGAGGGGTTCTGGAGCACCACGTCGGTGATCGCGTAGACCTCGCCCGGCGGGACGGCCTGGGCGACGACGCTCTGACGCGCCGGGGCGACACGTTCGCCGAGGCGGAAGTCAAACGGGTCGCCGAGGTCCTCGGCGGCCAGGATCTCCTCAGCGACCGCGACCTCCTCGGACACCTCCGCGGCCGCCTCGGCCGCGCCCTCGGCAGTCTCCTGCGCCGTTCCGGCGGCCTCCTGGGCGGCGGCCGCAGCCTGCTGCGCAGCGGTCGCGGCCTCGCCCGCCGCGGCCACCTCCTCCTGGACGGCGGCCAGCTCCTCCTCGACCGCCTGCTCGGCGGCGGCCTCCAGCGCGGGTCGCAGCAGGAAGTACCACAGCGCGATCAACGCCAAGATCAGCGCCAGCAGCGCGAGCAGCGCCTTCGGGAGCCACTTCGGGATGAGCGGCTCCTGGAGCATGGTGCCGTCGACGGCGATGGGGACGCCGTCCTCCGGCTCGACGATGACCTGGAAGGGCCGGGTCTGCGGCTGACCACGCCAGAAGCGCTTCTTCGGCCGCAGCCGGACCTTGGCGAAGGCCGCGTGCCCGGGCTCGATGACGAGGCCGGGCGGCTGGATCGTGAAGTTCAGCAGCTGGTCCGCGTCGGCCGCCAGCAGTCGAGCGTTGAGGTGGACGTTGCCGCGGTTGTCGACGGCCAGCTCGTGCACCGCGCTGCGGCGGCCGCGCGAGGTCCGCGGCAGCAGCTCGGCGGTGGTGTCCGAGAAGGCGCTGACCGTCAGCGTCCCCTCCTCGGCGACGCTGCCGGCGGTGTCCTCCTGCGGCACGATCCTGACCGCGAACGGGTACTCGCCGGCGAGCGCGTCGGGACCGCGCGGCGGCCGGAACGCGAGCTGCACCACCTGCTCAGCGCCGGGCAGCAGCGAGACGCTGCCTGGCTCCACGGCGGCCCAGGGGGCGCAGTCGCCGACGACCTCGAACGTGAACTGGTCGACGACCGTGCCCGTGTTCCGAACCGTTATCTGGTACAGAGCCTCCCCGCCCGGCTCCACCGTGGCGGCTACCTGTGAAAGGGTCGCTGCGACACCCATGAACGGCACCTCCTGGTGGCCGGCCGCAAGACTAGGGCGGGTCCGCCGAGCCAGGACGGGGTGCCGGTGTACCTGCGCGGGCATGTTGGGCTGCCCATAAGGGCGCTGCCCCAAGGTGCCGAAGCGGTTGCACCCAAGACTGCGCCGTGCACCACTGGAACGCTGGCCGAGGTCAGCGAGCATCGGCGGGATCATGGGCGACGTTCGATCGGAGCGGGGTGCCGACGCGCGCGGGCGCCGCCGCGGCGCGGCTGCGCTCGTCGCCTTTGTCGTGCTGCTCGGAGGGCTGCAGGCGGGCATGCCCGAGGCCAACGCCGAGCTGCTCGGGACCACCAGCCGGCAGTCCCTCCACCCGGACGGCGGGGAGTTCGGCAAGCCCAGCGGCCGACCCTCCATCTCGGGCGATGGGCAGCGCATCGCCTTCGAGCACCCCTTCGCCGAGGAGTACGAGGGCCCGTACTCACGGCGGGTCTGGCTGCGGGATCGCCAGTCGCAGACCACCGACATGATCTCGATCGACCCCACGGGCGCGGAGTTCCCCAGCGCGCACTCCCCCTCGATCAGCGAGGACGGCAGCAAGGTCGCGTTCGTGGCGGGTCCCGCCCACGAGTCGGCGGTATCGGGCGCGATGATCGCCGGACGCATGGTCTACGAGCGCTCCGACGAGCCCGGCGGGCAGACCGACATCTTCATCGCCAACAGCGACGGCAGCGGCGAGGTGCGGCTCACCTCCACCCCGGACCGCTCCGAGCACCACCCGGCGCTGTCACCCGACGGCGAGCGTGTCGCCTTCACCGTGGTCAGTGGCCTCGACACAACCGAGCTGTGGATGGTGAACACCGACGGCACCGGCCTGCGGATGCTCTTCGGTGGCCTGGAGGACGCGATCTTCCGCGACCCGGCGTGGTCGCCGGATGGCGCCCGCCTGGCGCTGGCGGTGTACGAGCCCAGCATGGAGGCCCTGACCCCTCCGGAGTACGACGAGACCTGGATCTACGTGGTGGAGGTCGACGCCGACCCCCCGACGCGGCAGCGCGTCAGCGTCAGCGGTGAGGACCGCCAACCGACCTGGTCGCCGGACGGGGAGGAGATCGCCTACTCGGGCATGTACCGCGTGGAGTCGGGCGAGGACACCCGGGAGCTGTTCATCTACAACACCCGCTTCGGAACCACCCGGACCATCTTCGTCTCACAGCACGGGATCGTCCCGGCATGGCCGCGCTGGTCGCCGGACGGCACCTCGATCGTGGTCCTCGACGAGCCGGCGGAGGGCTTCGGCTCGCTGTACCTCATCTCCGACCTGGGCGAGCCGGAGGGCAGCGCCAAGCGCCTGACCAACAACCCCGACGCGATCGACGGCCTTGGGGCCTGGCGTGCCGACGGCAGCTCGATCGTGTTTCCCCGCGCGCCGCAGAGCGACCCCACCGACTCCGATCTTCACGAGCTCGACCCCAACGAGGAGGTGCCCGAGGACACGGTCCAGCGGCTGACAACGACGACCGGCACGATCGCCCATCCCGACCTCGAGCGCTACGAGCGCTCCGGCGACGTCCCGGTGAAGGCGACAGCGACAGTCACCGGAGGCGAGGACGCGCCCACGCCGACCGGATCGGTGCGGTTCGCGCTGTGCGTGCCCGGGGAGGCGCCACCCTCATGCGGTTTCCTCCATGATGAAGACGACCTGCAGGTCGGCGAGCCGGTCACCCTCGACAGCGACGCCACGGCCGAGTCGCCGTGGCTGAGCGAGCTCGTCCCGCCGGCGCGGCTGCAGCCGCTCGGCCCGCCCTACTGCTGGCGCGTCGAGTACAGCGGCGACCAGCTGCACCGCCCCTCTTCGAGCTACGGCGAGGACGTCGGCTGCCTGGAGGTGACCAAGTCCCCACCGCAGACCAACCTGTTCCTGGAGTTCGAGCCCTCCTCCCCGTTCGCCATCCTCGAGGTCGAGGACGCCAGCACCGGCTGGGTCGCCTTCTACCTCTGCGGACCGGGGCTGGACGGCGCCGGCTGTCCGACCGGGGGGACCTACCGGGGGCTCGAGCCGATCGTCGAGGGGCGGGCGGCGCTTTACTCGACGCCGGAGCTGGAGGACGGTCGCTACTGCTGGCGGGCCGAGTACAGCGGTGACGCGTGGATGCAGCGCGCGGAGGTGACGGGCCCCCACGCCTGCTTCGACGTCATCGAGGGCTCCGTCCGGCTGGCACCCGTCTCCCTGACCGCCTCCGTGACGCCGTTCACGGCGCAGGCCCCGGTCGACTGGAGCACAAGCGCAGAGCTCACGGTGTCCGGCGCCGCCGACGCGGGGCCGGCGTCCGTGCGCTTCTTCCTGTGCGACCCGACCGCTGAGACCACCCACGGGTGCCGCACCGGCGGCTTCCAGGTCGGACCCGAGGTCACGGTCGAGGAGGACGGCACCTTCTTCTCCGATGCGTTCACGATGGACCAGCCGGGCCGCTGGTGCTGGCGCATCGAGTACCGCGCCGATCAGATCGAGTACGTGAACGACCTCGCGACAACCGAGCTCTGCCGCACCGCGGTCGACCCGTTCCTCGCCGACCCCGATCTGGAGCTGATCTGGCTGCGCGACCTCGACGCGGGAACGACCACGCTGGTATCACGCGCGGTCGACGGCGGTCTGCCCGACGCCAGCTCGTGGGCGCCGTCCACCTCGTACGACGGCAGCTACGTCGCCTACACCACGGCGGCTCTGAACGTCACCGACCCCGCGCCGTCGGAGTATCGGACCACCAACGTCGTGCTGTGGGACGGCTCCACCACCGTCCTGGTGTCCGAGCGCGGACCCTGCCCCTACCCGCCGGACGAGGGCTACAGCGCCTGCGGCCTGCCCGCCGACGAGCCGTCCATCTCCCGCGACGGGCAGCACGTGGCCTTCTCCTCGGGCGCGAGTGACATCGCCGCATTCCACCCGGACACCGGCGAGCCCCATGTGGACACCTCGCTGTTCCCGCCGTGGCAGGTGTACCTGCGGGATGTGGCCGCCGGCAGGACGACGATCGAGTCGGTCACCTCGGACGGCTCGATCCCGACGCGCGACAGCTATGAGCCATCGCTGTCGGGCGACGGCAGCATGATCGCGTTCTCCTCGGACTTCGAGCTGGTCCCGGACGACTCCTATTCGGGCACCGACGTCTACGTCCGTGACGTCACGGCGCGCAGCACCGTCCTGGCCTCCGTCAGCAGCGACGAGACGCAGGGGCTGGGCAGCAGCATGGAGCCGTCGCTCAGCGCCGACGGAACCGCGGTCGCCTTCACCTCCTACGCCCTCGGGCTCGCGCCGGACGACCCGCCCGTGGGCGAGTTCCCGCAGGTGTTCGTGCGCGACCTGCCGGCGGGGCTCACCGAGCGCGTCTCCGTGAGCTCGACTGGCGTTCCGGCCGACGCCGAGAGCGACAACCGCCGCCCGTCCACCTCCACGGACGGCGGCTCCGTGGCGTTCGAGTCGACCAGCCCCGACCTGGTCCCCGATGACACCAACGAGGTGCGCGACGTCTTCGTGCGCGACCGCCTGCCGCGGCTGACGGCCACGCCCCTCAGCTTCCCGCCGACCTACGTGGGCTCCAGCTCCAGCTCCCAGCAGGTGGTCGTCCGCAACGAGGGCTCCGGGCCCGTGACGATCACGTCCGTCGGCATCACCCCCGCCGGCGAGGGCAACTTCGAGATCGTCTCGGATGGCTGCACCGGGGCGACCCTGGCGCGGGAGCAGACCTGCATGGTCGAGGTCGTCTTCACGCCCCAGACGGAGGGGCAGCTCCAAGCCGCCCTGCGGATCGTTAGCACCGACCCCGCCTCGCCGACCCTGGCGCTGCTGCGCGGTCGCGGCGTGGCGGTTCCAACCCCGACCCCGACGGAGACCGAGACCGAGGAGGAGCCGGAGGGGCTCCTTCACCTGCGCCCCGATCCCGTCGACTTCGGCACCCTCGCGATCGGCAGCAGCGAGGACGCCGTCGTCACGGCCACCGCCAGCCGCGCCGACGTCACCATCCTCTCGGTGCGGATCACCGGCGGGGGCGGCGACTTCGCGATCGCCCCCGAGGGCGACGGCTGCACCGGCCTCACGCTGTACCCGACCGAGCTGGACTTCGCCGACCAGGGCACCTGGCCCGAGTGCACCATCACCGTGCGCTTCACCCCCAGCGACCCCGAGTCGCGCCGTGCGATCCTGTGGGTCCGCTACGGGGACGGCGTCAGCACCGTCCGGCTGGTGGGCAGCGGCGGCGAGCGCTCGATCGCCGTCTCGGACGTCGACTTCGGCGTGGTGCTGGCCGAGACGACCAGTGAGACCAAGGCCGCCATCGTGCGGAACACCGGGGTCTCGCCGGTGCGCATCTCCTCGGTGCACATCAGCGGCGAGCAGGCGGACCTGTTCGACATCGTCGACGGCTCGGACCGCTGCACCGGACGGGTCCTGGCGGCCGAGGCGACCTGCAGGGTGGACCTGGTGCTCACCCCCGACGAGCCGGGGCGCCCGCAGGCAGAGCTCCTGATACGCAGCGACGTCGATCCGGAGGAACCGCGGCGGGCGCGGTTGATCGGGCTCTCCCCCGAGCTCGAGCCCGACCCGCCCCTGGGTCCGCCCGGCTTCGTGACCTCCATCAAGGGGCGCTTCTTCCCGCCGAACGCCGCGCTGGTGCTGCAGTGGGACCCCGGCCTCGGGACCCTCAACATCCGCTCCGACGCCGACGGCGAGTTCACGGTGCCGATGCTGATCTTCCGGCGCGACATGCTCGGTCCCCGCAGGATCCAGGCCGTCGGCGACGGCTACATCGTCGAATCCGATTTCCTCGTTGTTCCGGGATCGCTGCAACCGGGTGAATTCAATATCCGTGGATGAAAGGTTTTTTCTCCCCGCAATTGCATAACGGCGCGCGCAGCGATAGGACTAGGCGGGCGGACGCGGCTCGGACCTGGGCGTAGCGCCATGGTGGGAGTTCTTCCCAACGTCGAATCCAACGGGGTCCCATCTTTGGGGGCTCCATTTCCGGCTGTCTCTGCAAAGGTGCGGCCCGTCGCGGTGCAGGGCATGCGCCGGGCGCGGCTGCACGCCAAGCTCGACCAGGTCTGGCAGCAGCGCCTCGGGTTGGTCGTTGCCCCGGCAGGGGCGGGGAAGTCCACGCTGCTGGCCTGCTACGCCGCCGGCCTGTCCGTCCCCACCGCCTGGTTCCGGGCGGAGCCGGGGGACGGCGAGGTGGCCACCTTCCTCGGCTATCTCGCCGCGGCCACGCGGGCAGCCCTCGGACCGCTGCCGTCGACCCGCTGGACGTCCGTGGCGGACGCGGCCCGCGCTCTGGAGGGCTGGAGCGGCTCACGCGCGCTGCTGGTGGTCGACGACGTTCACGAGCTCGCCGGCAGCCCGGCGGAGCGCGCGCTCTCGACGCTCATCGACTACCTGCCGCCGAACATGGCGCTGGTGCTTGCCGGGCGGAGCGCGCCGGACATCAACCTCCCACGGCGGCGGGTCAACGGCGAGCTGGTGCAGCTCGACGCCGAGGACCTGCGCTTCCGATCCTGGGAGGTCGAGACGCTCTTCCGCCAGTTCTACCGGGAGAGCCTGCGCCCCGAGGATCTCGCGGTGCTCGCGCGCAAGACCGAGGGCTGGGCCGCCGGCCTGCAGCTGTTCCACCTGGCCACGCGCGACCTCGCCCCCGGTGAGCGCCGCAAGGTCCTCCACGAGGTCGTCGCCAGCGGCCGGCTCTTCAAGGAGTACCTGACCGCCAACGTCCTGAGCCAGCTCGGCTCCGATCTGCGCACCTTCCTGATCGAGTCCGCGGTCGCGCCGCGCCTGTCCGGCGCGTTCTGCGATGAGCTGCTCGGCCGGGACGACAGCGCCGAGCTGCTGATCGAGCTGGAGCGGCGGCGGCTGTTCACCATCCCGCTGGGCGGCGGCTGGTACCGGTATCACGAGGTCCTGCGAGGCGCCCTCGAGGCGACCCTGCTCGATCGCATCGGCGAAGCGGAGCTGCGGCGGCGCTACCTGCACGTGGCCGACCTGCTCCAGCGCGCCGGCTTCCCCGCCGAGGCGCTGGTGGCGGCCAGCCGCGCCGGCGACACCGAGCGGGTGCGCCAGCTCCTCGGCGCTAACGGCTCGGCGATCGCCGAGCGCGGCGGCGACTGGTTGGAGGCCGTTCCCGCCGCCGTCCGCTGGCGCGATCCGTGGGTCCTGCTCGCGGACGCCCGCCGTCACCGCGACCGGGGACAGCTGCCCGAGGCTGTGAGCATCTACCGGCGTGCCGAGGAGGCCTTCGGAACTCTGCGCGCCGCGCAGCTGTGCCGGACGGAGCGTCTGGCCCTGCAGCCCTGGATCGAGCCCGACCTGCCCCCGCCCGGGACGGGCCTCGGGCAGCTGCGCTCGACGGTGGCACGCGACCCCCTGGCGGCCGCGGCGAGCTCCACCGGTCTGGAGGCGGGCCTCGCGCTGCTCCTCGCCGGCCACGCCGATGCGGCCACGACCGTCCTGACCCGCTGCGTCGACGACCCCGATGCGTCCGAGCTGCGCGTCGCGGCGACCCGCCTGGTTCTCGGGGCGGCCCGACTCCTCGGCGGCGAGAACACCAGCATCGACATCCAGTGGGCGATCGAGCATGCGGAACGCGCCGGCGCCGCCTGGCTGGTCGAGCTGGCCCAGTCGGTGCAGCGGCTGAGCGGGCGGGCCGCCGTGCCGAGCAGGTCGGGACCGGACAGCTGGGCAGGCGCCCTCGGCGCTCTCTGCGCCGGGTGGGCCTGCCTGCGGGCGGGGACCCCCACGGACGTCGACCTCGACGAGGCCGCCGCCTTCTTCGACGGGATGGGCGCCGGGGTGCTGGCCGCATGGTGCCGGGCGATCGGGGCGCTCGCCGCCGCGCGGTCGGGCGCCGAAGACGCCGGCGCCCTGGCCCTGCGCGCCCTGGAGGAGGCCCGGCGCGCCGCGGTCCCCGGTGCCGCGCTCCTTGCGGAGCTGGCGCTGGCCACGGTGGACCGCCGCTCCAACGGCCGGGTCACCAAGCTCACCGCGCGCCTCGACCGGCTCGGCCTGCGACCCGATGTCGCCGCCGACACCGACCGCCACGCCCGGGTCCGCTGCCTGGGCGGCTTCGAGATGACCATCGGCGGTGCGGCCGTGAACGTCGAAGCCCTCAAGCCGCGCTCGCGCAGCCTCCTGCGCTTCCTCGCGGCGGCCGCGGGCCGACCCGTGCACCGGGAGCAGATCCTGGCCGCGCTGTGGCCCGACGCGGGTCCCGACTCGGCCACGCGCACCTTCCACGTCGCGCTGTCCAGCCTGCGCGGCCTGCTCGAAGGTCTCGGGGGCGCCAACGGGCGCACGTTCATCCACCGCGACGGCGAGGCCTACCGGCTGGACCTCGGCCCCGGCGGGGAGCACGACCTCGTCGCCTTCGAGGAGGCCTGCGGCGAGCTGCGGCAGGCCCGGGCCGGCGGCGGTGCCGCGGCGGTGGCGACGGCCTGCCGCAAGATCGTCGCCCTGCACCGCGGCGAGCTGCTGCCCGAGGAGGGCCCCGCCGAGTGGGTGGTCGGGCCGCGCGAGAGCCACCGCGAGGCGGCGGCTAGCGCCGCCTTCACGCTCGGCACCCTGCTCAACTCGCAGGGGGATCCGGCCGGCGCGGCCGCGGCCTGCGAGAGCGCGCTGGCCATCGACCGCTACCGCGACGACGCCTGGCGCCTGCTGATCTCGATCCACGAGCGCGCGGGCAACCGGGCCTCGGCGGCGCGGGCGCGGCAGCGCTACGAGCGGATCCTGACCACGCTCTGACCGCCGTTCCCTCGGCGCCGTGCGCGCCGCGAGCGGCGCGCTGCACGTTCGGGCAGCGGGTGCTGCCCGCCGCTTCGCACCGCTCCGCGCTCCCGACGTGGCGCAACGGCTTCTACGGTTAGACGCATGATCCCAGAGGTCGACGAGACGCTGCGGCAGCTGGTCAAGCGCGACGTCCTCGGTGGCTCGAACGTGGACATCTCCTTCGAGGCGCCCACGACGGACTGGGCCAGCCGTCGGCAGAAGCCGACGCTGAACCTGTACCTGTACGACATCCGCGAGGATCTCGAGCGCCGTCGCACCCAGTTCGAGGAGATCCGGGACGACAACGGGCGTGTGGTCGAGCGCAAGCAGCCGCCGCGCAAGTTCAAGCTGAGCTACCTCGTCACCGCCTGGACCAACCTGCCGGAGGACGAGCACCGGGTGCTGGCCGCCGCGCTGTCGACCTTCCTGTCGTTCGACGCGTTCCCTGAGGACGTCATGACGCCGGGGCTGGCGGCGCTGGGCGAGCCGATCCGGGTCACCGTCGCGCTGCCGCCCCCCCAAGACCGCGCGATCAGCGACATCTGGTCGGCCCTGGGCGGCGAGCTCAAGCCGTCCCTGGACCTGGTCGTCACCACTCCGATTCCGCCCCAGGTCGCCCGCGAGCAGCAGGTAGGTCCGCTCGTGCGCGAGCCGCTGCGGATCGGCGTGGTCGACGAGGACGGCGAGCTCGAGAGCGCCGGCCTGGTGGAGCTGCCGCGGCCGTGACTCGGCTGTCGGACCGCTACCTCCTCGGGCGACTGGCGGTGCTCGAGTCGGCGGTGCGGACCCTGGTGGCCGCTCGGCGCGCCACCGACCCGGATCCCGACGACAGCTTCCGGGGCCTGTACATCAGTGACGAGCAGGTCGACCGGCTGCTGGCGACGCCGCCCACCCCACCCCAGCGCGCGCAGGACGCCGAGCTGCTGGAGATGGTCGATAAGGAGGCCGACGAGGCCGAGGCCGCCGGCGAGACGATCGCGCTGCGACGCCTGGCCGCCGACTTCGGGCTGACCGAGCTCGACGTCGAGCTGCTGCTGGTGGCGCTCGCGCCCGACCTCGACCCGCGCTTCGAGCGCCTGTACGGCTACCTGAACGACGACGTCTCCCGGCGCCGGGCCAGCGTCGGGCTCGCGCTCGAGCTGTGCGGGGCGTCGCTGCACAGCGGGCCGGCGCGCGCACGGCTGTCGCCGTCCGCCCCGCTCCTGGCCGGCGGCCTCCTGGTGGTCGAAGACGACGACCGCCCGCTGCTCGGGCGGGCGCTGCGCGTCCCCGACCGCGTCGTCGCGCACCTGCTCGGCCAGGACGAGACCGACCCCGCGATCGCGGGGCTGGTGCTCGGCACGGCCCCGCTGGAGTCCTTCAGCCTCGCCGGGCTGCCCGAGATCCTCCGCGCCGGGCCGGTCTACCTGCGGGAGCGCCCGGGCGCCGCCGGCATCGCCGCCGCCGCGGGGGCGCTGCGCGCCGCCGGGCTGGCCGCCGTCGCCCTGGACCTGCGGCGGATCCCCGGCGAAGCGGACCTGCCCGGGCTGGCGCGAGCGGCGGCCCGCGAGGCACGTCTGCTGGGAGGTGGGCTGATCCTGGTCGGCGTCGACGCGCTAGCCGAGCGCGGCAGCGCACCGGTGCGCACCTTCGTCGACGCACCGGCGCCGGTGCTGGTGGTCGGCCGCCGCGCCTGGGACCCCGAGTGGTCGGCCCGCCCGCCTCTGGTCGTCGACGCACCGACGCCGGCCCTGCAGCAGCGCGCCCGGCTGTGGCGGGAGGCCCTGGGCGACCTGGGCGGCGACTCCCTGGAGCGCACGATCGCCCCCTACCGGCTGACCCCTGAGCAGATCCAGCAGGCGGCCGCGGCCGCCCGGCTCCAGGCCGAGGCGCAGCGCCGACCCCTGGCGCCGTCCGACCTGCAGGCGGGTGCGCGGACCCAGCACGCCAGCCAGCTCGAGCGCCTTGCGCGTCGCATCGCCCCCGCCGTGGGCTGGGATGACCTGGTGCTGCCCGCCGACCTGGTCGCTCAGCTGCGGGAGCTGGCCGCGCGAGCGCGCCACCGGGATCGCGTCCTCGACGAGTGGGGCATGGGCACGGCCTCCCGCGGGCGCGGTCTTGCCGGCCTGTTCGCCGGCCCCTCGGGGACCGGGAAGACGCTGTCGGCCGAGGTGCTGGCGGCCGACCTGGGCTTGGACCTGTACGTCGTCGACCTGTCGACGGTGATCGACAAGTACATCGGGGAGACGGAGAAGAACCTCGACCGGGTGTTCGAGGCGGCCGACGGCGTGGACGCGGTCCTGCTGTTCGACGAGGCCGATGCCCTGTTCGGGAAGCGGACCGAGGTGGGCGACTCGCGCGACCGCTACGCCAACGTCGAGGTCGCCTACCTGCTCCAGCGCATGGAGCAGTTCGACGGCATCGCGATCCTCACCACCAACCTGCGCGCGAACCTGGACGAGGCGTTCACGCGCCGCCTGGACGCCATCATCGACTTCCCCGAGCCCGAGGCCGACGACCGCCGGCGGCTGTGGGACGCACACCTGCCGACCACAGTCCCGCGCGGGGACGACATCGACCTCGACTTCCTGGCCGAGTCATTCCGCCTGTCCGGCGGCGAGATCCGCAACATCGCCCTGACCGCAGCCTTCCTCGCCGCCGAGGACGAGCGCAGCGTCGGCATGGCGGACCTCATCCGGGCCACCGAACGCGAGTACCACAAGCTCGGACGGCTGTGCCTGCCGAGCGAGTTCGGCCCCTGGACCTCGCTGCTCACCGGCGCCTGACCTTCAGGTATGCACGTTGGGGCACGATCCGCGCCTGGCCATAGACCGCCGCGGTGCGGCTCCTAGACTCCGCAGCGGACCCTTCAGCTGGCCTAGCGCCTGCCCGGCTCGAAGGAGGCACGGCCATGTATCAGAACGAGCTGGAGCTACCGGCCCAGCAGCATGCGGAACGTCCCACCCGTGCCCCGAAAGAGGCCGGCGAGGCCGGTCCGCTCGCCCTGCGCTCGGCACCGCGGGAGGTGACCGCGAAGGGGCTCCTACGGCTGCAGCGGGCGGCCGGCAACGCCGGAGTGGCGGAGGCGCTCGAGGCCGACACGGTCAAGCAGGTGGTCGGCCGCGGCGGCGGCGAACCGCTCCAGCCGTCCGTGCGCGCGGAGATGGAGGGACACCTCGGCGCCGACCTGTCGGACGTGCGGATCCACACCGGGCCCGATGCCGCGGCCTCCGCCCAGGCCGTGCAGGCGCACGCCTACACCGTCGGCAGCGACGTGGTCTTCCGCGATGCCTCGACGCTTGGCACCGACCAAGGCAAGCGCATGCTCGCCCACGAGCTCACCCACGTGGTGCAGCAGCGGTCCGGCCCGGTCGACGGCACGCCCATGGGCAACGGCCTGAAGATCTCCGACCCCAGCGACCGCTTCGAGCGCGCCGCCGAGGAGTCGGCCGACCGCTTCATGTCCCGCTCCACCGCCGAGCCGTCGGCGGCGCCGTCCGTCCAGCGCCAGGACGCGCACGACGAGGAGGTCCAGACCTTCCCCGTGCAGCGCCAGGAAGAGGACGAGGCCGAGAGCGAGGACCTGCAGACCTACCCGGTGCAGCGCCAAGAGGCCGAAGAGACCGAGGGCGAGGACCTGCAGACCTACTCGGTCCAACGCCAAGAGGGCGAAGAGGCCGAGGACGAGAGCCTGGGCTGATCCGGTCGGTCAGGCCGAGCGGGTCTCCTCTTCGTCCTCACCGCCGCGTCGGAAGGTCCTGCCCCGCCGCGGGTCGATCACCCGCCCGCAGGCCTGACAGGCATACCAACCGCAGCCGCGCTCGCAGTGGCGCTGCCACAGCTGCTGGTTACAGGTAAGGCACTCCGCCGGTGTGGTGCGTCGGAACATCTCTCACCTCCGGCGGTCTGCTCGCCTTCGGGCTGCGCTGATCTGGGGGTTCTGCCCGTTGGTGCACGAACGCAAGCCTGGCCGGGCGGCCGAGGGTCCGCACAGGGTTGGCTACCAGGCCCGGTAGGCCCGCCCGGGCGCGCCCGTTGGGGCAGCGATCCGTTCACCGCGGGCCGTCCGCTGGGCACCTGACCACGGCGCCGACTCGCACGAGGCTGCGCTGACCGAACTGGGCTCGCTAGGGAGGCCTCATGCCTACGTATCTGTCGCCGGGCGTCTACGTCGAGGAGATGGAAGCCGGCTCCGCACCGATCGAAGGTGTGGGGACGGCCGTCGCCGCATTTGTCGGCATCGCTGAGAAGGGACCGGTCAACGAACCGACCCTGGTAACGAACTGGTCGCAGTTCACGCAGACCTTCGGGGAGTTCATCGAGGGCTCCTACCTCGCGCACTCCGTGTACGGCTACTTCCTCAACGGAGGCGGTGCCTGCTACGTGGTGCGGATCGGCCAGAACGGCAACGGGTCGGACGTGCCGACGGCGGTCGCAGAGCTGACCGCCGGGTCGGGCGCCAAGGCCTCGCCAAGCCTGAAGGTCGAGGCGATCGAGGGTGGTCCCGCGGGCAACGACATCAGCGTCGAGATCGCCGACTCCGGCGATGGCGATGACAAGCCCGATGACGCCTTCAAGATCATCGTGAAGAAGGCCGGGAAGAAGGTCGAGGAGTTCGACAAGGTCACCACCAAGAAGGGCCCTCGCAACGTGGTCCAGGTGGTGAACGCCACCTCGCAGCTGATCCGCATCGCGGAGGCCAGCCGCGGCCAGGTCGCGGTGCCCAACAAGGGCACGGTCGAGCTGTCGGGCGGCGCGCTGCCCGAGCCGACCCCGCTCGCCCCGGACGACTACGTGGGCGACTCGGCGGACCGCACGGGCTTCGGCGGCCTGGAGGCCATCGACCCGATCACCATGGTCTGCGTGCCCGACCTGATGGCCGCCTACCAGCAGGGGATGCTCGAGCTGGAGCAGGTCCAGGCGGTGCAGCTGGCGATGATCGCCCACTGCGAGCTGATGGGCGACCGCGTCGCCATCCTCGACCCGCCGCCGGGGCTGAACGCGCAGCAGATCCGCGAGTGGCGCGTGGACAAGGCCGGCTACGACTCGAAGTACGCCGCCCTGTACTGGCCCTGGATCAAGGTCATGGACCCCGCCACGGGCGAGAACATCCACATCCCGCCGTCCGGCTACATCGCCGGCATCTGGGGCCGCAACGACGACACCCGCGGCGTGCACAAGGCGCCGGCGAACGAGGTCGTCCGCGGCGCGGTGTCGCTCGAGCTCCAGATCACCAAGTCCGAGCACGACCTGCTGAACCCCGAGGGGATCAACTGCATCCGCGCCTTCCCGGGCCGCGGAGTCCGGGTGTGGGGCGCGCGGACGCTCTCGAGCGACCCCGCGTGGCGCTACCTCAACGTCCGGCGCCTGTTCAACTACCTGGAGGAGTCGATCCTCAACGGCACCCAGTGGGCCGTCTTCGAGCCGAACGACCACGCGCTGTGGGCCAAGATCCGCCGCTCCATCTCGGCCTTCCTCGTCAACGAGTGGCGCAAGGGCGCCCTGTTCGGGCTGACCCCGCAGGAGGCCTTCTACGTCAAGTGCGATGAGGAGACCAACCCGGCCGAGGCCATCGACGCCGGCATGGTCACCTGCGAGATCGGCATCGCCCCCGTGAAGCCGGCCGAGTTCGTCGTCTTCCGCCTGTCGCAGTACTCCGGCGGGGCGGCACTGAGCGAGTAGCGGCACGAAGCGTCTATCTACCAGGAGGACTGAGCGACAATGCCACTTGCAGAGTTCGACACCTCTGTCGGCTGGTCTTACGGGCTCGAGATCGACGGCGTGGAGATCAAGCAGATCCAGGAGATCTCCGGGTTGAAGCTCGAGGTCGACACGATCGAGCTGAAGGAGAACACGGCCGACGGCAAGTACGTCAACAAGAAGCTGGTCGGGCGTCCCAAGTCCGGCGAGGTGACGTTGACCCGCGGCCTCACCGACTCGAACACCTTCGAGCAGTGGATGCAGAAGGCGATGCTCGGCGACCTCGACGGGGCTCGCAAGGGCGGGTCGGTGATCATCTACGACCAGATGGGCGCGGAGCTCAAGCGCTACAAGCTGACCAACTGCTGGCCCAAGTCGCTTGAGATCGGCTCCCTGAAGGCGGGTGACACGTCGGTCCTGACGGAGAAGCTGACGATCACCCACGAGGGCTGCGAGCCGGCCTGATGCAACGCGGCGCACCGCTGAAGCTGGCCGAGCCGGGTGGCGAGGCGATCGTCGAACGGCCCGAGCCGATCCTCAGGACGGAGTTCCCGTTCGAGCTCCCGCGCGGCTTCCTCGACCCGAAGGGGGTTCTGCACCGCGACGGCGTGATGCGGCTGGCGACGGCTCGCGACGAGCTGCTGCCGCTGCACGACGACCGCGTCCGGGAGAACCCGGCCTACCTGACGGTGGTGCTGCTCGCGCGGGTGATCACTCGGCTCGGGACGCTCGAGGAGGTGGACGCTCGCATCATCGAGAACCTGTTCGCCTCCGACCTGGCGTTCCTCCAAGACCTCTACCGGCGGATCAACGCGGAGGGGCACACCCGCGCAGCGGTGCAGTGCCCCTCCTGCCGGGAGGAGTTCACCGTCGACGTCTCCGGGAGCCGCCCGGGGGGATCGTGACCCACTCTGCGGACCGCTTGTACGAGGAGGTGTCCTACGTGGCCTACCACTTCCACTGGTCGCTGGACGCCATCCTCGACCTCGAGCACCCTGTCCGTCGCCGGTTCGTCGCGGAGATCGGGCGCATCAACGAGCGCCTGTCGCAGGGTGGGTAGAAGACGATGTGGCCGTTCAGCCGCCGGCGACGGCACGGCGAGGCGCTCGGCTCTGCGCAGGGCGCGGCGGGCGCTGAGGTTCCGACAGCGCCCGCCCACTCCCACGACGAGTGGCGTGCTCTGCCGCCGATCCCCACAGTCGTCGGTCCGCTGCAACGGGTCCTGGGCGACTTCTCGAAGGATCTGGCGTCCTGGCGCCCGCCCGAGCGCTTCCTCTCCCCGCTGGCGCACGCGGTCTCCCCTGACGCCCCCTCGGGACGGGTCTCCGGGCTGACCCGCTCCGTACAGGGAGCCGAGACCGCATCGGGGCCGCCGCTGCCGGGTCCCTTCCAGCACAGTGCCGGGCGGGCGCCGGGCTCCGGGCAGTCTGGCGCCATACAGCGGGCTACGGGCCGCCCGCGGGTGGCCGGGAGCGCACCTCAGGATGACCCGGCGTCCGCGGACGGTCCGGCCATCGAGCCGGGCGTTCTGTACGAGCTCCCTCCGCCGGGCGTGCCGGTGAGCCCGGTCGGGGCCGTCACCGGGTCGGAAGCGGGCGCGCCAGGTGCTGCGGCGGCGCCGACGGGGGCCGCCCTCCAGACGATCTCGCAGGCTCGTCCCCTGCAGCCGCTGCCGCCGGCTTCGGCTCCCGTCCGGCCGCTGGTGCGAGCCCCGGAGCCGAACCTGCCGCTGGTCCAGCGCGCTGTGCTGCCGAAGGAGCGCCCTGCCGTGGCGCCGCCGCAGGCCGGGTCGCCCGGGGAGGGGGCGGGCGAGGCTCCAGCGCCGCAGGTCGATGCATCCAGCAACGAGCCCGCGCCCGCTGCGAGCGCTCCGGAGTCAACTCCGGCGGTGCAGCGCGCCACCGACCAGGCGGCTTCGCCACGGGGCCAGGAGCCGGCCGCACCGCGAGGCGAGGACCCGGCCGGGCCCCGAGGCCAGGAGCCGGAGACAGCACCTGCCCCGCGGAGCGACCAGCCGGAAGGGCCTGCGGCTCCGCTGGTCGGGACCGCCGAGCCGCTGACCCAGCTGCCGACCGCGGGCGATTCGTCCGCCGCAGGCGGCGCGCGGCCGCAGGCTCCCCAAGCCCCGGGGGCCACACCGCCCCTGAACCTGCCGAAGAGCCCCACGCCGCCCGGAGACCCCTCGGGCGGCGGGTGGCAACCGACCGGCGGCGCATCTGGCGCTGCGCTCCAGCGGCAGACCTGGCTGCCCACGGCCGGACGTCGCCTCGGTCTGGGCGCGCCGATCCAGCGGGTGCCCGACGACCGCCCGGGCGGGGACGTCCGCGGCCCTCAGGCCGCGCCCGAGCCGTCCTCCACCCCGCCTCCCTCAACTTCTCCGCCGTCGGCGGGGCCGAGCTCGAGCCCGGTGCAGCGGCAGGCGGCGACACCACCGCCCGCCCCGGAACCGACTCGCGAGACGCCGTCTGCTGCGCCACCGCCCGCCGCTCCGGAGCAGTCAGGACCGGCTGAGCGCTCCGCGGAGACCCCGAGCGCGCCGACGCTGGCCGCTCGTCCCTTGCAGCGGGCTGCCGACACCGCGCCCGACAGGACCGCCCACGCTGTGAGCGGCTCCGACTCGGCTCCCCTCGGTGACCGTGGCGCCGCAGGGCGGTCGCCGTCGCTCCCGCTTGCCACCCCGCCGAAGGGCACGACGGACGGGGCGGCGGTCCAGAGGCAGTCGGAGGCGACTCCGGCGGGTTCCACTGGCAGGTCGGCTCCGGTGACATCGACCGAGACGCCCGCTCCGACGGTGCAGACGGCTTCCAGCGAACCCCCGTCGAGCAGCCCGTCTCCTTCCGCGCCGACCTCGGTCCAGGGCTCAAGCGACACCGCTGGTGCGTCGGCCTCGGGCGCATCTCCGTCCGGAGCCGCACCTCAAGATGCGCCGACTGCTGAAGCGACGACGGGCTCGCCTTCATCCTCGGCCGCCCCCGCCGACGCTCCGTCCGAGACGGCAGCTAGCGCGTCTGAGACCGCCGGTGAGACCAGCGCGCCGCTGCTGGGCGAGACGCCTCTGACCGCCGACGCCCTGCCGCTGCCACCCCCGATCGGCGTTCACGAGCCCACCGGCGGCGCGCTGCCCCTGGCCGTGTCCCGCTACCGGGATGACCTGCCGGAGACCGGCGGAGATGGCGCGGCGTCGGCGCAGACGGCCGGCTTCGAACCGGTGCGCACGAGCCCGGAGCCGGGCCCTGCCGCGTCTTCGGCGACCGGGCAGAGCGCACCCCCACCGGTCGAGCGCCTCGTCGGAGACTCGGTGCTCACGCCGGCCTCCGGTCCCGCGCTCCCCGTCTCAACGCCGCCGCCGACCGGCGCGGCGACGCCCGGCTCGTCTACGCCCGGCACGGCAGGAACCTCACCCTCAGCCGCGCCGGTCGGCGTCGGCGGCATGTCGGTGCAGCGCCAGTCGCTCGCGTTGGCGCATCTCCCCGCGCCTCGGCAGCGCCCGATCACGAGCCTCACGCCCCTGCAGCCGCTGATGACGGCAAGCGGCCGGCCCTCGACCACCGGCGGATCGAGCGCGGCCCCCGGCTCCGCAGCGCCCGGCCGCCCCGGCGCCTCCGCCCGGCCGACTCCCGCCGCCGGCGTGCCCTCGGCCCTCCAGCGCAGCAGCTCCTCCGGTGCTGTGAGCAACCCCCTCGTCCAGCGGCAGCCGAAGCTGGACGGCCTGGCCGAGCTGCCCTCGGCGGTCGCGCCACCTCGGCTGGCGGTTCTGTCCTCGCCCGAGCCGCCCGGTGCGCAGCCGAAGTCGGCGACCCTGCGCTGGGACTCCCCTGTGGTGCGCAGCGCCGGGGCGCACGCGGACGCTCTGCCGTTGCGCGCGAGCGAGGCCGGTCCCCAGGCTCCCAGTCCCAGCCTTCCGAGCGCGGGGCTCGGCCTGGCGGCCTCCCCGGCTGCCGGTTCGGGGGCGACAGGATCTCCCACCACGATCAGCCGCTACGCAGCGACCACCTCGCCGTTGACACCTGCCCTGCCGCTCCAGCGCTCACCGTCGCAGGCGGTCACGACGGCCAGCGGCACCTCGACCAGCGCCGCACTCACGGCCGCGCTGAGTTCCGGCGTGGCGCAGCTGGACTCCAGCGGCGCGGTCGTCTTCCCGGAGTCCGTCGGCGGTGCCTGGACGCCGCCCGACCAGCAGCCGGTCCCCGGCGCTCCGGTGGTCCAGCGCACCCAGAGCGGTCCGACCCTGCAGGCCGCCCGGGGCGAGGTTGTGACCAGCAGTGCGATCGCACCCGAGCCGCCTCTTCCCCGGGACACCACCGAGCCCTTCGACCCCGAGAAGCTCGAGGGCTCGAAGCTCGACGTGCTCGCGCTCCGCCTCTACCGGCGGCTGCGTCGTCACCTTCTGGCCGACCTGCGACAGGAGCAGGCCCGACTCGGCTATGCCGCCGACAGGAGGAGGTAGCGGTGCCGGCTATCACCGATCCCGCGGTCACCGTCAAGTTCTCCGTGAAGATCGACAACCACGACCTCGGCTCCTTCCAGAAGTGCGAGGGGTTGTCCCTGGAGGTCGAGATCCTCCAGCACGAGGAGGGCGGCATGAACTCGTTCGTGCACCAGCTGCCCGGCCGCATCAAGTACTCGAACGTCAAGTTCACCCGCTCGCTCAACGCCGACAGCTCCAAGATCGCGCAGTGGTTCGCGCGGATGACCGTGCCGATCAAGCGCAGCAACGCCGAGATCATCGTCTACACGCTCGACGAGAAGCCGGTCGCCACCTGGGAGCTTCAGGGCGTGATCCCAGTGCGCTGGAGCGGACCCAACCTCGACGTGTCCTCGGCCTCGGTCGCCACCGAGACGCTCGAGATCGCCCACCACGGCTTCAGGATCCGGTGAGCGCGATGCCCACTCCATCCACGGGAACCGAGAAGGCCTATCTGGCGCTGGTGAAGCCGCCGGCGCGCACCGAGACGCCCAAGCTGTCGGACGTGAAGTCCGGCCGGGTCAAGGAGGTCGTGCTCACCTTCAACCCGAAGGAGATCTCGATCTCCAAGGGCGCGACCTGGAACCGCGAGCCGCAGGTGGGCGCCGTCTCGGCCGCGATGGCGCAGTTCCGCGGCAGCCAGCCGGCCACCCTCAACCTCGAGATCCTGCTCGACGCCAGCGAGCAGTCCAACCCCGACGTCACGGAGAAGGCGGAGGCGCTGCTCGACGCGGTCAAGCCGCTGAAGCAGACCCTCGACTCCGAGCCGAGCCCGCCATGGGTCGTGTTCGGCTGGGGCAAGTTCGTCAGCTTCGTCGCCGTGGTCACCAGCGTGACGGTCCGCTACACGCTGTTCCGGCCCGACGGCGTCCCTGTGCGCGCGACCGCCAGCCTGACGCTCGAGGAGATGCCGACCGACCCGCCGCCACGGCAGAACCCCACCTCGGGTGCGATCACCTCGACACGGGTCCACACCGTGGTGGCGGGCGACACGTTGCACTCGATCGCCTTCGCCGAGTACCGCGACCCCGCCCGCTGGCGCGACATCGCCGAGGCCAACGGCATCGACGACCCCATGCGGCTCACCCCGGGGACGACCGTGCTCATCCCAGACCTCAACGAGCTGGAGACGTGACGTGCCGACCTTCGTAGCGCCCGACACCACGAACTGCCGCATCAGCGTGAACGGCAGCCCGCTGTCACCGGCCACCGAGCTGCTCCTGATCGAGACGATCGTCCAGTCGAACCTGCGGGGCCCCGACGTGGCGACGCTCGTGTTCATCGACGACCGCAACGCCATCGCCGATGACAGCAGGTTCGAGATCGGCGCCGCCCTCAAGGTGGCGGTGGCGCAGACCCAGACCACGACCATCTTCGACGGCGAGATCACCGAGCTCGAGTCCGCCTTTGACGAGCGCGGCTTCACCGTCGTGGTGCGGGCGATGGACAAGACACACCGGCTGCTGCGCGGACGCAAGGTCGAGGCCTTCATCAACCAGACCTACGCCAAGATCGTCCAGAACGTGGCCCTGGCGGCCGGCGTCCAGGCGAAGGTCGGCAACGACATCATCCAGCGGCCTCACACGCTGCGCCTGAACGAGACCCCCTGGGAGTTCATCAACCGCCTGGCGCAGGAGGTCGGGTGGGTCGTCGGCTCGGAGGAGGGGAAGCTGACCTTCCTCCCGCCGCCGCCGGTGGACGAGGCGCCGAAGCCGGGATCGGTCAAACAGGTCAACACGACCCAGCTGGTCGCCGGGGAGAACCTGCTCGAGGCCCGCGTGGTCGTCACCGTCGCCGGCCAGGTCTCGAAGGTGAAGACCCGCGGGTGGGACCCGCTCACCAAGAGGGCGGTGGTCGCCGAAGCCGACGCCAAGACGACCGCGGCGAAGACGCCCCTCGGCGACCCGAAGAAGCTCAGCATGCTGTTCGGGGACGCCGAGGACGTGGTCGTGGCGACGCCCTACACCACGCAGGCGGAGGCGAACGCCGCTGCCCTGGGACGCGCCGAGCGCGTCGCCAGCGCCCACTCCGAGCTGGTGGGCGTCACGGTCGGCGACCCCAAACTGATGGCGGGCGCCGCGATCAGCGTCGGCAACCTCGGCAAGCGCTTCGCGGGCTCGTACGTGCTGACCGAGGTCCGCCACTCGATCTCGACCGACGGCTACCGCTGCGAGATCGCGGCCACCGGCTCGCGCGAGCACTCCCTTCTCGGTGCGGTCGGCGGGACCGCCGAGGACGTCCGCTGGAGGGTTCCGGGCGTGGCGCCCGCGATAGTCACGAACATCAACGACCCCGACCAGCTCGGCCGCATCAAGGTGAAGCTGCCGTGGCTCGACGACAACGTCGAGACCGGCTGGATCAGGGTGTCGCACATGGCGGCTAGCAACGGCTACGGCGCCCTGTTCATGCCGGAGGTCGGCGACGAGGTGCTGGTCGGGTTCGATCGGGGCGACCTGAACCACCCCTACGTCATCGGGCATCTCTACAACGGCAGCGACAAGCCCGGAAAGGACTGGACGGAGGCCGTCAAGAACGGCAAGTCCGTGACGCGCCGGATCACCTCTCGGACGCGTCAGGGGCTGGTCTTCTTCGACGACGACTCCAACAAGGGTCTGCGGGTGCGCACCGGCAACGAGAAGAACTGGATCGACCTGAACGAGACCAAGACGCTGATCGACGTCAACTCCCAGGGGAACGTCAGCATCCTTGCCGGCGGCGACATCACGATCGAGGCCAAGGGCAACATGACCCTCAAGGCCGCGAACAAGCTCACCCTCAACGGCCAGATGGGCGTCTCCATCCAGGGGCAGAGCATCGAGGCCAAGGCTCAGACCGGCGCCACCGTCGATGCCGGCGCCGGTGCGCTCAGCCTGAAGGGCATGAGCGGCGAGCTGGCCGCCAACGCGACCTGCACGGTCAAGTCGACGGGGATCCTGACGGTTCAGGGCTCCCTGGTGAAGATCAACTGAGGCGAGGACACCATGCCCACCCCCGCCGCCCGCGTCGGAGACCTGACCGTCACCGGAGACGCGATCATGGGTCCCGGTGTGCCCACCGTGCTCATCGGTGGGCAGCCCGCGGCCGTCGTCCCGACACCCGTCTCCGGGACCGCCTGCGTCGGCGCCACCACACCCGGCAACGCCGCCATGACCGTCCTGATCGGCGGGCTGCCCGCCGCACGCGTCGGGACGGTGGTGACCGGCGCCAACCCCGCCAGCGGCGCGCCCGTGACGACGTCCATCGCACCGCCGGGGTGCCCGACCGTGCTGCTCGGCCCATGAGGAGGCGACCGTGAGCGAGGAGTTCATCGGCCGAGGGATCGCATTCCCGATGCGCGTGGACCACACCGGCGGGGTGGCGCTGGTGTCGCGCGAGCGCGAGCTCGAGGAGTCGATCCGGCTGATCCTGTCGACCGCCTATGGGGAGCGCCCCATGCGCCCCGACTTCGGCTGCGGGATCCACGACTACGTCTTCGCCCCCGCCGACGCGACCACCGCGGGCCGGCTCGCGTACGAGGTCCGCCTGGCGTTGGCGCGCTGGGAGCCGCGGATCGAGGTCGCCGACGTCGACGTGACCGCCCTCGACAGCGACCCCGCCACGCTCTACATCGACATCCGCTACTCGGTCGCCGGCTCCAACGACCCGCGCAACCTCGTCTTCCCGTTCTACGTGATCCCCTCGGAGGAGGAGCCATGAGCCTCGTGGCACCGAACCTGGACGACCGCCGCTTCCAGCAGCTGGTCGACGACGCCAAGCGGATGGTCCAGCAGCGCTGCCCCGAGTGGACCGATCACAACGTGTCGGACCCGGGTGTGACCCTGATCGAGACGTTCGCGTTCATGGTGGACCAGCTCGTCTACCGCCTGAACCGGGTCCCGGACCGCAACTACGTCAAGTTCCTGGACCTCGTCGGTGTTCGCCTGTTCCCGCCGACCGCCGCGTCGACCGACGTGACCTTCTGGCTCTCCGCGCCGCTGGAGGAGACCGTCGCCGTCCCGGTCGGGACCAGGGTGTCGACCAGCAACGCGACGGGTGGCGACGTGGTGTCCTTCTCCACCGTCGAGCATCGCGACATCGTCCCCTCCGCGGTCGAGACCGTCGGCTCCTCGATCAGCGACGGACCGCTGCGCGACCACCGCGAGGAGCTCGCGGGCGACGTGGAGTTCACCTGCTTCGGCGACGAGCCCGCCGCCGGGGACGCGCTCTACATCGGGCTGGACAAGGCCGTACCGGGCTGCGCCATCCGGCTGTCGCTCGGCTGCTCCGTGGAGGGCGTCGGCGTGGACCCCACTAACCCGCCGCTGGTGTGGGAGGCGTGGACCCCCGAGGGCTGGATCGGCTGCCCCGTCGACCGCGACACGACCGGCGGCCTCAACAAGGACGGCGACGTGATCCTGCACGTGCCCCGTGGGCATGTCGTGCACGTCATCGCCCAGCAGCGGGCCGGCTGGGTGCGCTGCCGCGTGGTCGAGCCGTATGAGGGTCAGCCCTTCTACTCCCGCTCGCCCAAGATCCGCCGCGTGGAGGCGTCGACGGTCGGCGGCACGGCCCAGGCCGTCCACGCCGAGCTGATCGACGACGAGATCATCGGGCTGTCCGAAGGCGTGCCCGGGCAGCGCTTCGCCCTGCGGCGCTCCCCCGTCGTGCCGGCCGACCAGCCCGAGGTGCTGGAGGTCGCCGCCGGCGACGGCTGGCAGGAGTGGACGCTGGTGGAGTCCTTCGCCGAGTCGGAGCCCGACGACAAGCACTTCCTGCTCGACCGCGTGTCCGGCGAGGTCGTCTTCGGCCCGGCCGTGCGGCTGGCCGACGGCTCCATGCGCCAGTACGGCGCGGTGCCGCCCAAGGGCGCGCCACTGCGCATCCGCCACTACCGCACCGGCGGCGGGCGCGCCGGCAACGTGGCGGCGGGCGCCATCTCGGTGCTCGAGTCCGCGATCGCCTTCATCGATCGGGTCAGCAACCGCACCTCGGCCTCGGGCGGCGTCGACGGGGAGACGCTCGACAACGCCAAGCTGCGCGGACCGCTCTCGCTGCGCACTCGTGGGCGTGCGGTGACGGCCGAGGACTACGAGCTCCTTGCGCGCGAGGCCGCGCCCGAAGTCGCCCGCGTCCGCTGCGCCCCCGCCGGCGACGACGGCCAAGCCGCGGTGCGGATCCTGGTCGTGCCGACCGTGACCGAGGAGGACCACCGCCTGGCGTTCGAGGAGCTGCTCCCGGACGACGAGACGCTCGAGCGCATCGCCGCCTACCTGGACGAGCGCCGGCTGATCGGCACCCGCATCGTCGTGGAGCCGCCCGTGTACCAGGGCGTGACGGTGGTCGCCCGCCTGCGCGCCCGGCCGCGGGTCAACCCCCTGCGCCTCCAGGCCGACGCCCTCGACGCGCTGTACGCCTACTTCCACCCGACGCGCGGCGGTCCGCACGGCACCGGCTGGCCGTTCGGCCGGCCCGTCCACGTCGGCGAGGTCTACTCGACCCTCCAGCACCTGCCGGGCGTCGAGTTCGTCGAGGACGCCACGCTCTTCCCGGCCGACCCCGTCACCGGCGAGCGGTCCGCACCGGTCCAGCGGCTGGAGATCTCCGAGCACGCGCTGCTGTTCGGCTACCAGCACTCGATCCTGGTGGAGGACTGAGATGCGCGGCACCGTTCCCGGCCTCGAGAACCCCCATCCGCTGAGCCTGCAGCTGCCGGGGGTCTACCAGGAGGACGAGTTCGCCCAGCGCTTCCTGGCGGGCCTGGACGAGGTGCTCGCCCCCGTGCTCACGACCCTTGATTGCATCGACGCCTACCTCGATCCGCTGCTGACACCGCCCGACTTCCTCCCCTGGCTCGCCATGTGGATGGGGCTGGACCTGGACGAGACCTGGAGCGCCGAGCAGCAGCGCGAGGCGATCGCATCGGCCGCCCAGCGGCACGAGCGGCGGGGGACGCTCGCGGCCCTGAAGGAGGTACTGGAGCTCGCCACCGGAGGCGAGGTCTCCCTGGAGGAGTCCGGCGGCTGCACCTGGTCGCCTACCCCCGGCGGAGAGCTGCCGGGCTCCGACCAGCCGAAGCTCACCATCCGCATCCGCGGCGAGGTGAGCCGGCGCATAGCAAGTCTCGTGGCCGAGCACGTGCCGGCCAACGTCGTCTGGACCATCGAGGAGGCCGCGCCATGATCGTCTGCCGGGAGTGCGGCTATCAGAACGACGACGACGACCAGTTCTGCGGCGGGTGCCCCGGGTACCTGCCGCACGTGGGCGAGTACATCCCCGACGAAGAGGAGCCGGCCGACGACGAGGCGGCCGCTGAGTCCGGCGGAGGCATCGTCGAGAAGGTCCGCTCGCTGATCGGCGGCGGCGCCGAGGAGGAGGCCGCGGTCGGAACGCTCGACGCGCCAGCGGACGAGGCTTCCGCCGGTGCGGTCGCGGCGCCCAGCCCGGAGGACTTCGCCGCGGCCGAGCGGGCGCAGGCCGAGGCCCGAGCGGCCCAGGAGGAGCTCGAGCGCCTGCGCGCCGCCGAGGAGAAGGCGCGCAAGGAGGCCGAGGAGCGCGCCGCCGCCGAGGAGAAGGCCCGCCGAGAAGCCGAGGAGCTGGAGCGCAAGCGCATCGCCGAGGAGGAGGCGGAGCGGGAACGCGCCCGGCGCGAGGCCGAGGAGGCGGCCGAGCGGGAACGGGCTCGCAAGGAAGCCGAGGAGGCGGCCGAGCGGGAGCGCGAGCGGGAGCGGCTCGAGGCCGAGGAGGCGGAGCGGGCGCGGCTCGAGGCCGAGCGGGAAGAGCGGGAGCGCCTCGAGCGCGAGGCCAAGGAGGCCGACGAGGCCGAGCGCGCGCGCCTGGAGCGTGAGGCGAAGGAGGCCGAGGAGGCCCGGCTGAAGCGCGAGGCCGAGGAGCGCGCCGCCGCCGAGGAGAAGGCCCGCCGCGAGGCCGAAGAGGCCGAGCGACGCGCTGCCGAGGAGGCGGAGCGCCGTGCCGCCGAGGAGGCTAAGCGCGCCCGGGCGCGTGAGGAGGCGGCCAAGCGCGAGGCGGAGGCCAAGGAGGCCGCCGAGCGCGCCGAGCGCGAGCGAGCGGAAGCCGAGGCCAAGGCCAAGGCCGAGGCCGAGGCGCGCAGGAAGGCCGAGGAGGCCGCCGCGGCGGCCGCCGAGAAGGCGCGCCGAGCGGCGGCGCTGGTGGCCAAGCCGCCGCCGACTCCGACGCCGACGCCGCCGCAGGGCCCGCCCGCGTCAGGCCGGGTCGCGCGGTCCAGGAAGACGTCGGAGAAGGCGGGTGCTGCGGCCGCGGCCGGTGCGGCGGGTGCTGGGACTGCCACGGGGGCTGGCGCGGGTCCGGGCGGCGCGGCCGGCGCCGGTGCGGGTGCCGGTGCCGGTGCCGGTGGAGCGTCCGTGGCGGCACGCAAGCCGTCCGAGCAGAAGCCCAAGGCGCCACCGCCCCGGCCGCCGACCCGCAAGACCGCGCCGAGCCGCCAGATCGAGCCGGGCGATCTCGTCTGCGGGCAGTGCGGCGAGCCCAACAAGCCCGAGCGCAAGTTCTGCCGGCGCTGCGCGAACTCCTTGGCCGACGCGTCGGTGGCGAAGGTGTCGCTGTTCAAGCGCATCTTCCGGCGCCGCCGCAAGGCGCCCAAGGCCGGCGAGCGACCCGGCCGCCCGGGCTCGAGCGTCAAGAGCGCCCGGCGGCGGGTGGAGAAGACGGGCCGTGGCGTCATGCGGTTGCTGCGTGCCGTGGTCGCCCTGGCGGTGATCCTCGCAGCCGTCGGGGTCATCGGACCCTGGCGCGAGCCCGTCGTCGGCTGGGTCACGGACCAGTACGAGCGCGTCCGCCGGATCGTCGCGCCGAACTACGAGATGGTGAACCCGAGCGGGGTCACGGCCTCCTCGGAGCTGCCGGACCACCAGGCGAGCGCGACCATCGACGGGTTCGACAACACCTGGTGGACCGAGGGCTCACCGGGCGACGGCACCGGCGAGACGCTGACGATCACCTTCGCCGAGCCGACCGACCTCGCACGCATCGGCTTCCTCGCCGGCGCGCCGGGCGAGGCCGCGCCCGCCCACGGACGTCCGCGCGAGCTGGTGATCACCTGGGACGGCGGCGGCGCCGAGCTGGAGCTGTCGAACACCGCGGAGTTCCAAGACTTCGCGGTCGACGCGGCGCAGATCACGCAGCTTCAGATCCGCATCGACAGCGTCTGGCCGGCCGTCGACTCGACCGACATGGCCATCACCCTCATCCGCTTCTTCATCAAGACCTGACCGGCCCCACCCCCGCACCTCGATGTTGTTCTCGACGCGCATTCGCGCCGAGAACAACACCCTGGCCGGCCGCGCGAGCCGATCCCGCCCCCACCCCGGTTCGATGTTGTTTTCGACGGACATGTCCGTCGAAAACAACATCCAAGTGTGGGCGCCGTAAGCGTGGGTGGGCGGGGCGGCAGGGCGTCAGCCGGCAGGCGTCAGCGGCGGCGGAAGGCCAGGACGTGGCCGGCGGTCACGAACAGAAGAAGCGCGCCGGCGATCGGTGTCAGAACGGCCTCGAGGTCGAGCTGGCTCTCCGAGATCGTGAGCGTGCTAGTCGCGGTCTCGGTGCCCTCGCCGGCCACGGTGCGCTCGGTGACCACCTGCTCCTCGAGGGAGTCCGGATCGTAGGGAAGCGTGTCCTCATAGACGTCACCCGAGAACCCGACGGGGGGCCCGACCGGCCGGTTGCCGCGTGTCCCTGAGCGCGGCACAGGTGGCACGGCCGGTGCAGAGCTGGGATCCTCGGTGGGCACCTCCGGATCGACGGCGGGTTCCGAGAAGCCATCCCAGTCGTCGCCCTGCGAGGAGTCACCGCCCGAGTCCTGCCTGGCTGGGTCCGGCTCGGGAGCCGCCACCTCGACGCTGCGCTCAGGGGAAGCTGATCGGCGCTCCCCGCCACCGGCCGCCCAGCGGACGATCACCAGCCGATAGCGCCAGCTGCCCGGTGTGACCTCGGCGTCCCGGAAGCGCCCAACGGAGGCATCGGACAGGGTTGCCACACGCTCGAACGACCCGCCCGAAGGCGCGCGTTCGATCAGGTAGCCGCCGAAGTCCGGCAGCCGCGCGGGCGTCCATGCAAGCGCTACAGAGTCCTCCTCTGCGGTGGCTTGGAGGTCCGGGGTGGGCGGGTCGGCATCGATGACGATCTCGTGGCCGACCCAGGCGCTCGCCTCCTCCTTGCCATTGGTCCCGGTGATGACCCTGGTCTCGAGCCGGTAGCGGTCGTTGGGCAGGACGCTGCCCTC
>CAZVUW010000014.1:30187-44385 GCA_964629825.1 uncultured Actinomycetota bacterium
GGCGTCATCGTCTGCTCCGGCCGGCCAGTGGGCTCGCCGGAGGAAGTCGTCTGCGCCTGCGCCGCGCCAGCCCCCACCGAGCCGAGCAGCAGCACCGTCAGCACCAGCGCAGCCATCTCTAACACCGCCCGGCGCGCTCGGGCAGCCACCCCCGCGACGACACCCCGCGACGTCACGTCCCCTCCACCGGCTCGGTGGAGTCGGAGGCGGAGCCGTCAAGGGGCCGCTCGACGCTGTCGACCAGCTCGGCGCGCAGGATCAGCCGCTCGCGGTCCGAACCCTTGGGGTGGCAGGTCGTCAGCGTCAGGACCGACCCGGGCTCGGGCGCCACGACGCTCCAATCCCGGGAGCCGGTGACCCAGCAAGCACCGTTGGGGCACGGCCGCTCCACGTCCTCGGGTGCTGGCACGACACGATAGGTGTGCGTGGCGACCGGGGTCACCAGGCGGATCTCGGCACCGACGGGCAGCTCGTCGAGGCGGGCGAAGGGCCGGCCGTAGGTGGTGCGGTGACCGGCGATCGCGACGTTGCCGCGCTCCCCCGGCAGGGGCGTGTTGGGGTAGTGCCCGGCGCCGGCGCGCAGCGCGGCCATCGATGTCCCCTCCACGACGACCGCATCCACGCCCAGGTCGGGCATGACGATCCGCGTGAGCGGGTCGCCGGCACGCACGGTGCGGGTGAGGTAAGCCGTTCGGGCTTCGGGCCGGATCAGCTCGCGCTCGAGCTCGACCTGGAGGACCCGCTCCGTGTAGATGTCCGTCGCGAACGGATACACGAGCAGCCCGATGCCGGCCAGGATCAGCAGACTGGCGAGCCAGCCCAGCAAGCGGCGGCCTGCGGGGTAAGTGCGGAAGGCGTCGAGCCGTGCAGCAACCCCGCGACGGCGCGAACGCTCGGCCGGCGCCTCGGGCGTCGCCTGCCCTGGCGTCTCCGGCTGCTGTTGCGTCTGCGCTGTGGGCTCCAAGTGGTTCCTCGGTCAGGCCGCGTGACGGTCGAGCGCGCGATAGGGGCAGCGGGTCAAACGTAGCGGCTTCGGGGGCCAGTTCCGCCGCTGCCGTCGCCGACAGCGCGGGCAGTGCGACGCCCAGCCCCGAGAACGGGACCACCGCCCGAACGCGCACCCGTAGAGCCCACCCGCCTGGAGGAGCGCTGCATTCCGCGAGCGTTGCCCCGTTGGCTCCCGCAGCCTCCACAGCGGCAGTGCACGAGTCGCCGTCCCCTCCGGCCATCGGCGCTGCCAGCACCGCCGCCAGGGCGGCGGCATCTGCGGCGGCCTGCACGCCGACGTGCAACCGAAGGACCAGGGCGACACCCGCCGCCATGCTCGCGGCCATCAATGCGGCCGCCACTGCCGAGACGGCCGCCAGGCCGGTCACAGGCCTTCCACCCGCATGGTGGCGCTCGCGGGGAACCACATCTCCAGCCCGATGCGCTGCAGCGCCATGCTGCGAAGCCGGACGCGAACGGTCACCAGCTCCCCACCGCGCCGCGCGGAGGTGGGCGGGTCCACATCTACGACGATGGGCCGCTCGCCCGCGACGGCCCTGGCCGCCTCGACCGCCGCCGCGTCATCGTCAACCGCCGCAACCCGGGCGCCATCACGCGCGGCTGCCTGGGCCAGAACGGCCTCGCTGGCCGCCAAGCCCGACAGGAGGATGGCGAGCACGATCAGCGTCAGCGCCGGCATGAGCATGGCCAGCTCGGCCGTCTGGCTGCCCCGGTCAGAACGCCAGGCGAAGCCCGTGGGAGCGCCAGGCGAGGGACGGCCGGGGGCGGTGCCGCCGGTCGGTTGCATTCCGCCGGTGGGCGGGGGGCCGCCGCGGACGGCGCTCCCCCCGCTCCGGCCACCGGAAGTGGTCAGAACCACTTGGCGATGAGCTCCGTGAGGGCCTTGATGATCAGGGAGACGATCACCTTGATGAAGCCCCCCTTGGTGATGAGCGCGATGAACGCGGCCGCCGCAGCGGCCGCCACGCCGCCCACCAGGGCGTACTCGGCGGTCTGCGAGCCGCGGTCGTCATCCAGCCGCGGCCGACTGGCGGGCCGGCCCGCGGGCTGCGGAACGGCCGACGCCAGCGGACGGCCCGTCTCGGCCTCGCGCGCGGACGGCGGCGCCGCCACCGACGGGCGCCGGTCGCCGGGCCGAGTGCTGCCGACGGACGACCGAGGGCCCCAGCGGCGCCTCGCCATGCCGGCGGAGGAGTGGTTGCGCAACGTCATGGCGTTGCTCCTTCTCGGTAGGGCTGACGCGCCGTCATCCGCTGAACGCCGTCCACAGCACGGGCGGGACGACGGCCAGCACGAAGGCCGGCAGCGTCAGCAGGGTTGTGGGGAAGAGCAGCTGCAGCTGGACGCGCTCGGCGGCGGCCTCACCCGCGGCCAGACGATCCGCTCGCAGATCCGCCGCAAGACGCCGCAGCGCCGGGGCGACCGGCGCGCCCCAGCGGGCCGTGGCGGCCAGCACGGAACCGATCCGCTCCAGCCCGCCACCGTCGAAGGCCTCGCCGACCGACCAGCCACTCGACAGGCGTCGCGCCGCGTCAGCCAGCGGCGCCCGCGCTGCCGGCGGCCCTAGCGCCGCGACCTCCGTGACCGCCGCGACAGGTGGGAGACCCGCCCCCAAGGCGACCGCCAGCAGCTCGGCCGTCTCGGGGGTGCCTCCGCCGGACAGGTCCACGACCGCCGACCGACGTCTACGAAGACCCCATGCCGCCGCCCCAACACCCGCCACAGCTCCCACACCCGCGCCTGCGCCAGCTCCGAGGATCACCGCCACGGGCACAGCCATCGCCAAGGCACGGACGGGATCGCGACTGCCGGGCGGACCGAGCAGCGGGTCCACCGCATCGGGCGCCTTCTCCACCGCGGCCACGATGCGGCGGGACATTGCTCGCGCGACGAGCATCAACCCCAGCGCGATCGCCGCCGTCACCGCTCCAACCGGCTGCGCGTAGAAGCGGAGCACCGTCGGGTCCAGCAGGACCAGCAGCACCCACACGACCACCGGCAGGGCGCCGAGCAGCACCGCCGTCCCGCGCGCCTGAGCGGTCCTTGCGGTCAACGAGCGTTGCAGGGCCGCGCTCTCGTCCGCCGCCCTGAGCACCTGTTCCACCGCATCGGCCGCTCCGGCGCCGGTCCGCTCCGCCACCGCCAAGCCGCGGATGAGCAGGTCGCCCCGCGGGTCGCCCGTGGACACCTGGGCCGCGACCTCGGCCAGCGACCGGCCCAGCGCCAGGTCCCGCGCGATCGTCGCAAGCGGCCCGGAAGTCGCCACGCCAAGCGCTGCCGCAGGCGCGGCTCCCGCCTCCAGGGCGGCGCGGATCTCGATCAGGAGATCGAGGTCGAGCCCATCAGGCCGGCGGCGCCGACCCGCCCGGCCCGGTCGGCCCGAACGGAGCACCGCCGCCCTCACGCCCATGAGGTGCGCCTCCACAGCTCCTTGACCCTGAGCGGGCCGTCACCACCGCGGCGAGTCAGCTCCGAGATCTGCACCAGTCCGCGCCGCCCCTCCGGCCCCCGGCCGCAGATCACCAGCAGGTCGAGCCCGACCTCGAGCTGCGCCCGGGCCGCCTCCAGCGGCAGCCCGGCCAACAGGGCCATCCCCTCGAGCCGCACCAGCGCCTCGTCGGCCGCGCGTGCGTGCACGGTGGTCATGCAGCCCTCGTGACCAGTGGCCAGGGCCTGGAGCACGTCCACCACCTCGACGCCGCGCACCTCGCCCACCACGATCCGCTCCGGGCGCATGCGCAACGCCTGACGCACCAGATCCCGCAAGGTGACCTCGCCGGCCGCCTCGGCGTTGGGCGGTCGGGTCTCGAGTCGGACGACGTGCGGCGTGCGCGGGCGCAGCTCGGCCGCGTCCTCGATGACGATCACCCGCTCATCGGCGCCGACCGCCCCGAGCAGCAGGCTCAGCAGGGTCGTCTTGCCGGTGCCGGTCCGCCCGCACACGACGATGGCGCGGCGCGCCGACACGGCATCGCGAAGGAGCTGGCCCACATCCTCCGGCACCGCGTCGGCGGCGGCGAGGTCGTCCCAGGTGAGCGCCACCGGCGCGAACTTGCGGATGGTTACGGTTGGGCCGTGCGGCGCCAGCGGGGGCAGCAGGGCATGGAGGCGGCTGCCGTCCGACAGCCGAGCGTCGACGTAGGGCCGCGCCCGGTCCAGGCGAAGCCCGAGCGGCCCGATGACCCGCAGCACCGCCGAACGCACCGCCTCGGCGTCGGGGAAGGTGACGTCGGTGCGCTCCAGACGGCCGGCGCGCTCGACCCAGACCTCGTCCGGGGAGTTCACCAGGACGTCGGTCACGTCGGGGGCGCGCAGCAGCGCCTCAAGCGGACCCAGGCCACCCAGCTCGTCGGCAAGGCTGCGCACAAGCGAAGCCAGCGCCGTCGGAGCCAGCAGCACCCCCTCCTGCCGGACCGCCCGGGCGACGGCGGACCGGAGGGCCGCGGTGCGCCGGGGACCGTCGGCACCGGCCGCGGTGACCGCAACCACCAGCGGGTCCTCCGTCACGCGGCGGCGCACGCGCTCCAAAGACACCAGGCTCTCGGCCGTCGACATGACGCTCCCCCCGGGTGCCGTCCCCCTCGGCGGCACCGACCTGATCCGAACCTAGGGGGAAGCGGAAGACGACCGGCCAGATCGGCAGGCGAACCTGGGGATAGCCGCGAAAGCGCAGGTCAGAGCGCCCTTCGCGCAGCGAGCGCGTGCACCGCGGCGGACCGGAGCAGCTCCAGCCACCTGCCCGGCAGCGCCGAAGGAACGAGGCCCGCCGACCCGGCCCGCGCCACCCTGGCAGACGCTGGCAGCCACCCCGCCGGCGGCCGTTCCAGCAGCGCGGTCACCGAGCTCCGGTCCAGCGGGCCGCCGCCGTTGACGATCAGCGTCCCGGGAAGGGAGCGCGCCGCCGCGAGGTGCACATCGGGACGTCCGCACAGGATGTCCGCCTCGGCGGCGTCGCAACGCCGGTCCAGCACCACGGCATCAAACGGCCAACTCCTCACGGCCGCCGTCGGTAGAGCGCCCCCTCCCAGGGCCCACAGCGCCGGCAAGCCCGGGACGGACCGCGCGAGCTGGGTCACCTCACCCGCCGCGGCCGCCGGCTCGAGCAGGGCGAGCTCGGCTGCACCCGGCCCTCGCCACGGGTCGCAGCGGCACAGCCGCAGCAGATCCTCGTCGCCGACCACCACCACCCGCCGACCCGACCAGGCCAGCAGCCCTCCCAGCGCGAGGGCCAGCGTGGACGTGCCGGCCCCACCGGCCACCCCGGCGAGCCCGACCACGGCCGGCCCGCCCGACGGCGCCGCCGCCGATCCGAGCCGCGCCGGGATCTCCATCAGCCGAGTCCGGTCCTCGGGCCAGGCGATCACATCGACCGCGCCCGCCTGGATGGCGGATCGCACCTCGGCGATAGCCGGGCTCCCCTCGACAACCACGACCGAAGGCAGGCCCGGCAGCACACGGCCCGCTAGCACGAGCGCCGGTCGCAGTGGACCGTCCAGGCCCACCACCTGCCAGCCGGCGGTCTCCACCCAGGCGGCGACCTCCGCCCCAAGCGGGTCGGCCAGGACGACGGCGACCGGCAGGTCCTGCACTGCTCGCCCCTTGGATGTCAGTGGCTCGAACCTAGGACTCGGCCCGCCGACGGACGATGCGGACCTGTGGACATCCGGGAAGATCCCGATGCGGCCCGTCACAGGCGCCCTCTAGGCTGGGCTGCATGAGCGCAGACGGCTCGGCGGTCGAGCGCAAGGCCGCAACCTCCGACTCTGCGCGGCGCCAGGCCGCGTCCTCCGAATCTGCCCGCCGCCAGGCCGCGTTCTTCGACCTCGACAAGACGGTCATCGCGAAGTCCTCGACCCTTGCCTTCAGCCGCGGTCTGTACAAGGAGGGGCTGATCTCGCCGGCCGTGGCGCTGAAGGGCGCATACGCCCAGCTCGTCTACCAGCTGCTGGGCGCCAACGAGGACCGCATGGAGCGATCACGTGCGACGCTCCTGGCAGTCACCAAGGGCTGGGAGGCCGAGCGCGTCCAGCGCCTGGTGCGCGAGACGCTTCAGGAGGTCATCGACCCCCTCGTCTACGCCGAGGCGCTGGAGCTGTTCGACGAGCACCGGCGAGCCGGCCACGACCTCTACCTGGTCTCGTCGTCGGGCATCGAGATCGTCAAGCCCCTCGCCGAGTACCTCGGCGTCCCCCGGGTCATCGCGACGATCGCGGGCGTCGACGAGGAGGGCCGCTACGACGGCACCCTCGACTTCTACTGCTACGCCGAGGCCAAGGCCGAGGCCATCCAGGCTGAGGCCGCCGAGCGCAACATCGATCTGGACGCCAGCTACGCGTACTCGGACTCCATCACGGACGTGCCGATGCTCGAGGCCGTCGGCAACCCGATCGCGGTCAACCCCGACCGCGAGCTGAGGGAGCACGCGCTGGAGCACGGCTGGGAGATCAAGGACTTCCGCCGTCCCGTCGCCGTGCGGAGCAGGCTCAGCCAGGTGCCGAAGCCACCGGTCGAGGTGGTCGCGGGCGCGGGCGCCCTGGGCGTGGCCGGGCTGGCGGCATGGCGCTTCTACCAGCGCCGACAGACGACCCCGGTGCGCTAGGGAGCGCGCATCGGGCGGCGGCTCAGTAGTAGTCGCGCTGGTAGCGGATCGCGCCGTTGGAGTCCAGCTCGATCCACGTGGAGCGCGGCAGCGCCTTCCAGCGACGCCCGCCCGCGTCGTAGCTGATCGTCCACTCGACGGCGACGGTGTCACCGTCCTCGGACTCGAGAAGGCGCGTGGTCGCGATCTCGATGTTCTCCCGCGCCTGCAGCCAGGACGACAGGTAGGACTGGATCAGCAGATTGGTCTCGTGCGGCGGGTTCTGCGGCTCCAGCCACACCGCATCAGGGGCGTACAGGTCGACTAGGGCCTCGACGTCGGCGCGAGCCATCGCCGCGCTGAGCTCCTCCCACCGATCGCGTGCGCGACCCATCTCGCCTCCTGCGGTTTGCACCGGTGCACGCGGCAGCCGGCCTGCGCGAGAGCGCAGCAAACTACCCGATGGCGGCTAACTCTAGCGGGCAGCGCCGAGGCCGGGAAATCCGTCGCTCGCCGAGCGCCGACGCCGCCTACAGGTACTGGCCGGGCGAGGCCCCGCGCGGACGCTCCTCCTCGGAGGGGCCGGGATGCCCCGCACCGGTCGGCAGACCACGTCGGGCCATCTGCTCGAGCTGAGCGCGCGCCGCCATCTGCTGGTTCATGATCGCGGCCTGGATCCCCTGGAACAGCCCCTCCAGCCAGCCGATCAGCTGGGCCTGGGCGACGCGGATCTCGGACTCCGTGGGGGTGTTGTCGTCGAAGGGCAGGGCGAGCGTCTCGAGCTCCTGCGACAGGTCGGCGTTGAGGACGCTCTTCAGCTCGTTGACCGCGCGGTCGTGGACGATCCGCAGCCGGTCGCGCCCCGCAGCGTCCATGTCCGCACGGCGGACCTCCTCCTGCATCTCGCGCAGCATCAGCGCGATGCGCATGAGCTTGCCCGGCTCCGTGATGGCCGGCTCGGGCTGCTCCCGGTCGTCCTCGACGACCTCGAGCTCGTCCTTCTTGGCGTCTGACATATGTGGGTCTCCGTAGGCGGGGCGACAACCCTACTCAGTGGTTCAGAACAGCGCTGCCGCAAGCTTCGGCCGGGCGCGACGCACCAGGTCGCTGTCGTCGCCGAGGACGGCGAAGACGGCCAGCAGCCCCTCGCGCGCAGCGTCGCGGTGCGCGGGGTCGCGGACAGCCGTGAGGAGGTGATCGATGGCCTCCTCGTGCTCGCCGCGCGCCGCCAGCACCGAGCCGAGCTGCAGCGCGGCGGAGGTGTCCCCCTGCCCCGCAGCGGTCCGAAGCGCGTCGAGGTCCACATCCTCAGGCTGGGCGGCGAGGGCCAAGCGGGCGAGCAGCATGCGGACGTCGTCGTCCTTGGACGGGAGCCGCCCGAGCAGGCTGCGGGCCTCGTCGACGTCTCCGCGGTCGATCAGCAGACGGGAGAGGTCGAGGATCGCGCGGCGGTGGTCAGGGTCGGCCTCCAGGGCGCGCCGCAGCAGGCCCTCGCGGGCGCCGTCGTCGCCGGCGGCGGCCTGGGCGACCAGCCGGTCGGCCTCGGTGGGCACGATGCGGGCGAAGAACTGCGCGACCGCGGCCTCGGGCAGAACACCGGTGAACTCGGCTGCGACACGGCCGTCGCGGAAGGCCTTCACGGCCGGGATGCCGCGGATGCCATAGCGCTGCGCGATGGCCGGCGCCTCGTCCACGTTCAGCTTCACCACACGGACGTCCTCGGCGTGCCGGGCGGCGACGCGCTCGAGGATCGGCGACAGCTGGTGGCACGGACCGCACCAGGGAGCCCAGAAGTCGACCACCACGGGCTGGGTGCGGCTGGCCTCGATGACCTCGCTGTCAAAGGTGGCTGCGGTCACGTCGGTCACAATGGGGCCCGCGTCCGCGGGCGCGCTGCCAAAGCTGCTTGTGTTCGTCATGCACACTCCAACAGGGCTGCCAAGCGCCATGTTCCCCGGCACGAGACCGGCGTACGCTTCGCGGCCGCCTAGCAGCGAGGAGGGCCGTGGACCGCGAGACGCTCGAGAAGAACCGCTCCCCCTTCGACGACCTCATCGGCGCCGAGGTGGTCGAGGCGTCTGGAGAGCGCTGCGTGGTGGAGCTCCCGGTCACCCCGAGCCACCACCAGCCCTTTGGGATCGTCCACGGAGGCGTGTACGCCACCCTGGTCGAGACCGCCACCAGCGTCGGCGCGAGCCTGTGGCTGGACGGAGACAGCATCGCGGTGGGGATCGGCAACTCCACAGAGTTCCTCCGCAGCGTCAGCGAGGGGCGGCTGACGTGCACCGCCACACCGATCCAGCAGGGGCGGCGGCTGCAGCTGTGGTGCGCCGAGATCGTCGACCAGGACGGGCGGCTGGTCGCACACGGCAAGGTGCGGCTGCTGAACCGGCAGGTGGGCGAGTAGGTCATCCCTGCGCCGCGCGGTCCCGGATCGGGCCGCTCAGCCCTCCTGCTGGCTGCGCAGGAAGCGCTCGATCTCGGCCGCCAGCGCCTCCCCGCTGGGCAGGCGCTCGATGTCACCGCCGGCGTCCACATGAGCCTCTAGGGCGCTGATCATCTCCAGCGCCTCGGGGTGCTCGGCGACGGCCTGGTCGACCTGGCGGGCGTGCAGCTTGGCGGCGGCCTGGAGCTCCTGGGTGTCGACCTCTACGCCGACGGCCGCGGCGACCGTCTGCACCAGCGCCAGCGCCGCGCCGGGGGCTGGCGAGCCGGCGATGTAGTGCGGGACCTCGGCCCACAGCCCGACGGCAGGGATGCCGATCTCGCCTAGGAGCACCTGGAGCGCCGTCGAGGCTCCGACGGGGCCGTTGTAGCCGGCGATCTCGGCCGCCTCGGGGATGAGGTCTCCGGCCACCATGTTGGCGGCGCGGACGATCGAGATCGGCCGGGTGTGCGGGACGGCCGCCGGATAGGCGCCGAGCGCGATCACGGACTCCACGCCGAGGTCGGCGCAGGTGCGCGCCACCGTGCGGGAGAACTCGACCCAGCGCATGTCGGGCTCGGGTCCAAGCAACAGCAGGACGTCGTGGGGCCCGTCGACGGTTGCGGCGCACAGCTCGATCTGCGGCCAGTCGAGGCGTCGGATCCGACCGGAGTCGACCACGGCGCTGGGCCGACGGGCGCGGAAGTCGATCAGGGCATCGGCGTCGAACGTCGCCACCACCTCGGACTGCCAGCGGTGGCGCAGGAACATGCCCGCGGTCGACGCCACCGCGCCCGCGTCGACGAACCCGTCCAGCGCGACCAGCAGCACCGGACGGCGCAGCGCGGGTGGCTCGTCGTGCCACGTGATCAACGGCATCGTTCGATCCCCACCGAGTCGGCGAAGGCGTCGAGTCAAGGCTAGCGGCCGTAGCGGCGCTTCCGATCAGACTGCCTCCGTCGTCGAGCTGATAGACGAAGTAGAGCTCGTCAGCAGAGTGGTGGGGACTGCCGACGGGGGCCTGTTGTGATCTCGGGGGTGGCCGGCGACGATGGCGGGGCGCTGGACAGCTCCAGCTGAGCCTCGGGTGCAAGCGCCGATCCACAGCCGGGCTTCGTCTCCCCGACGGGCGTCCACGGCACCTCCAGCATCAACAGATCGGGCAACCTCTGATGGCCGCCGTCTCTGCGTCTGGGGGTGGGAGCAGGCTGATGCCGAGGAGACTCCTGGCAGGGGCGGTCGTCGTCATCCTCGCCACGTCGCTCGTCCTCGGTACCGCTGCCTGGCTGGGAACCTGGGACCAGACGCAGAGCGCCGTCACGGGGCTCACGGGGTGGGTTAGCTCCTGGGCCGCCTTCTCCGTCTGGGCCGCGCTCCTGACCGTGCCTGCCGTGCTGCTGCTCGCTCTGCCGCTGGACCTGGCGACCAGGCGTCTGCCGACGCGGCGCGCCGTGCTCGCCTTCGCAGGCCTCGGCTTCGTCGTCGGTGCGATCGCCGGGTTCGCTATCGTCGAGAGCGTCGGGCCGGGCTGGCTAGGGGCGATGGTGCTCGGACCGCTAGGTGCCTTGGGCGGGGCGCTCGGAAGGTTGGCCGCCGACCGGCTGGTGCGCACGGACGGGCTCCTCACCGCCGCCACAGCACTGACCGTGGCGCTGGTCGTGTTGGGAGCGATCGTCGACTAACGGCTGATGGTCCGCTACCCAGCGCCGCGAGGCGGAGTGCAACCGGGAATGGGAGGCGAGCTGCGCCCGGCTGCCCGCGTTGGGCCTTACAGCCCTTAGGTGCAAGCCCTATGACGGACCCCGCACGTAGTCGATCACGTCGGCGGCCGTGAACCGACCACCGTGGCGCGCTAGCAGCCCTTCCACCTGGTCCAGCCCATCTCCCAGCGTGACGATCGCCGGCTCGACGTAGGAGCCTGCGCGGCGCTGCGGCAGGCCGGCGGTCGAGGTCAGCGCGTTGCAGAGGCAGACGCGCCCTTCGGTGTCCTCCCGGGCGCCGCCCTTGCGGACGTAGTCCTCGAGCGGCTCGGCCGGGCAGCGGTAGCCGATGCGACCATCCGGCCGGGCGTAGGCCTCGCTCAGGAAGCCCAGGTCGCAGATGCGGCGCCGGTCGGCGAGCACGTCCTCGTCGGAAAGCGTGCTCTCCAGCATCGCGATCTTGAAGGGAAACCCCGTCGGCGAGGCCAGAGGGTCCGTCCGCACGCGGACGCCACCGGCCCGGATCTCATCGAGCAGCGCCCTGCGGTGGGTCTCGGCCATCCCGGAATCGGCGCAGAGGGCGAACAGCGTGCCGATCTGGACTCCAGACGCTCCGACCTCCAGCGCCCGGCGCAGACCGCCGGCGTTTCCGTAGCCACCCGCGAGCCAGAACGGCAGGCCGAGCTCGGCGACGTCACCTGGGTCCACCGTGTCGCGCGGTCCGTAGCGGAGCTCGCCGCTGGCGTCCACCTTGGCCCGGCCACGCGGCGGGGCGTTGTGACCGCCGGCGGTAGGTCCCTCGATGATGAAGCCGTCCGGCCGGGTGCTCTCCTCCCTCGCCAGCGCCTTCGCCAAGGTGGCGGAGGCGACGATCGCCAGGAAGGGAGGCCGCCGCAGGGCAGGCGGGCTGGCGCCCGGCGGCCACAGGGTGGCCGGATCGAACGTCAGAGTGGCCGCATCCGCCGCCCCGCCCCCGACGAGCGGAACCCGCAGCGAGACGGGCCGGTGCTGCGCCAGGTCGTCCAGCAGCGCGGGGATGTCGCGCGGGATCCCGGCGCCCATCGCGACGTAGTCGACCCCGGCGAGCAGCGCGCCGTACAGCGACGCCGGAGTCGGCAGGCGAACCTTGTGTAGGTAGTTTGCGCCGATGAGGCCCTCGTGGCCCTCCTTCGCCAGGAACACCTCGACGAAGTTCGCTGCCACGGTCAGCTCCGTGAAGGCCGATCGCGCGTCGAGCGTTGGGCGGGGCACGGCGGCGTAGGGACGATCCGGCCCGATCCCGGACTCGACGAAGTAGCGCTCGATCAGCCGCTCGGCCACTCCCGGGAGCGGCAGGTGCGACAAGGCGCGACGCACCGAGCCGTCCCTGTCACCGTCCTGGAGTCGCCGCGCCAGAACCACCGACAGCGCTGTGCCCGAGACGGTGCCGAGCTGGCCGTGCCGCGCGACGGCTCGCGCCAGCCGCCAGCTGGAGATGGCGACGCCCATGCCGCCCTGGATGATGCTCGGGGTGGGGATCGCCTGATCGCCAGCGCTCAACACGCGCTCCTCATGATGCTTCAAGGGCACGCGACGGAGCGCGCCTCGCCGGATACTCCCGCTCCAGCCGGCGCGCGCGAGGGTCGAACGGCCCGAACTGCGCGGGACCTTGGTCCCTGAGCGGAGCCGGGCGTTGGGATCGGCGGGTGCGTTCGCCTCCATACCGATGCAGCGTGGGGCCTGCCTTGAGCCTCCCGGTAGCCTGGCTCTACCACCCGGGAGGCGTCTGGGTTCCTGGTGGGCCTCGCGGTCTTCAAAACCGACGGGACGGCCTCGGGTCGTCCGGCGGGTTCGATTCCCGTCCGCCTCCGCTGAGCCTCTGACTGCGCCCCAGCTGCTCTGATCGCAGCGTCGCAACCCGTTTGCGGCGTATATGCCGCAAACGGGTTGAGGCCCGTCCCCCGACGCGCACCTGGCGCTCGGAATGCCTCGAACCACGCGAGCTCGGCCGCCTCATTCACTACTATCTAGGTCGTAGCAACGCGCGGGGTGGCCGATGGCTGGGTCGGGGTTGACGAGGCGGCGGTTCCTGCAGGCGCTCGCGCTTGCGGGCGGGGCGGGGGCGGTCGTAGGCGCCATGGAGGTGCTCGACCTGGCGCCACGGGCGCGGCAGGAGCCGTTCACGCCGCCGTCGCCGTCGGACTTCTCGGCGCAGGGGCGGGAGAACACGACCTCGGTGGTGGTGCTCGGAGCCGGCGTGGCCGGGCTGGCGGCCGCGTACGAGCTCGAGAAGGCGGGCTACAGCGTCGAGGTGCTTGAAGCCCGCGACCGCCCCGGCGGGCGTTGCTGGACCATCCGCGACGGCACCACCGAGGAGGACCTCGACGGCCACACCCAGACCGCCCGCTTCGGCCCCGACCTCTACTTCAACGCCGGGCCGGCGCGCATCCCCCAGCACCACACGACGCTCGACTACTGCCGCGAGCTGGGCGTGGAGGTCGAGGCCTTCGCCAACCTCAACGCTGACGCCTACTTCTACACGGAGCACGCCGGCGGCCCCGTCGCCGGCACTCCCGTGCGGCAGCGCGCCGCCCGAGCCGACCTGCTCGGCTACGTCAGCGAGCTGCTCGCCAAGGCGACCAGCCGCGGTGCCCTCGACGAGGAGCTCACCGGGGCGGACGCCGAGGCCATGGTCGAGCTGCTGCGCGCCATCGGTGCCCTTGGCACCGACGACCGCTACGTCGGCGGCCCCCAGCGCGGCTTCACCACGCCACCCGGCGCCGGCCTCGACGTCGGCGAAACCGCGCCACCGCACGACCTCTCGGCGCTGCTCGCCAGCCGCTTCGGCTACTGGTTCCCGTTCGAGCTGTCCTGGGACCAGGCGATGATGATGTTCCAGCCGGCCGGCGGGATGGACCGGATCCCCCACGCTCTGGCATCAGCGCTCAAAGGCCCTATCCGCTACGGCTGCGAGGTCACCGAGCTCGTCAGCGGGCAGGACGGCGTCGCCGTCACCTTCAACGGCCCCGAGGGCGAGGACCAGACCCAGGCCGACTACTGCATCTGCACCCTTCCGCCCCACCTGCTGGCGCGCATCCCCAACAGCTTCCCGTCGGAGATCAACGCCGACCTCGCCGGCGTCTTCGCCCTGCCCGTCACGAAGGTCGGGCTGGCCTACCGGCGGCGCTTCTGGGAGCTTGACGACCGCATCCTCGGCGGCATCACCTGGACCGACCTCGACATCGGCACGATCTTCTATCCGTCCAGCGGCTACCTGTCGGAGCGCGGGCTGGTAGTGGGTGCCTACAACTTCGCCAGCGACGCAGAGGCCTTCGCGGCCATGTCGCCCGCCGACCGCGAGCGCCGCGCTGTCGAGCAGGGCCGCAAGATCCACGGCAACGCCTACGCGGACGACCTCGAGGCGTCGTTCTCCGTCCCCTGGTCGCGCACGGCCTACAGCGAGGGCGGCTGGGTCGAGTGGCTCGACCGCAGCACCGGGGCCTACCCG
>CAZVUW010000015.1:0-43623 GCA_964629825.1 uncultured Actinomycetota bacterium
CCGCTCGCCCTACCCGGACGCGCGGCGGCTGCTCGACGCGGGTGTCACCGTTGCGCTCGCCACCGACTGCAACCCCGGGACCTCCTACACCACCTCGATGCCGCTGTGCGTCGCCCTCGCCGTCCGCGAGATGCACATGACCCCCGCCGAGGCGGTCTGGGCGGCCACCGCCGGCGGCGCAGCGGCGCTGCGGCGCGACGATGTCGGCCGGCTGGCACCTGGAGCGCGGGCCGACCTGGTGGTGCTGGACGCCCCCAGCCACATCCACCTCGCCTATCGGCCCGGTGTGCCCCTGGTCGCGGGCACGTGGATCGGCGGACGGCGCTGGCGTCCGGAGCCGCGGCTCACCCCCTGATCGGCGCCCCTCAGCCCGCCGCAGCCGCGCAGCGCGGCGGAACTAACCGGGATGGCTGGACGGTTGGGTGGCTGATCGGCCACTCAAGCGTCCAGCCATCGGGGAGGAGGAGGCAGCATCGAGTGCGAGGAGCGACATGACCGGCGGTGGCAGGCCGTCGCCCACAGGGCGCGTTCGCTCCCGCCGCGCCCGGCCGCCACAATCGCCGCGATGAGACCACCCGGCCTCGGATCCCCGACGCGACGGCCCCGCCACCGCGGCCCCGGTCGCCTCCTTCTCCTGGCCGCCCTGGTCTGCCTGTGCACGTTCGCCGCGGCCTGCACGCCGGTGGCCGAGACCACCCTCGAGCCGCCCGTCGAGCGACCGAGCGCCGCAGGGTCAACGCCCGTGCCGGACGCCACCACCGCCGCGGGTGATCCGCTCGGCGCGCCGCGTCACACCCAGCCGACGGTCGCCGCTGCGCTGCCGAGCCGCAGCGCTCGCGACGAGAAGCCCGCCGCCGAGACCACCCCCGACCCGCAGGCGATCGAGGGCACCTACCAGCCGCGCAGCGAGCCTGCGCCCCAGTCCGAGCTGGACTTCCTCGCAGAGCCCGTTGAGACGCTGCTGCCGGAGATCCTCCTCCAGGCCGAGGACTCCGAGCGGCTGCCACCGGACGCCGTGGGGCGGGCGATGGCCGTCAAGGGCGTGACCTTCGCCACGTCGCTCGCCCTCGGCTCGGTCGAGGCGTCCCTGCCCGGCCGCCGACGGGAGACCCTGACGGTTGCGGCGGTCGATCCGGCCGGATTCCGCGTGCTCGTGCCGCAGGTGACCGCGGACGAGCCGACCGTCTGGGAGCGCCTGATCGACGGCGGCCTGGTCGCAACGCACGAACGGGTCGCGGAGATCGACGTCGAACCCGGTGAGATCCTCGCCACCCCCGCCGGAGACCTGCGCCTGGAGGCGATCGCGGCGCTGGGCCAACCGCCCGTCGCCGACGCCATGATCCATGCCGCCCTGGCGGACGACGTCGGCCTCGGGGCGCCGCGGACGATGCTCGTCGCCGTCCAGCCTGAGGCGTGGCCGGACGAGGTCGCGGCGCTGCTCGAGGAGGCGCTCGGGCTCAAGGCCACGCTGATCTACGGCAAGCCGCAGCGCACCGCCGACCTGCCCGCGCACACGGTCTGGGATCAGCTCGCCATGTGCGAGTCCAGCGGCGACTGGTCGGCCAACACGGGCAACGGCTACTACGGCGGCCTGCAGTTCCTCCCATCCAGCTGGGAGCTGGTGGGTGGGACCGGGCTGCCGCACGAGGCCAGTCGCGAGGAGCAGATCCTGCGCGCAGAGCTGCTGCTGCAGCGCCAGGGCTGGCGCGCCTGGCCCGTCTGCTCGGTGCGCCTTGGCCTGCGCGAGCCGGGTCCCGGGGAGGGGCCGGACGGCCGGGCCCTGCGCAACTAGGACCCGCACAGCCCATCGCCACCCGGGTCCGGACCGGCCGAGCCGGGGGCGCCGGGATCCACCGGCGCCCCCGGCCTCAGTCGAAGGTTGCCCGCAACCGCAGGATCTGGTCGGCGATGGCCCGCAGCCACACCGCGTCGCCGGGGTTGGCGCCGCGGTCGATGACGTCGGCCTGCCACAGCAGCAGGCTGGCGGCGCGGTCCAGGTGCGACAGCGCCGGACCGAGCTTGTTCGGCAGCGCCAGCCAGGCCTCGGCGGTGTCGAGGGCGTGACGGACCTTGCCCTCGGTCGAGGCCGGGACGGCGCCGGCCGCCGCCGCGCGGTCCAGCTCGACGCGGATGGCCTCGAACGTGGCCGGCCGCACCGGGCAGTCGGTGGCGCGCAGGGCGGCCAGCACGGCGTCCTCGCTGCCGGGGTCGACCAGCGTCACGGCCATCGCCCGGCCGGCCTGCCCGGCGGGGATGAAGGCCATCTCGCCGATGGACGTCGACACCGTCTGCCAGCCCACGCCGTGGGCGTCCAGCAGCTCGGCGTTCTTCTCGACGTCCGCCAGCCAGGTCAGCCAGCCGCACGGCGGCGGGTCCAGCACCTGGCCGGCCGACGGCGCGCTGGCGCGTGAGCCGCCGGTGTAAAGCGGGCCCTCGTTCGCCTGGGCGGCCGCGGCCGCGGCGGCGCTCGCCGCGGTGATCGCGTCGACGTTGGCGGCCGCGTAGCGCAGCGTCTCGGCGAGCGCGAAGCGCTGACCGGCGACGCGGCGCCGACGGACCTGCGGCGCGTTGTTGCCGAGGCCCTGCTCCTCGAGGCGCAGCTCGCTGGCGGGGATGCGGGACTCGACCAGCACGCTGACCGCGCCCTTGAGGGCGGCGGTGTTGCGCAGGATGCCGGCGGTCTCGGTCTGGGTGCCGTACACGGCCGAGGTGGCGCCACCCGTTAGCGGGGCGTTGCCCATGATCGAGTCGAAGGCCAGCTCCTCGGACAGGTCCAGCAGCGCCGGGTGGGCGTTGAGGTTGCCGGCGGCCTGCACCTCGAGCTCGCCGCGACCGGCCGGCTCGAGCACGAACTCGTGCGCATCCAGCACCAGGTCGGGCGTGTGGTCGGCCAGGACGGCCGCGACCGCGCGCGACTCCGGCGCCTCGAGCTCGACGTGGTCGCGGTTGGGGTCCTTGCCCAGGGTCGGCAGCGCGCGCACGTCGGCGGCGCGGCCGTCCGGGTTCATGGTCGGCATCACCAGCACGACGTAGCGCTCGAGGACCGAGAGCACCTCGGGCGAGCTCGAGAACGCCAGCTCGCGCAGCGTGGCCAGGCAGGCCTCACGCGGTGCGGGCTCGTTGCCGTGCTGGGTGCAGCCGATGAGGATCGTCGGCCGTGCGTCGATCTCCTCGTCCGTCGGCGGGGCGTTCAGCCCGACCCGGACCAGCTCGATGCGCCGCCCCTGGCCGCTGCGACCGATCTCGGTCACGGCGACGCGCGGTGAGGCCTCGGCCAGCGCGGCCGTGAACGCGAGCTCGGCCGCGTGCGAGGTCCACTGCGCCCCGGTCGTCGTCTCGAACGGCAGCGCCAGCGTCGGGTGCAGCGCCTCGGCCGTCACGGTCACGGGCGCGCTCCACTCGCCGGCGCCCTCGATCGAGTTGACGCCGCGGACCCGGTAGGTCCCGGTGGCGCCCGGCGCGATGAGGGCGTCGGTGTAGGACGGCGACTTCCACGCGTCGGCGATCAGGACGCCGTCGCGCTCGATCTCCCAGCGGTCGGCGTGCTCGTCGTCACCCCAGGTGAGCAGGATGCCGCCGTAGCGGGCCTGGCCGGCCAGGTCGTCGACCTGATCGGGCTTCTGGGGCATCGGGATCAGGTCGGCGGGAGCGCGCTGGGCGGACTCGGGTCCGGTGCCGACCGACACCCAGGCCCAGTCGTTGACAACCCCGGCGGTGGGCGCGTAGCCCACGCCGACCCGGCCGCCGCCGAGGCGGGCGTCGGTGTGCTGAACCATCCAGCCAGCGGGCTCGGGCTGGCCGTAGGGCCAGATCTTCCCGCGCAGCACGGCGCCGCGGCGCTGGAACACCACGTGGTGCCAGCGGTCCTCCTGGAAGCCGGAGTAGGCCGCGGTCGTGCCCACCGAGAACGTGCCGCCCACGTTCTGGTTGATGCGGATCGTGTCGTTGTAGACGTCCAGGTAGTAGGACTCGATCGAGTTCGCGTCCCCCATGGCCGCCAGGTGCAGCTGGAAGCGCGTCACGGGACGGGGTGACGGCGTGCGCACCAGCGCGGCCACCTCGACGTCGCCATCAATGATCCCGGGCTCGTCCCAGGTGAGGATCTTGCGGCCGCCGCCGGTCGAGGTGTGCACCAGCCGGCGCGGGCCGTCGGCGATCCGGAAGTCGCTGGGGTTCCAGCGCGAGGTCCAGCCGTCCGGCACCGTCCCGACGGTGGCGTCGGAGAAGTCGGTGGAGAAGACCTCCCCGGTCGGCACCGGCGGCAGGTTGTCGCAGTCGGCGACGCGCTGGCCGACCAGCATCGGCGTCTCGCCGAACGGGTCGAGCAGCAGCGGGATCATGGCCCGCAGCGGCTGGGCGAGGCGGACGAGGACGCGCCCGTCGTCGAGGCGCTCGTGGGCGATGCCGTGCCGGTCGAAGCGCTCGCGCACCGATCGGACCGCGCCGACCTGCTCGTCGAAGGCGGCGCCGTCGACCAGGTAGCCGCATGGGGCAGGGTCGAGGATCCGCGTCGGCGCGGGCACGTTGACGGGGTACTCGGCCGGGTGCTCGCGCATCCCGTCGAGGTACACCGGCCCCTCGTTGGCCACGGCGGCGGCGGTCGACTCGGCGATGGCCTCCTTCACCGCGGCGCGGTTGTCGCGGTAGTAGTCCAGCGCCTCGCGGTAGGCCCACAGCTGCGAGAAGGTCTTGCGCAGCTTGTTCGCCGGCGAGTGCGACGCGCCCTCGGTGGGGCGGGTCGGACCGGCGCCGAGCCGCGCCTCGACCAGCATCCCGACGCTGTTCTTCAGGCCGAGGACGTTTGACAGCACCCCGTCCTGCGGCAGCGTCGCCACCGGGTAGGGGGCGTTCCACCAGCCGTCCTCGGCGCCGCGCGGGAACAGGTGCCCGAGCAGCAGGCCGTCCTGCGACAGCTCGTAGACGGACTGGTGCACGTTGTGATGCCGCGGCCAGACCGGGACCAGGTCGCTGGTCGTGGAGCTCGAGTACTCGTGGCCATCGACGATGAGGTCGGGCTTGTAGTCGCGCAGCACCCCGGCGAACCCGAAGGTCTCGTTCTCCTCCAGCAGGAGGTGATCGCGGTTGAGGTTGACGCCGTTGGCGTTGCCGCGGGTGTTGTTGGCGCGGCCGTCCGGGCTGAGGTTCGGGACGATGAGGACGGTCGTGTCCTCGAGGAAGTCCGTCACCGCCGGGTCGGTCGAGAAGGCCAGGTCGCGGGCGAGCAGCATGCAGGCCTCGCGCGCGGACGGCTCGGGGCCGTGGACGCCGCAGGCGATCAGCACGGAGTCGCCGGCTGCGATCTCCTCGGCGGTGCCCGGCGGGTCACCGATGACGATCAGGTTGAGGTCGCGCCCCTGGATGGTCTCGGCGATCTTCTCGTAGCGCACGCGCGGGCTGCCCTCGGCCAGCGCCTTGGTGAAGGCGATCTCCTCCGCGTAGGAGGTCCAGGAGGCCGCCGCGGAGGTCTCAAGGCCGGTGCGGTACGCGTCGGGCCCGAAGATCTCACGGGTGGCTCCGACCACGGGAGCCGACCACGGGCCGGGCACGCCGGAGCCCACGCCGCGGACCCGCCAGGCGAAGCGATCGCCCGGCTGGAAGCCGGCGTCGGCGAAGGACAGCGTGCCGGAGCGGTAGCGGTCGGGCCGCCACACACCCACGATCTCACCGGGGCCGGTCGGGTTGCCGTCGGCGTCGACGGGGGTGCGCTGGATGTCGTAGGTCTCGGCCTTGTCCAGGGCCTCCCAGCGGACGGTCGCGAAACCGTCCCGCTGGGTCACCGTGACGCCGGTCACGGGCTCGCTCGGCCCGTCGACGTCGATCAGCCCGGCGGGCGCGCGCTGCGCGGAGGCGCCGTTCTTCCCGACCGAGAACCAGGCCCACTCGTTGATCGCCCCGGCGCCGAAGTGGCCGACGCCGAACCCGCCCTGCGGCAGGGTGCGGTCGAGGTCGGTGATCTCGCGCTCGATGGCCCAAGTGGCCGGCTCGGGCGTGCCGTACTGCCAGGCCTTTGCGCGCCAGGTGCCGCCGGCACGCTGCGCGACCACGTGGTACCAGACGCCGGGCAGGAACTCGAGCGTCTCGCTGCCGCGGAGGGTGTAGGCGCTGGTGCCGCTGCCGCGGTAGCGGCCGAGGCGGATCGTCGAGCCCTGGTGGTCGGCGTACATCGACCACTCGGAGCCGGCGCTGCCGCTGGCGGCGAGGTGCAGCTGGAACTTGGTTGTGGTCCCGCTGGGCGCGCTGTCGTGGGGGACGCGCAGAAGGGCGGCCACCTCGGCGTCCGCCTCGATCGGCAGCTCACCCGCCGCGTCGAAGGTCAGCACCTGATGGCCGGCGGATCCGGCGGTGTGGACCAGACGGCGCGGCTCGTCGGCGATGCGGAAGTCGCCCGGGTACCAGCGCGAGGTCCAGCCGACGGGCGGCTGGCCGACCTGCTGGCCGGCCTCGGTGAACGAGGTCGAGAAGACGTCCTGGTCCGGCTCGGGCTCGCCGAAGAGGTCGTCGGGGGCGCGCTGGGCGTTGCGGTCGTCGCCGGCGGCTGCGGAGACCCAGGCCCACTCGGTGATCGCGCCCGCGCCGAAGTGGCCGACGCCGACGCGGCCGGGCGGCAGCGTGAGATCGAGGTCGGTGATGTCACGCTCGAGCAGCCAGCCGGCCGGCTCCTCGGTGCCGTGCGGCCAGATCTTGATGCGCCACACGCCGTCGCGGCGCTGGAGGACGACCTGGTACCAGGTGTCGCGCGCCATCGTGTACGACGCGGAGCCGCGCAGGACCCAGCCGGTGGCGCCGCCGTTGCGGTAGCGGCCGAGGCGCACGGTGCTCGTCTGGGCGTCGGTGTACATCGACCACTCGGCACCCTCCTCGCCGCTGGCGGCGAGGTGCAGCTGGAACAGGGTCGACGTGCCCGTCGGTGCGCTGGCGGCAGGGACGCGCAGAACGGCCGCGACCTCGGCGTCCTCGGTGAGGGGCACCTCGCCGGCGGCGTCGAAGGTCAGCAGCTCGTAGCCCCCGTCGGCGGTGTGGACGAGGCGGCGCGGGTTGTCGGCGATGCGGAAGTCGCCGCCGCCCCACCCGGGGGTCCAGCCCACCGGCGGCTGGCCGACGGTCTGACCCGGCTCGTTGAAGCGGGTGGTGTGGACGCCGTCGTCGACGGGCGGGTCGAAGAGGTCGGCCGGGGCGCGCTGCGCGTCGGAGGCGCCGGTCGCCGCGGAGACCCACGCCCACTCGGTGACCGCGCCCTCGGAGAAGTGGCCGATGCCGACGCGGCCGGCGGGCAGCGCCTCGTCCAGCGCGGTGATGGGCCGCTCGAAGACCCAGGTGGCCGGCTCGGGGGTGCCGTGCGGCCACGCCTTGGCGCGCCAGACCCCGCCGCGGCGCTGGAAGACCACCTGGTACCAGGTGTCCCGCTCCATCGTGTAGCTGCCGTTGCCGCGGGCCACGTAGGTCCCGGTCTGGTAGCGGCCCAGGCGCAGCGTCGTGTCCTGGGCGTCCACGTACATCGAGTTCACCTCGGGCCCGCTGGCGCCGAGGTGCAGCTGGAACTTCGTGGCGGAGGTCGAGGTCGTGCCCGACGGCACCCGGACCACCGCGGCCACCTCGGCGTCCGCGGTCATCGGCACGTCAGCGACCGCGTCCCAGGTGAGGATCTGCTGCCCCTGATCGCTGGGCGTGTGCACCAGGCGGCGCGGCCCGTCGGCGATGCGGAAGTCGCCGGCGTTCCAGCGCGAGGTCCAGCCAGCCGGCGGCTGGCCCACCTGCTGCTCGGGCTCGGCGAAGCGGGTCGTCACCACCTCGTCGGCGACGGCGTCCTGCGCCCGCGCGGGCGCGGCGCCGGCCGGCACGAGCGACACGGCCAGCAGCGCGACCAGGAGCGCCGCTAGGAGGCGCCGAGCCCGGGCGCTCGAGGAGAGGTGGACGGGCGAGGACGGCGAAACAGCAGCGCTCACGCGGTCTCCTGGCACGAGGAGCAGGTACTCGGGCACGCTCCGGTTTCGCATCAAGACCGGGAGATCGCGCCCGCACGCACGTGCCCGCCCATCCAGCGACCGAAGCCGGACAGAGTGTCGCAATGCCACCCGTAGAGTGGCAATAGTCCGTTCAAGCCCCGCCGTCATGGCCCGATAGGGCTACGGGGCCGCCGGCCGAGCTTGCAGGGAGCCGCAGGATGATCGCTTCAGCCCCCGAGGCCGCGCGGGCGGCAGAGCGGCGCTGGGCCGAGGGACTTGCCGCCTGGGCGCTCCCAGAGCACATCCTCGCCGCTGCGCCCCGCAGCCCCTGGGGCTTCGAGCCGTCGGTGTTCGGCGCCCTGGCCGACGCCGCCCTGGAGCGCGCCGAGGACACCCCATCCGATGCGGCGGCGCGTGCGGCCCTGCCCCCCAGCGGGGAGGTGCTAGACGTCGGGGCGGGCGCCGGTGCGGCGAGCCTGCGTCTGCATGCAGACGCAGGGTCGATCACGGCGGTGGACCCGAGCGCCGACCTGCTCGCGGCCTTCCGCGAGCGGGCGGAACGGCTGGGACTCCACCACCGCACCGTCGAGGGGCGCTGGCCGGACGTTGCGGCCGAGGTCGAGCCCGCCGACGTCGTGGTCTGCCACCACGTCCTCTACAACGTGCCGGACCTGGTGGACTTCGCCGTCGCGCTGGATGAGAAGGCGCGAGCGCGGGTGGTGATCGAGCTCACCGCCGTGCACCCCCTGGCCTGGATGGCGCCGCTGTGGTTGCGCCTGCACGGCCTGGAGCGCCCGCACGGCCCAACCGCCGAGGACGCGCTGGCGGTCCTGCGCGGCCTCGGTCTTGAGCCCGAGGTGGTGCGGTGGTACCGGCCCTACGGGCAGCGCGGCGAGTCCGACCTCCGCAGCCTCGAGCGCAATGCGCGTCGGCTGTGCCTGCCGCCGGAGCGGCTCGATGAGCTGCGCGCCGCGTTGGAGGCCCATCCGCCGCCCGACGGGCGGGATGTGCTGACGGTGAGCTGGACGCCCGACTGATGGAGCTCAGGGCGACCGGCGGGAGGGTCGAGACTCCGCCGGTCGCAGGACAGCTCAGCGGCCGCGGTCCTTGCCGCCGCCCTTGCCATTGCCGCCGCCGTGGCCCTTGCCCTTGCCCTTGTGGGCGTCGCCATGGCCGTCCCTCTTGCCGCCCTGCGGCTTGGCCTTGGCCGGAGCGGACGCCTTGGCGGACTTGCCCTTGCCGGGGTTGGCCTTGACCTTGGCCGGAGCGGGCGCCTTGGGCTTGGGAGCGGGCGCCGTGGCGCGCACGGCTGGCTTGGCCGGCTTCGGCGCCGCCGGCTTGGCGGCGGGCTGGGGCGCAGCGGTCTTGGCGGGCGCGGCCTTGGCGGGCGCGGCCTTGGCGGCGGGCTGGGGCGTCGGCGCCTTGGTGGCAGCCGGCTTTGCAGCGGGCGCCGGCGCCGCCGCGGCAGCGCTCGGAGCGGGCTTGGTCGTCGGCTGCGGCGCAGCCGCAGGTGCGGCGTTTGCGGCCGGCGCCGCCTTGGCCTTCTGCGCCGACTTGGCGACGGGCGCAGACTTGGCCGCGGGGTCGCCGGAGCCGGCGTCATCAGCGTCCTCGGGGGTCGCTGACGGCTCCTGCGCCTTCTCGTCCTTGGCCCGCTCAGCCTCGAGGCGCTTCTCCAGGTCCTCGCGCCAGCGGTCGATCAGACGTCCCAGCTCGTCCGGCTCCACGCCCAGGCGCTGGTCGGTGAGCGGGGTGAGCAGCGCACGGATCAGCTTCCACAGCTCCGGGTCTAGGCCGTGCGCGTTGCCGTTGTCCGCACCCTTGCCACGCGCGACCCGCCCCTTGGCGAGCCGCTTTCCGGGCTTCGCCACGTCCTTGCCGGCGTCGTCGTCAGACTTGTCGTCGCCGTCGTCGCCCTTGTCGGGGTCGTCGGAGCCGTCGCCGCCCTTGCCGCCCTCGTCGGGGTCGCCCTGGTCCGAGTCATCGCCGTCCTGACCATCTTGGTCCTGGTCGGCGTCCTTGTCCTCGTCGGAGTCGTCCCCTGTGCCGTCCTCGTCCTTGTCGACGGGCGGCGCGGTCGGCTCGGGGGTGGGGTCAGGGTCGCTGGGCCGACCCGCAGCGCCGGTCACGGGCGGCTCAACCGCGGAGGGGTCCTGCTGCGACGGGGCGTCCTGGGCGACGTCGCGCCCGCCCGCGCCTGCGGCCTCCTCCGTGGTCCGGCCCTCGGCAAGCTCGGCCTGGGGACGCACGCCGGGTGTGTCCGTCGCTATCCTGCGCCGCGGACCCACGGGGGCCTCGGTCGGGTCGGGATCGGCGACGAACCCGCTGGGCTGCTCCAGGCCGGGCAGCTGGGTGAGGCTCGAGCCATCGGATCCACTGCCAAGCCCGGCCGAGCGCGTCCCCGCCAGACGGCCCACCCAGCCGTCGCTCACGAGACCGGGCGGGGCGGGCATCGGGACGGTGATCTGCTCGAGCGTGCCGACGACCGAGCGTCCTGCGGCCTCGAGTCCCGCCGGGGACGGACCCCCGCCAAGGGTGCCGCGGGCGGCGAAGACCACTGCGAGGGCCACGGTGATGGCGAGACCAGTCACCGCGATGGTCGTCTTGACCACAGAACCCACGTTGTCCAACAGACGGCTCACCGTGCCCCTACAGCAACGCCCCGGCGGGGCGGAGATAGCACACTGTATCTAGCCACTTACAGACTGTCTACCTCGGCAGGTGAGGCGCCCGCCTTGAGCCCAAATGCCCGCCTTCGCTGTTGTTCTTGGCGGACATGTGCGCCAAGAACAACATCGAGGTTGCCAGATCCGGTTCCCCGCGTCTGCCGATCGCCTGCCGGAATCGGACCGAGGGGGCTTGCGACGGGTCGCTCAGCCGATCCCGGCCGACGAGCGCGCCAGGAGGCTGAGAGCCCCCCACACGATGAGCAGCGCGCCGACGACGCACTTCACGACCGCGGTTCGCGGGCTGGCCGTCGTCGGCGTCCCGTCCTTGCGCGTGGCCGGCTGCCCGGGGAAGGTGCCCGTGCGGCGGTAGTGGAGCAGCGCCATGCCGGTCCCGCCGAACAGTGCCGCGCCGATGGCGATGAACAGCCAGCTCAGGACCGTCAGGTAGTCGTTCAGAACCACGGCGTCTTCCAGGTCGTCGATGTGCCCCGGTCAGGGTAGCCGCGCGCCGGACCGCCGAGCACAGCGGCGCCGCCGCGACGCTGGTGGTCGCGGCGGCGCCGGTGAGAGTCAGGGTGGGTCGCCGAGCGCACCTCGGCCGACGGCCCTAGGACGGCCTAGGGCGTGCGGTCTGCGCGGTCGCGCGCGTCGTGCTCGATGCGCAGATCGTCGGGCATGCCGCGGTTGGAGTCGGTGCGGTGCGTCTCGGTCACCGCGGAGGGCCGATCGGTGTCGACGGTCAGGTCGCGGGCGGGCCACAGCGCGATGGCCAGACCGGCGATGGCGCTGATGATGTGCAGCCAGTTGTCGGCCGCGTTCAGGGCGAGGAGGTTGGACGAGCTGTCGGAGTCCGCCACGAACAGCCCGAAGACGAACGCGGCGCCGTAGCCGATCGCCAGGATCCAGCCGAAGTCGCGCGCGGTCCGAAGGCGGTTCCACAGGGCCAGACCGGTCAGCCCGATGACGAGGTGGACGATGTTGTGCAGCGGGTTGACCTCGAACAGCCCGAGGAGCAGCTCGCCGTCGGGGCTCGCGAAGTCGCTGAAGCCCGTCACGAAGAAGCCGGCGATGCCGACGAGGGTGTAGACGGCCCCGATGGCCAGGGCCAGGTACTGGGCTGGATGTCGCTCTGCCGTGTTCGCGGTTGTCGTCATCTGCGTCCTCCTCGCGGGTGGATTCCGCCGCATGGCAGGTGCGCCAGCGGTGTGCAGATGCGGTTGTCCCCATCAGACGGGGAAGTAACCCGTCAACCTGAGCACATAAGACTTGAGCAGGCGGGGCCGACGCGCCGGTTGGGCACCCCAGCTCCTACAGCGGCGCGCCAGGCACCGGACCGCCCATGCCCGGGGGCATCCCGGGTGACGCCGGCGGCGGCAGCGGCCCGCGACGGAGGTTGGCGAACCGCGAGGTGGGTCCGAGGAAGGCCAGCTGGATGGTGCGCAGCGGACCGGAGCGGTGCTTGGCGACGATGAGTTCGGCCTCGCCCTTGGCCGCCGAGTCGGGGTTGTAGACCTCGTCGCGGTAGATGAATGCGACCAGGTCGGCGTCCTGCTCGATGGAGCCGGACTCGCGCAGGTCTGCCAGCTGCGGACGCCGGTCGGTTCGGTCCTCGGGCCGCCGCGACAGCTGCGACAGGGCGATGACCGGCACCTCCAGCTCCTTGGCGAGGATCTTGAGCGCCCGCGACAGCTCGGAGACCTCCTGGACGCGGTTCTCGACCCGCCGGTGCGACTGCATCAGCTGGAGGTAGTCGACGATCACGAGCTCGAGACCGTGGCGCTGCTTCAGCCGACGGCACTTGGAGCGGATCTCCAACATGTTGATGCCGGGCGTGTCGTCGATGAACAGCGGCGCCTCGGCGAGCCGGCCCATGGCCTGGGAGAGCTTGGGCCAGTCCGTCTCCTGGAGGCGCCCGGTGCGCAGGCGTTCGGAGTCGACGCGCGCCTCGGCGGCGAGGATGCGCTGGACAAGCTCCATCTGGCTCATCTCAAGCGAGAACATCACGACCGGCTTGCGCTGCTCGACCGCGACGTTGACCGCGATGTTGGTGACGAGCGTCGACTTTCCCATGGCCGGGCGCGCCGCGATGATCACCAGCGTCGAGGGCTGCAGGCCGGCGGTCAGCTCGTCGAAGTCGGTGAACCCCGTGGCGAGCCCGGTGATCGACGAGTTGGACTCGTGCAGCTTCTCGATCAGCGCGAAGCCCTCGGAGATGAGCTGCTTCATCGGGGTGAACTCGCTCACCCGGCCGACCTGGGCGACGTTGTAGATGAGCTGCTCGGCGGTATCGACGGCCTCGGTGACGTCCTCGGTGTCGTCGTAGCCGATGCGGGTGATCTGCGTGCCGGTCTCGATCAGACGGCGGCGGATCGAGTGCTCCGACACGATGCGCGCGTAGTGCAGCGCGTTGGCCGAGGTCGGGACGCGCGAGACGATGTCGGCGATCGCGGCGGCGCCGCCGACGTCCTCGAGCACACCGCGCTTGGCCAGCTCGTCGGCGAGCGTCACCGCATCGACCGGCTCGCCGCGGTCATAGAGGTCGCGGACGGCCTCGAACATGGTGCGGTGGGCGCCGCGGTAGAAGTCCTCGGCTCCGACCAGCTCGGTGACCTCGGCGATCGCGTTGCGCGACAGCAGCATGGAGCCCAGGACGCTGACCTCGGCGTCGAGGTTGTGGGGCGGGACGCGGTCGAACGCGGCACCCGGTGAGGACGGCAGAGCACGGACGTTGCGCTGCGCGGCCTGTTCCATCGAGTGCATCCCCCGGTCGAGCTCCTCTGCGCCGGTCGCGACGCAGTCCTTTGAAGGTAGGGATGACCACCGACAGTCGCACGTAGGTGGCCCCATCCGTGGAGCGACGCTGTGCACACCTGTGGGAGAGGCGAGCGCACAAGCGCACGAGGCCGCCGCCATGGGAGCAGCTGCAATCCCCAGCTTGTGGACAGAGCTGGGGACAACCGGAGGATTCTGTGGAAGAGGAAAGCCCCGACCGCGCGCGGCGGTTCGGGGCTTGGAGCTCGGCTGCCGGCAGAGGTCGCCGGGGAGTCCTCTAGTCCTCGGCGCGCACCAGCGAGACGCGCAGCGTGGCGGTCACATCGGTGTGCAGCTTCGCCGGGACCTCGTAGTCGCCGAGGTGCTTGAGCGGGCGCTCCAGAGAGATCCGGCGACGGTCCAGCGGGTGGCCGGTCTGCGCCTTCACGGCCTCGGCGATCATCGCGTTGCCGACCGAGCCGTAGAGGGTCCCGTCCTCGCCGGCCTTGGTCGGGATGGTGATGACCTTGCTCTCGAGGAACTCGCGCTGCTGCTCGGCCTCGGAGATGCTGCGGGCCTCGCGCTTGGCGCGGGCGGCCGCGATCGCACGGGCGTCGGCGACCGCACCCTTGCTGGCGCGCATGGCCAGGCCGCGCGGCACCAGGTAGTTGTTGCCGTAGCCGTCGGCGACCTCGACGATCTCGCCGGCGTCGCCGAGGTTCTGGACGTCCTGCTTGAGGATGACCTTCATGTTCTAGTCCTCGCCTGTTCGCGCGCGCTCAGCGCTGGGTGTAGGGCAGCAGCGCCATCTCGCGAGCGTTCTTGATCGCCTCGGCGAGCATCTTCTGGTACTGCGGGGTGGTGCCCGTCACGCGGGCGGAGCGGATCTTGCCGCGGTCGCTGATGAACTTCTTCAGCAGCGCCACGTCCTTGTAGTCGATGTACTCGATCTTGTTCTTGGAGAAGTAGCACTCTTTGCGCTTGGGCTGACGGGGACGCATCTTCGCTCCTTGGGGAATGTTCGGGTTGTTCGGGCCCCGCGTCCGGGGCGTTGGTGATCTCTAGAACGGGACGTCGTCTGCCGCCGGTGGCGCGCTGGGAGCGGGCGCTCCCCAGCCACCGCTGTCCGGCGCCGGCGCGCCCTGGCCACGGGCGCTGCGGTTGACCTTGGTGATCTTGGCGGTGGCCCAGCGCAGGCTCGGGCACACCTCGTCGGCCTCGATCTCGGTGACCCAGCGCGTCTGACCCTCCTTGTCCTCGTACGAGCGGCTGATCAGCCGCCCCGTGACGAGGACGCGGGCACCGCGGGTCAGCGACTCGGCGACGTTCTCGGCCATGTCGCGCCAGACGTTGACGCTGAAGTAGCCGTCGAGGCGGTCCTCCCACTCGTTCGTCTGGCTGTTGCGGACGCGGCGGTTGACGGCGACGCGGCAGGTGGTCACCGGCACGCCGCTGGCCGTGAAGCGCAGCTCGGGGTCATCGGTCAGGTTGCCGACGATCGTGATCGAGTTGTCCGTTGCCACAGCAGTCCTCCTGCTCGCTGCCCGCCAGTCTCCCGGCGTGCCCGGTGTCGTCTTCGGACGTCTGGTGGCGTCTGGCGGTCGACCCGCCGGGGGACGCCGGTGGTTCGGGCTGGTGAGGTGCGACGCTCGGCCTCGCTGCTGCGCAAGCGGCCGGTGCTGGCCGACGATTGGTTCGCTGGCCTCTGGCGAAAGCTGCGAGCGGGTGGCGTCGAGGGCTGCTTCGCCCTACGCGCCGTCCTCGCCCTTCCTCGCCCGTGCCGTCGGGCGCCCACTTCGCGCTACGTGGCGTGGACGGCCGCCGAGGTCACCTGCGAGGTCGGCTTCCGCGTACGCCGGGCCTCACCAACAGGGTCAGGATGCGCGCTTGGTCCGCACGCCGGGCCGCACGACCTTGTGGCGGACGACGTTGTCGGTGAGCCGCAGCTGGCGCTCCACCTCACGCAGACCGTCGGGCCCGATCTCGAAGTCGATGACCGTGTAGTAGCCCTCGGTCATGTGCTTGATCTCGTAGGCGAACTGGCGCTTGCCCCAGTGGTCGACCTTCTCGACGGACCCGCCCTGATCGGCGATCAGCGTTGTGAAGCGCTCGATCTGGGCCTGAACGGCCGTCTCATCCATCCCGCCGTGCGAGATGATCATCAGCTCATAGTTGCGCATGCCCATCCTCTGGACTAGGCGGCCCCCGCAGCCGAGCGCGCTTTGCGCGCCCCGTCAGGGGCAGGACGGTTGGGTGAAGGCCCGATGCTACCTGTCCCCCTTTCCCCAGACAATCCGATGCTGCTCACCCTAGGGCAGGGCTGAGACAGGGAACCGAGATCGCCGGGTGGGGGTGTGGACGAACGGCGAGCGCCGGGCTAGGGCTCATCTTCGATGGTCTCGAGCGCCTGGCCGATCCAGAGGCCTTCCATCTCCGCCTGCGGGCGGGTGACGGCCTCCAGCGCCTCGGCCGGGGTGCGGACCACGTCGAACAGGTACAGCAGCGACTGCGGGGACAGCTGCTCGCGGATCATGGCGTCGATCTGATCCAGCAGCGGCTTCCAGTAGTCGCGCGCGTCCAGCAGCACGATCGGGCGCGAGTGGTAGCCGAGCAGCTTGAGGGTCAGCACCTCGACCAGCTCCTCCAGCGTTCCGATTCCGCCCGGCAGCACGATGAACGCGTCCGCCTCGGAGTCCATGAGGTGCTTGCGCTCGCGCATGGTCTCGGTCTGGACGAGCTCGGTGATCTCCGGCAGGGCGACCTCGCGCTCGACCAGGCGCCGGGGGATCACGCCGAAGACCTCGCCGCCGCCGGCCATGACGGCGCGCGCGACCTCGCCCATCAGGCCGATCCCACCGCCGCCGTACACCAGCCGCCAGCCGCGCTCGGCGATGCCGCGGCCCAGCTCGGCGGCGACGGCGCGCTCGTCGGCGCTGACCGACTCGCTCGAGGCGCAGAACACGCAGACGGACAGGCGGTTGCTGGTCTCGGTCATGGAGTGTTCCTAGGGCAGGACGGCGGTGCCGGTCAAACCGAGGCGCGTGCCGGCCGGTGCGGGTGCCGGGGTAGAGGGCGCGGACTGAGGCGGCGGGTGCTCAGTGGTTGCGCAGCGCGTCGATGAGCTCGCTCTTGCTCATGTCGGAGCGGCCCTCGATGCCGACCTCCTTGGCCTTGTCGTAGAGGTCCTCCTTCGACCAGTCCTCGTAGGCGGAGCTGCGACCGCCCTTGCGTGCGGTGCTCGAGCGGTCGCTGTTGGCGATCCGGGCGGCCTTCTCCTTGCTCATGCCGTCGTCGCGCAGCGCCTCGTACTGACGATCGTCCTTGATGCTCGGTCCGTGGTCCTTTGCCATGTGGCACACCTCCCGACCAGCGTCCATCCCCGATGGCGCCCGGGGGTACACGGCGGGGCGGGCGCGTGGCATGTTGAGCCCATGAGCAGCTGGGCGCAGTTCGCCGAGGCGGCACCCGACCTCGCCCAGGCCGTGCGCGAGCGCTTCGACGCCCATCGCCACAAGACGATGGCGACCCTGCGCGCCGACGGGTCGCCGCGGATCAGCGGCACCGAGGTGTCGATCACGGGCGGCGAGATGACGATCGGCAGCATGCCCGGCGCCGTGAAGGGCGCCGACCTCAAGCGCGACCCGCGGGTGGCGATCCACTCGGGCTCCGACGAGCCGGACGAGTGGCGTGGTGACGCCAAGGTCGCCGGGCGCGCCGTCCTGGTCACAGACGAGGCGGAGATCGCGCGGCTCGTCGAGGGCCCGCAGCCGGAGCCAGGCAGCTTCGACCTGTTCCGCATCGACATCGCCGAAGCCGTGGTCGTGTCGCTGAACGAGGCGAAGGACCGGCTCGTGATCGAGTCCTGGCACGAGGACCGCGGCTACGAGCGCGTGGAGCGGGAGTAGGCCCGCTAGGAGGGCGCGGGCAGCTCCATGCGGCGGGCGACCTCGATCAGCGCGGGGTCGAGCCGCACCTCGCCGGTCGAGACCCACCACAGGCGGGCGACGTCGTCGGCCTCGGGCGGCAGGTCCTCCAGCCACTCCAGGGCCGCCCTGCCATCGGCCTCATGCCCCTCGCACCAGGCCTCGACGCCGAGCTCGGCGGCGCAGCGGCGGCCGATGCCCCAGTCGGGGCCGGCCGCCCCCTCCGGCGGGGGGCCGCAGGGGCTGACCAGGCGGGCCTCGGCGCGGCAGCGGTCGCACTCGCCGGCGTCCACAGACTGCGGGCCGTGGTCGGTCGCGGCCAGCCAGGGGTAGCGCCGCAGCAGCTCGTTCTTGAGGTCTGGGTAGCCCATCCGTCGGCCCTCCGTGGTGGCGGCGCATCCACAGCTGCTCCTTGCCGCCGTCGGCTGCGATGCGAGGATTCTCCCATGCGCGAGAGCCTGCCCGGCGACGACGATCACGAGCTCGCCCAGCTCGGCCAGGCGTTCCGCGACGAGCTGCGCGCCGAGGCGGAGGCCTACGAGGCGCTGGCGGCCAAGGCGCTCCTGCGGGGGCGCACCCTCGCCGAGGTCGCGGTCGAGCTGCTCCACCGCGGCGATCGCGTTGCGGTCCGCTGCGGCGACGAGGTGTTCACCGGCGAGGTCATCGACGCGGTGGGGGACCTGGTGCGGATCCGGCTGGCCGTCGGAGCCGTCGACGTCGACCTGGCCGGCGTCACGTCTATAAGAGTCGTCGAGCGCGTCCGCTCCGGCGGTCGCGGCCGCGGCGGCGGGGCTACCAGCTTCACCGCGCGGCTGCACGAGCACGAGGCTGCGCGCGTCTCGGTCGAGCTCGGCGGAGCAACCCTTCCCAGCATCCAGGGCCGCATCGAGGCCGTCGCCACCGACCACGTGGTCCTGACCGAGCCCGGCGGCCAGCGCGTCTACCTGCGCCGCGGCGCGATCGGCTGGGTGCGCCCGCTGCGCTAGAAGGGCGAGAGCTTCAGGAGCGTTTCCGCGGAACGCGGCACATGAAGCGGCGCGAGCCGGGACCGCTTCCGCGGAAACGTCCAATCGCCGATCGCCGGCGATACACTCGCGTTAGCCGACGTTAGCCAGGCGTTGCCGCGCAGGGGAAGGACGGAGCATGGCGGTCACCGAGCTGGAACGGCTTGCCAGCGAGCGCGGCGTCACCCCCGCCGACATCGCCGTGGCGCTGCGGCTGCTGCCCACCGCCGTCAACGCCCGCCTGAGCAGCGACGACGAGAAGGTGCTCATCGGGCTGGGGATCGACCCCACCGAGCGCGCCCGCAGCCCGCTGCTGGCTGCCAACCTGCTGCGCCAGGAGCTCGAGCGCGACTGCCTCACCGCCGAGCAGGCGGCTCGACTGCTCGAGGTCAATCCCTCACGCGTGCGCCAACGCCTCAAGCAGCGCACCCTGCTCGGCTTCCATCGCCGCTCGGGCCGCCACGAGTGGTTGCTGCCCGCCTTTCAGTTCAGCCTGGGCCTTCACAACCTCGACACCTGGGGACGTCTGCTGGCCGCACTGCCTCGCGCCGACGACACCTCCCCGACCGCGTTGATCGACTGGCTGACCCGGCCCCGCCCACACCTGGCGGGTCGCTCACGCGCGCAGGCACTGGCCGAAGGCTTCGACGCGGAACGCCTGATCGCCGAGGCAGCCACCTACGGCATGCCGCAGTGACCGGTCGCCTCCCTGGTGTGCCGGGCAAGCTCCCGGCGCTGCGCGAGGAGCACATCATCAGGCTGCCGGAGGGCACCACCCTGCTGCGAGCGCACAACACGCAGGGCGCCCACCCGACCGCCTACGACCAGTTCCGCCACTTCGGGCCGCTCCCCGACAAGGGCCGGTTCGACCACCACCCGCCCGGGCCGCCGCGCGACCACTCCACCACCTACGGCGTCCTGTACGCCGCCGCGGACGACCCCCGAGCAGCCGCCCCCGAGCCTGTCGCGGCCGGCGACGGCGCGGTGCCCGGCAACGCCCTGGACGTCGTGCTCTCAGAGCTGGTCCAGGCCGACCTCGAGCGTGTGCTGCACCCCGGGCTTACGCTCAGCGCATTCGCACCCAGCGCTGATCTGACGCTGCTGGACGTTCGCGGCGGCTGGGCCCAGACGAGCCGGGCCGGGGTGCACCTCTCGGCAGCGCCGCACCATGAGGTGCAGCCGTGGGCGCGTGCGATTCGCCGCGACTACCCGCACTTGCACGGGATCCTGTACGCCCCCTCCACCGGCGGGCGGGCCGTCGCCCTCGCGCTCAACGAGTCGGCCGCTCCCGCCATCACCGGCTGCCCCCTGCTGCTGTCACTGCCCCTGGCCGGCTCCGAGCTGCTGGGGGTTGTAGCAGCGGCGGCCGAGCGCCTTGGGATCCTCCTGACGCTGCCCTGACGGCTGCGGATACGGCACCCGCCGAGCGCCCGAACGCGTTTCCGCGGAAGCGCCTATCGCGAGGCAACGGCCGAGGACCTCGGCAGCTCGAGTCAGGAGCGTTTCCGCGGAAACGCCTCGGGCTGAAAGACCCCCGCTAGGCACCCCGCCGGGCGCGCTATGACTGCGCGCGCTCGACCTCGTCCGCGCCGCCCGTCGCGTCCGCCGCGCCACCCTGCACGCTCTGCGCACGCAGCCAGTCGAGGATCTCGTCCTTGAAGTAGCGGAAGGTCCGCCCGCCGGGGAGCCGCTTTGCGGGCAGCACGCCCTCGCGGGAGAGCTTGCGTACGTAGTCGATGTTGAGGTTCAGCAGCCGGGCGACCTGCGCCGCGTCAAGCACCGGCGGGTAGTCGTCGCTCATCAGGCCTCCGTGCTCCTCAGGCGTCGCAGCACCGACGTTAGCACCGCCCTCGGCCACCCCGATCGGTTCTCCACAGGCGGCGAAATAGGGGGCTTGACCGCTCTCGCCCGAGATGTCCAGACTTCCTCACTTCCCCGAACGCTCGTCTGGGTGGGCAGGCCACATAGGCGCCACCACCCCGGTCGAGCGAGGCTCGCGATTGCCCTTCGGCCGCGGTCTGGTTCAGGGGGAGGTGCCACGTGACGACCACCGAACGGCCGTTGCACAGTGTGGCAGCCGACGCGGCCCCCGACCCGCCGCCGCCTAGGCGCGGACTGCTCAGCCGGCTGTCGGCGGGGCACCTGGTCATGCTGCTGGCGGCACTGGTCGCGGCGCTGGCCAACTACGCGCTGCTCCGCGCCAGCGACGACAGCGTGCGGGTCGCGGTAGCAAGCCGGCAGCTGCGCGCGGGAGAGATCGTGACCGCCCGCGACCTCGCCTTCGTCGAGCTGCGCGCCGAACCCGATCTGCTCGCCACGCTGATCGCACCTGACGACGTCGCCGGTGTGGAGGGGCGAGTCCTCAGGGTGACCGCTGAGGAGGGCGACCTGATCAGCCGCAGGCACCTGCAGCCGCCCGCTGCCCCCTCCGGACAGCGCGCGATGAGCATCCCCATCGAGCCGGAGCACGCTGTTGCGGGCGCACTCGCGATCGGCGACCGCGTGGACGTCATCCAGGTCGACGGCTTGACCGCCACCTACCTGGTGACGGATGCGGAGGTGCTGGACGTCCCGAGCTCCAGCGCGGGCGGCATCGCCGGAGGGTTGCGCTCGTTCAGCGTCTCCATCGCCGTCGACGCCGAGACCGCGTTGCAGATCGCCGTCGCCATCCGCAACGGCCAGCTTGAGCTGGTTCGCTCCACCGGTGCCAACCCCGTCTACGCGCAAGGATCCGAGGCGCCTGCGGACGCCGAGCCGCCGAATGTCCCGTCGCTGCTGTCTCCGATCGGCGAGGAGGACGGGGTGCCGTGACCGAGCCGCGGATCGCCCTGGCTGCCTCGCCCAGAGAGTGGGCGCAGGCTCTCCACCGCCACGTCGTCGACCACGGCGGCGCCCTGGTGAGGGCGACGGTGCTCCATCCAGAGGATGCGATCGACGAGGACTACGACGTCTTCATCGGCGATGACTGCACCTCATTCCTGACCCGGCGGCTGGTGGATGAGCTGCACCGCCGCGGTCGGTGCGTGCTCGGGGTGTTCGACCCCGACGATCCGCGCAGCAAGGGCGAGCTGATCGATGCCGGGGTCGATGACCTGGTAGCTCGGGACGCGACACCCGCCGCGTTCGTCGCTGCCATCAGCGCCCTGCACGAGCACCGAGCCAGCGCTGCGATGCGCGTTCTCCCGCTGATGGAGGAGCAACCGCCGGAGCAGCGGCGCAGCGCGCGCCGGCCCCGGATAGTCGCCGTCGGCGGGGCCGGTGGCGGGGTTGGCGCCACCGAGATCGCTATCGCGCTGGCCGCGGCGCGGGCACGCGCCGGCGAGCCCGTCGTGCTGGTCGACACGGACGAGGTTGTTCCGGCGCTGGCGCAGCGCCTCAACCTCGTCCCCTATCCCAATCTGCGGGCGGCGGTCGATGCGCTGGAGCACGGCGGAGCCGAGCTCGCAAGCCTGCCGGCGGAGGTTGGCCCGCCCGGCCTTCGGGCCGTTCCCGGGCTGTCGAACCCGCGCAGCTGGGCCGAGCTTCACGCCGCCTCGACCGTCGGCGTGCTGCACGGGCTGGCTGCCGGGCGTTCGACCGTTGTCGCCAACGTCGGCGCACGCCTGGAGGACATCGCCGCGGTGAGCGGTCCCGCACGCTACGGCGTGTCGCGCTCGGTGGTGTCGTGCGCCGGGGCGGTGGTCGGGGTGGCCGCTCCGACGCCCGTCGGGGTCGCCCGGCTGCTCGAGTGGTTCTCGGAGGTTCGCGCACTGACCGCTGCGCCGGTCCACGTCGTCTTCAACCGGGCGCCCGCCAGCCGCTTCAAGCGTGGAGAGCTGACCGAGGAGGTCGCTCGCACGGTCGCGCCGGCGGGCGTCTGGTTCGTCCCGAGCGATGGTCGGGTCGAGGCGGCCGCCTGGTCGGGCAAGCTGCCGACGACCGGCCCCTTCACCAGGGCGGTCGCGGGCATCGCCCCCGCCCTGCTTCCGCCGGCCTCGCCCGGATCGGGCGGCCACAGGAGGTGGGCGCGATGACGGTGGCCGTGACCGGGGCTTACGACGAGATCCGCCATGCGGTGCTGCGAAGGGTCGAGCGCGATCGGCTCGACACCGAGGATCTGGATGCGGTCCGCGGCGCCGCCGTCGAGGCCGTCGAGGACTACCAGCGCCGCGCGCACCTAGGCGACGGGGCGGCTCTGCGTGACCCGGCCGAGATGGTGGTCCGAGTGCTCAGCGCCATCACCGCCTACGGGCCGCTGACCGATCTGCTCGCACGTCCCGATGTCGAGGAGATCTTCATCGAGGGCCCGCGGGTCACCTACCTCGACGGCTCCGGCCGGCTGCAAGGTCTTGCACTGCCGACCACAGAGGATGAGAACCGCGCCGTCATCGACCGGCTGCTGTCCACGACCCAACGCCACCTCGACGCCGCAAACCCGCTGGTCCAGGCGCGTGTCCTCCAGGGGACCGCACGTCTGACGGCGGCGATCGAGCCGGTGACGGACGCCCTGTCCGCGACCATCCGCCGCTCGACCATGCGCCGGGACAGCCTGGCGTCGCTGGTGGAGCGCGGCTCGCTGAGCACGGCCGCCGCGGGGTTCCTTTGGGCGGCGATGCAGGCGTCGACCAGCCTCCTCGTCTCCGGCCCACCCGGCGCGGGTAAGACGTCGCTGCTGTCCGCCTGCCTAGCCGCAATCCCGAGCGACCGCTGCATCCGCTGCTGCGAGGAGATCCGCGAGCTGGCGGTGCCGCTCACCCACGGCTCGTTCTACGAGGCGCGCCCGGCAGGGATGGACGGCACCTCCGAGGTGACGCTGCGCGACCTGGTGAAGTTCGTCCTGGCGATGCGTCCCGACGTGATCGTGGTGGGTGAGGTGCGAGGAGCCGAGGCCTTCGAGCTGACCAGGGCGGTGAACGCCGGCTGCGGCTTCGCGTGCACCGTCCACGCCAACTCGGCCCGCGAGGCGCTCAGCGCCATCGTCAACGCGGCGATCATGGCCGGGGAGAACGTCAGCGAGCCGATCGTGCGCCGCGTGTTCTCGTCGGCCATCGATCTGGTCGTGCACTGCGACATGGAGGACTCGCGTCGCAGCGGCGAGGCCGGGATCCGTCGGGTGGTCACCGAGATCATCGCCCTGGTCCCGTCCCTGCACGACGACTTCTCGACCGAGCCGATCTTCGTTCGGGAGTCACTGGACGCTCCACTGATCTGGACCGGGACGCTGCCGCCGTTCGCGACGGCGATCGAGCGCCGGCTGCCTCCGGGGATGGCTCTCCGCGACGTGCTCGACGGGCGGGTGCAGCCCCGATGAGGCTCCTGGCGGCGCTTGCGACCGGGACGGCGGTATATCTCGCCGTGGCACTGGCCACCGGTCGAGCCCCACGGCTCAGGACTCGGAGGAGACGGCCGCGCGGCGATCTCAGCAGCGGGCAGGTGTGGCTGCTGCAGGCCGGGGTGCACGTGACACCGCGACAGTTCTGGACGGCGTCCATGGTGGTCGGCGTCGTCGTCCTGCTCCTGCTCGGAGCGGCGACGTCCGCTCCGGCGGTCGCGGTCGTCCCAGCCCTGGCCTGTGCGGGTCTGCCACGACTGGCGCTCGCGCGCCGCCGGGCCCGACGACTCCGCGCGGTGCAGGAGGCCTGGCCGGACGCCCTTCGAGAGGTGGTGGCGGGCATCACAGCGGGGATGAGCCTCGCCCAGGCGCTGAGCGGGCTGGCACGCAGCGGACCGGAGGCGATCCGCGCCGCCTTCGCCCGCTTCCCCGCGCTGGTGCGGATGGTCGGCGTCGTCCCAGCCTTGGAGGTGATCAAGGCGGAGCTGGCCGATCCCACCTCCGATCGGGTGCTCGAGGTCCTGATCCTCGCCCACGAGCGCGGCGGTCGGATCGTCGCCGATGTGCTTCGCGATCTGGCCGACGCCACGAGCGCCGACGTCAAGACCAGCGAGGAGATCGCCACCGAGGCGCTGGAGCAGAAGATCAATGCGCGCGCTGTGTTCGTGCTGCCCTGGCTCGTGCTGCTGCTCTTGACCGCGCGGCCGGGGCACTTCCGCGACTTCTATAGGACTGGAGCCGGTCTGCTCGTGGTCGCTGTCGCTGGGCTGTTGAGCCTGCTCGGGCTGGCGATCATCGCCCGGCTGACCCGCGACGACGTGGAGGAAAGGGTTCTCATCGGGGCCGCGGCACCGCTCGACGGCCGGGAGGACGCGCCGTGATCTGGCTGGATCCGACCGCCGTCGGGGTGTCGGTGGTCAGCGCGTTGGCGGTGGCCTTGGCGGTGCGGGCGATGGCGCCGCCGACTCCACGTCTTGCGCCGCGTGTGCGCCCTTACACCGTGGCGAGCCGCACCACCCTCGGGCGCGGGGCCGACGTGTTGACGTTCCACTCCGCGACGTTCCCGGCGGCGGGCGGTCCGCTCGGTCAGCTCATGAAGCCCGTGCTCGAGCGCGCAGCCACCAGGCTTGGGCGGATCGTCGACCGGGGCGGGGATGAGGCGCTTCTCCTGCGGCTTCGGCAGGCCGGCCTGCTCACGGACCTTCCCGAGTCGGAGCGCCTGGAGGCGCACCGGGTTCGCCAGCTCACCGACGGCATCACGTGGGCAGCCGCGCTGGGGCTGAGCGCGCTGGCGGTCGGTGCCGCAGCTCCGATGGTGCTGCTCCTCGCCGTGCTTGGATTCCTGATCGGGGTCGCGCGCTGGCGCGGGCGGATCGACTCCGCCATCGCACAGAGGCGAGCGCGGATGAGGATCGAGCTGTACACGGTCAACCATCTGCTCGCCATGCACGCTCGCGTCGGCGGGGGCGTGGTCCAGGCGATGCAGCACGTGGTGCGGCGCGGCAGCGGCGCGGTGGTCGAGGAGCTCGCCGAGGTCCTGCAGCTCCACCGCGGAGGGCGTCGGATCGTCGAGGCGCTTGAGCATGCGGCTCGGGTGACCCCGGAGCCGAGCGCCGCCCGCACCTACCGACTGCTGGCGAACGGCGTTGAGTACGGCGCCGACCTGGCGGAGGGGCTGCGGACGCTGTCCATCGACATCCGCGGCGAGCGCGCGGAGGCGCTGAAGCGGGCGGCCACCAGGCGCAGAGCCGCGATGCTCGTGCCGATCATCGGGATCCTCGCGCCGGTGATGCTGCTGTTCATCGCGGCGCCCCTGCCCTCCATCGTCCTGGGAGCTGGGTGAGCCATGACTCCGGCAGGTGTCAGCGATGTCCCGCTACATGCCTTCCCCGGTCGCGCGGTCGGGCGCGCGGCCCCGCCACTGCTTCCCCACCCGCCCGGCGGTCCCAGCCGCCCAGACCCGAAAGGCACCGCCATGCTCGCCGATGTGGCATTGCTGCTGCGCGCCGTCATAGGTCGGATCCGCTCTGAGGAAGCGGGCTTCTCCACCGCCGAGCTGCTCGGCAACGCCGCGCTTGGCATCGCCGCGCTGGTCCTGATCTGGGGATTGCTGACCAACGTGGGCAGCAGCGTCATGGAGTTCATCACCAACGCGCTCGGGCTCTAGGAGACCAGCGGTGCGGGCGGCGTTCGGAATGGCGCGCGCCGACCGCGGCTTCCTCACGGTCCAGTACCTGCTGGCGATCGGCCTGACCTTCCTGCTGCTCGCACACATCACGAATCTGCTCGTGGCGGCCTACGGGCGCGGTGCTGTGCGTGCCGCGCTTGACGAGGGGGTGCGAGCCGGCTCCGTCGTCGATGGGGGGCCTGCCGAATGCGTCGCCAGGGCCCAAGCGGTGCTCGACGATCTACTCGGCGGATGGATGGGCAGTGGGGTCGGACCGGTGAGCTGCGCGGTGGACGGACCCAAGGTCACGGCGAGCGCCCAGGCCAGCTTCCCGGCATGGCTGCCGGGCATCCCGCCGCACTCGTTCACCATCACGGCGCAGATGGTGCGTGAGCCCGACGCCGATCCGGTCACCGGAGGCCCGGGGTGAGCGACCGAGGGTCGGTGCCCCTGGAGCTGGCGCTGGGGGTCGGTCTGCTCGTGCTGCCGGTCGCCATGCTCGTCGCGATCTTCCCCGGGTGGGCGGAGCGGACGGCCATGGCCAGGGTCGCTGCGCAAGAGGCGGCCCGCGCGGCCGCCCTTGCCGAGTCGGCCCCGGAGGGCATCGCCGCGGGCAAATCGCTCGCAGCCCAGATCGCTGCCAACCACGGCGTGTCGGCCGGAGACGTCTCGATCGACATCGCCGTTCCGGTCGATGCCGCAGGGGACCTGAAGCGCGGCGACGAGGTGCTCGCCTCGGTCACGGTGGCCATCCGCATGCCGTCGCTGCCCATCCCGGGAGCCGCCTGGTCGATCGGATGGACCGTCACGCACCGCGAGCGCATCGATGACTATCGGAGTCTGCGGTGATCGGTGCCACGCTCGGACAGCGTGCCCCAGGCAGCGAAGAGCCCCCGAGCCGGGCGCACGAGACGCGCTCCCAGCATGGAGGGTGCCGGTGGACTCGCGACCCGCGCGGGGACGACGGCACGATCGTCCTCTGGCTCCTCGGGCTGTGCGTGATCCTGCTGTTCGTCGGCGGCCTCAGCCTGGATCTGTGGCGGGTGCTCGCCGATCGGCGCGCGCTCGCTGGCATGGCGGATGCCGCCTCCATCGCTGGCGCCACGGCGCTGGACGAGGTCGCCTTCCGGTCTGCCGGCGAGGTGGTGCTCGACCCGGTCGCCGCAGAGGAGCGAGCGCTGGCGAGCATCGGCGCTCAGGTCGGACGGGTCGCTCTGCTGGCTGCGTCAGCCGAGGCCACGCCCGAGCAGGTGTCCGTCGTGCTGGAAGGCAGCACCGAGCTGACGCTGCTGAGAATCCTGGCGCCGGGCCCAACCACGATCCCGCTTCGCGTGGAGGCGATCGCCAGGCCCGGAGCTCGCTGACGCAGGCGGGACACGAGCAAGGGATTCGGCCAAGCACGTAGTAGACCGCCGACGTCAGCAGGCAGGCGGCCAACGACGTTTCCGCGGAAACATCTTGGACGAGCACCGCGCCCATCGCCCACCGCCTCCAGCCAGAAACGCTTCCGCGGAAACGCCTGCCACCGAGCACCGGGGTGCCGACCCCCGGATCGAGTCCGGAGCGCTTCCGCGGAAACGCCCTGCACGAGCACCGCCGCACGAACACCGCCGTCGTACGACCACCGGCGTTGCCGAAGCGGCAGGCTGACCCGAGAAGCGTTTCCGCGGAAGCGCTTTGCGCCCAATACCCCCGCCACCGACCCCCGCGGGTCGGCTATGACCGCGCGCGCCTCGTCCGAGCTGCCCGTCGCACCCGCGAGCGGGGCGAAGGGTGCGCGGGACCCGCCCACCCGCGTCGTGGCCCGCCCCTTATGGCCCTAGGCCGGTGGGACGGGTGGGAGGATCAGCTGCTCGCCGGGGAAGACGAGGTTGGGATCGCCGGAGCGGAGGGTGGCGCGGTTGGCGTCGATCAGGGCGATCCAGTAGCCGTGGACGTCGCGGGGCCTGACCTCGGCCGCGGCCAGACCGCGCGCCTCCGCCAGCCTCTGTCGGGCGATGCGCCACAGGTGCTCGCCGGCGACGACCACGTGAGCCTCGGGGGCGGGCGCGGAAACCCCGGATGAAGCGGCAGCAGCGGCAGCAGCAGCGCCCGCAGCCCCTCCTGGCACCGACGACCCCCCGGCAGAGCTCCCCGCCTGGACGTTTGGCACCCGTCGTCGGGCGCCAGCGTCTTCCCCACCGGACATGGCGGAGTAGGCGGCACCGCTGACGGAGGACGCACCCGGTGGAGGCACCTCGGGTGGCGCGACGATCGGAGCGAGCGGCTCCGGCAGCACGACGGCAGGGCCGGCGCGCGGGGCGCCATCGAACGTCGGCGCCTCGGCCACCCCACCGGGACCCACGAGCGCGACCACCGCACCCGGTCGGGACCAGGCGATCGCTGGACCGCCCGACCCCACCGCCGCCCCTGCGGCCAGCAGGACCGCCACGGCTCGATCGGCGGCCCTGCGCACCACCGGCAGGGTCAGCCACTCCAGCGCAGCCGCCGCCCGCCGCAGCCGCGCGAGCCGGGCAAGCGCGTAGAGCACCGTCGACGACAGCAGCCACAGTGCGCAGCCCAGCGCGATCACGCGCAACACCGCGACCAGCACCTCCTCCGCCGGTCCCGCCACCAGCCACGGCCGCCACCCGCCCGGCGGCGGGCTGAACGCTGCGAGCCGTCCGAGGCGCAGCAGCAGGACCACCGCGGCGATCTCGACCGTCAGCAGGGCGGGAAGCTCCAGAAGAGCGCGTGCGCGTCGCATCTGCTGAAAGTAGGACTATCCGTACAAGCCCGGGCGTGGCTATCCACAGGTCGGCGGTACTAGGTTCCGCGCGAGCAACCGACCCCAGGAGGCGCGATGAGCACCAGGCCGTACGGGAGCTGGCCCTCCCCGCTGACACCGCAGCTGGTTGTCTCCGGAGCGCGCGGCGTGAGCGAGCTCCAGGTCGACGGCGAGGATCTGTGCTGGCTGGAGCTGCGGCCCGATGAGGGTGGGCGCACCGTGGTCGTGCGCAGGCGGCCGGACGGCAGCGTCGAGGACGCCAGCCCGGCCGGATCCAACGTCCGCACCCGCGTGCACGAGTACGGCGGCGGCTCGTACCTGTCCGTCGGCGGGACCCTCTACTACTCGGAGTTCGCGGACCAGCGGCTCTACCGCCTCGACCCGGGTGCCGAGCAGCCGGTGCCCATCACGCCCGAGCCGGTGCGACCCTCCGCGGTGCGCTACGCCGCCTTCGAGCCGACCCCCGACGGCCGGCACCTGATCTGCGTGCGGGAGAACCACCTCGGCGACACCGCGACCGAGGTGGTCAACGAGATCGTCGCCATCCCCGCGGACGGCTCGAGCGACCCGGTGGTGCTCGCCAGCGGCCATGACTTCTACGCCAACCCGAAGCTCAGCCCCGACGGCCGGCGGCTGGCCTACGTCACCTGGGACCACCAGAACATGCCGTGGGACGAGACCGAGGTGGTGCTCGCCGACCTCAACGGCTTGGAGGTCACCGCCTCGCGCACGGTCGCGGGCGGCCCCGGCGCCGCGGAGAGCGTGATGGCGCCGACCTTCGCCCCCGACGGGACGCTGCACCTGCTGAGCGACCGCACCGGCTGGTGGAACCTGTACCGGCTGGACGCCGACGGCAGCCTCACCAACCTGGCCGAGGTGGCCGTCGAGCTCGGCCAGCCCGCCTGGGTGCTCGGGCAGTCGCTGTACGGCTACCTGCGCGACGGCCGCTGCGCCGTGATCGCCACCTCGGACGCGGTGGAGCGGCCCAGCATCCTCGACCCGACCACCGGCGAGCTCACCGCCCTGAGCGACCACACCGTCTGCCGCGACCTGGTCGTGGCCGGCAGCCAGGTGTGGTTCATCGGCGCCTCGCCCACTGCGTTCTTCGAGATCGTCCGCGCCGACCCGACCCAGGGGAACGTCGAGGTCGTCCACCGCACCCGCGAGCTGCCGGTCGACGAGGCCTGGCTGCCCCGGCCGGAGGCGATCAGCTTCCCCACCGGCAACGGCGAGACGGCGCACGCGTTCGTCTACCCGCCGACCAACCCCGACGTGGAGCCGCCCGCCGACGAGCGCCCGCCCCTGATCGTCACCAGCCACGGCGGCCCCACGGCACACGTGCCGCCGATGCTGAACCTCGGCATCGCCTACTGGACCAGCCGCGGCTTCGCGGTGGTCGACGTCAACTACCGCGGCTCGACCGGGTTCGGGCGCGAGTACCGCAACGCGCTGAGGGACCGCTGGGGCATCGCGGACGTGGAGGACTGCGCCGCGGCGGCACGCTTCCTGGCGGAGCGCGGCGACGTCGACGGCGACCGGCTGCTGATCCGCGGCGGCAGCGCCAGTGGTTACACGACCCTGTGCGCGCTGACCTTCACGGACACGTTCGCCGCCGGAGCCAGCCACTTCGGAGTCGCCGACCCGGCCCTGCTGGCGCAGGAGACCCACAAGTTCGAGTCGCGCTACCTCGACGGCCTGCTCGGCCCCTACCCGGAGGCCCGCGAGATCTACGAGGAGCGCTCGCCGCTGCACCACGCCGACCAGATCTCCAGCCCGATCATCCTGCTTCAAGGCCTCGAGGACCGGGTCGTCCCGCCCTCGCAGGCGGAGGCCATGGTCGAGGCGCTCGCTGCCCGCGGCATCCCGCACGCCTACGTGCCGTTCCCCGGCGAGCAGCACGGCTTCCGCGACGCGGCCAACATCATCCGCGCGCTCGAGGCCGAGCTGTCGTTCTACACACAGGTGCTCGGCATCCCGCATCCCGAGGGCATCACGCCAGTCGAGATCGCCCGCGACTGAGGTCTGCGAAGCACCCGACAGCCCGACCGCTGACGGACACTAGGCTCCAACCAGTCGTCAACGAGGAGGCAGCGGATGGCAGGCGTCGAGGGTCGCGTCGTCGTTGTGACCGGAGCCGGCGGCGGCGTGGGTCGGCAGCACGCGCTGCTGTTCGCCCGTCACGGGGCGCAGGTGGTCGTCAACGACCTGGGCGGCGCTCGGGACGGCACCGGAGCCGGCAGTGACATGGCCGACGCCGTTGTCGAGGAGATCACCGCCGCCGGCGGCAGGGCCGTGGCCAGCTACGACAGCGTCGCCGACGCCGAGGGCGCGCAGCGGATCATCGCGACCGCGCTGGGGGCCTTCGGCCGCGTGGACGTCGTGGTGAACAACGCCGGGATCCTGCGCGACGTGACCTTCGCGAAGATGACCGACGAGCAGTGGGACGCCGTCCTCAAGGTGCACCTGTACGGCACCTACCACGTGACCAAGGCCGCCTGGCCGCACCTACGCGAGCAGGGCTACGGCCGCGTGATCGTGACCAGCTCCACGTCCGGCATCTACGGCAACTTCGGCCAGACCAACTACGGCGCCGCCAAGCTCGGCGTGGTCGGGCTGATCAACACCCTCGCCCTCGAGGGCGCCAAGTACGGCATCACCGCCAACGCGATCGTGCCGCTGGCCACCACGCGCATGACCGAGGACGTCTTCGACGACGAGCTGCGCGAGCGCTTCGACCCCGCCTACGTCTCGCCGGCGGTGGTGCATCTGGCTTCGCAGGAGTGCACCGACACCGGCACCGTGGTCCTGGCGGGCGGCGGCACCTATGCGCGGCTGGCGGTGTTCCAGGCTCCCGGTGTGCGGTTCGATGAGGTTCCGACGGTCGAGGACCTGGCCGCCCGCTGGTCCGAGGTCACCGACCTCGACGGGGCCACGCCGGGTCGGTCATTCAACGGCTGAGCGGCCGGTGCCTCACAGGTCGCGGCGCATGACAACGCGCGAGGCAAGGGTGCGGCGGGCGACCGCAAAGCCTCGAGCGCCCAGGCCCTACAGCTCCCTGCGGCGCAGCCGCGCCACGGCGGCGGCGAGCGCAGCCACGGTCAGGGCCACGGCGACGAGCGCCGCCCGCCAGTAGTCGCCGATCTCGGCACCGCGCGCCAGGGCGTCGGGGGCCCCAAGCAGGTGGCTCGGCAGCCACGGCGCGACCGCGTCGACGACCGACAGGATCGGCACCGCGAGCAGCACCCCGGCCGAGAACGCCACGGTCCCGAGCACTCCGCGGACCAGGGCGGCGCACAGCGCCACCACTGCGACGGCGAAGGCCAGGTACAGCCAGGAGGCGACCAGGCCGGCCAGCATCTCGGGCACCGGCAGCGGTCCGATCAGCACGACGGTCTCGTACCAGGCCGCGAGCAGGCCGAGGGTGTATGCGGCGCCGGCGCCGAGGAGGCTGACCACGTAGCGCGGGGCCAGCAGCCGCTCGATCGGCGCGCGCGTGCGCAGGAACGCCGCCAGCTCGGGCTTCGCGTCGAACGCGAGCGCACCGGCCGCGACGATCAGGACGACCAGCAGGCCGATCTGCGACGCGTTGCTCAGGTACTGGGTGATGCCGTCGGCCGGCACCGCCTCGGGCACGACGATCTCGACTCCGCCGCCGAAGCGCTCCAGGATCTCGCCCATGTAGCGGGCGAGCATCGGACCGGTCAGCCCGAAGAAGCCGAACACCCCGAGCAGCGCGATGATCCGGCGGCTGCGCACCAGGCGGGCCAGCTCCAGCCGCCACAGCGTCATGGGACGGGAGGCCTCGCGGCGGCTGGCCGCCCCCTCGGCCGCGCGGGTCCCTGCGGGCATCGTGTCGGTCATCGGGTCAGCTCCAGGAAGACGGCCTCGAGATCGGGCTGCAGAGGGACGAGGCTGACGACGCGCGCGTCCGCGTCCGCCAGGGCACGTGGGAGATTGCGCTCGGCCTCCTCGACGTCGCTGATGCCGACGTGCAGCAGGCCGGCGGCCGGCACCTCGACCGACTCGACCCAGGGCTGGGCGGCGAGGGCGGCAGCCAAGGGCTCCACCGGCGAGCGCAGGCGCAGCGCCACCCCCGGCGCGGCATGTCCCTGAAGCAGCGCGTGCAGGTCGCCCTCGAACAGCAGCCGCCCCTTGCGCAGCACGCCGACCGTGTCGCAGACCTCCTGGACGTCGGCCAGGATGTGGCTGGAGAACAGCACCGTGGCGCTGCCACGGAAGCCGGCGACGAGGTCGAGGACCTCGCGGCGGCCGGCCGGGTCCAGGGCCGAGCACGGCTCGTCGAGGATCAGCAGCTCCGGGTCGCTGACCACGGCGGTCGCGAGCCCGAGGCGCTGCAGCATCCCGCGTGAGAAACCGCCGTTGCGGCGGTGCGCGGCCTCCGTCAGCCCGGTGCGCGCCAGCGCGACGTCCACCGCCTCGGAGCCCAGGTGCGGCGCGGTGAGGTGGCGCGCCAGGTCGACGCACTCCCATGCCGTCAGCCAGGGGTCGAACTGCGGGGTGTCCGGCACCAGCGCGATGCGGCTGCGGTCGGCGTTGACCTCGACCTCGCCGGCGGTCGCCCTGCGCAGGCCCGCCAGGATCGAGAACAGCGTCGTCTTGCCCGAGCCGTTCGGACCGACCAGCCCGTACACCGACCCGCGCGGCACGTGCAGGTCGACCCCGTCGAGCGCCGCCACCGAGCCGTAGCGCTTGCTCAGCCCGCGCGTCGAGACGAGCGGCTCGGCCATCAGCTCTCCCGCCCCAAGGTCAGGTAGATGATCCCGCCCAGCGGCACCGACACGATGCAGACGATCGCCCACGCCCACTTCGGCAGGTGCCGCACGTTGGAGCGGCTCAGGTCGTACAGGCAGTAGGCGACGAAGGCGACTGCCAGCAGGATGAGCGGCAGCAGGGCCTCGACGGGCACTTCAGCTCCTTCGGTTCGGGGCTGGCCACGGGCGGCCGCAGCCTTTCACGCAAGGATGCGTGTCGACCGGCGCCGCCGCCTCCTCTCGGATGCCGATCTGCGAATCCTCCTCGAGGTGGAGATCCGCGCGCGGCCGCCTCTAGGCTGCGCCGCGGTGGCCGCCCATCCGCGCAGACCGCGCAACGACCCGCGCCAGTACGACGACCTGGTGCAGGAGTGGTGGCGGCCGGACGGCGAGTTCGCCGCGCTGCACTGGATCGCCGCCGCCCGCGCCGCCGAGATCCCGCCGCCGCTCCCGGGCGCGGTCCTGCTCGACGTCGCCTGCGGGGGCGGTCTCATGGCCCCGCACGTCCGGGGCTACCGCCACGTGGGCCTCGATCTCACATCCTCCGCCCTGGAGGTGGCGCGCGGGCACGGCGTGGAGGTGGTCGCGGGCCGAGCCGAGCGGCTGCCGTTCCCCGACGAGACGTTCGACGTGGTCCTGGCGGGCGAGATCCTGGAGCACGTCGCCGACACGGAGGCGGTCGTCGCCGAGGCCTGCCGCGTGCTGGCTCCCGGGGGCACCGTCGTCATCGACACGATCGCCGACAACCTCTGGGCGCGGCTGTCACTGGTGACGATCGGGGAGCGGCTCGCAGGTGGACCGCCGCGCGGCTGCCACGACCCGGCGCTGTTCGTGAACCCCCGCGACCTGCGGCGGATGTTCGCCGCCCACGGGGTCACGCTGAGGATCCGCGGGCTCAGCCCGCACCCGCTCCAGTACCTGCGCTACCTCGCCACGAGGCGGGGGGCGGTGCGGATGCGGACCACCGCCCTTGCACTGGCGCTGTACCAGGGGGTGGGCGTGAAGGCGGCCAGCGCCTGAGCTCCCGGCCCTAGATCTGCAGCGACTGCTCCTCGACCGCGACGGCGCGCACGGCGTCGGCAACGGCCGGTGCGACGTCGGCGTTGAAGACGCTGGGGATGATGTAGTTCGGCCCCAGCTCCTGCTCCGTCACGACGCCCGCGATGGCGCGTGCCGCGGCCAGCTTCATCTTCGGCGTGATGGCGCGCGCCCCGGCGTCGAGGGCGCCGCGGAAGACGCCGGGGAAGGCGAGCACGTTGTTGATCTGGTTGGGCTCGTCGCTGCGACCGGTGGCGACGATCGCGGCGTGCTTGCGCGCCAGCGCCGGATCGATCTCGGGGTCCGGGTTGGCCAGGGCGAACACGATCGAGCCCTTGGCCATGGCGGCGACGTCCTCCTCGCGCAGGATGTTCGGGCCGCTGACGCCGATGAAGACGTCCGCGCCCGGCAGGGCGGCGCCGACGCTGCCGCTGAGGTTCTCCGGGTTGGTGTGGTCCAGCAGCCACTCGCGCGAGGGGTCGAGGTCGGTCCGCTGGCGCGAGATGACGCCGCCGATGTCGGCCACCGTGATGTTGCGCGCGCCTTCGGCCAGCAGCGACTTGACGATCGCCATGCCGGCCGCGCCCGCGCCGGCCAGGACGATGCGCGCCTCCTCCAGCCGCTTGCCGACCACCTCGAGCGCGTTCAGCAGCGCGGCGAGCACCACGATCGCGGTGCCGTGCTGGTCGTCGTGGAACACGGGGATGTCGAGGGACTCGCGCAGCCGCTCCTCGACCTCGAAGCAGCGCGGAGCCGCGATGTCCTCCAGGTTGATGCCGCCGTAGACGGGCGCGATCAGCTCGACGGTGCGGACGATCTCGTCGGGGTCGTTGGTGTCCAGGCACACCGGCCAGGCGTCGATGTCGGCGAAGCGCTTGAACAGGACCGCCTTGCCCTCCATCACCGGCAGGGCGGCCGCGGCGCCGATGTTGCCGAGCCCGAGAACGGCCGAGCCGTCCGTCACCACCGCCACCGTGTTGCGCTTCACGGTCAGGCTGCGCGCGTCGTCGGGGTTGCGGGCGATGGCGCGGCACACCCGCGCGACACCCGGGGTGTAGGCCATCGAGAGGTCGTCGCGGGTGCGCAGCGGCACGGTCGGGGTGATCTCGAGCTTGCCGCCGAGGTGCAGCAGGAAGGTGCGGTCGCTGACCTTGTGGACGTGGGCGGTCTCGATGGCGTCGACCGCGGCGGTGATGGCCTCGGCGTGGTCGGAGTCCGCGGCGTTGACCGTCAGGTCCACGACCATGGCCTCGCCGTAGGACTCGACGATGTCGACCGCCGTGACGCCGCCGCCGGCGTCGCCCACCGCGGTGGTGACCCGGCCGATCGCCAGCGGGTCCGGGTCGAGGTGGATGCGCATCGTGATCGAGTAGGACGCGCTTGGAACCGGCATCTGCAAAGACCTTCCCATGCTGGAGCAGGGCGGAAAGACTACAAGCGGTCCCGCCGCCCGCCAGGAGTGCAGCTCTGCGGTGCGGCTGCGTGGGCGGACCACCGCTGGAAGGGCCCGGCGAGACCGGCCCCCGCCCCGATTCTCCCGGCGTAGCCGATTTCACCAATCTTGGGGAAGCGCGGATGCTTCCTTTTGACTAGGGTTCGTGCCTCATAGCCGTCGATGTTCGGAGCCATAGTTGGATCTCGACTCCAGGCACCTCGACGCGGCCCGCTTCCTGCTGGCCCGAGTCGCCTCGTCGCTGCCACCCTCTCGCGCAGAGGTGGACGAGATGCGCGGCCTGCTGTCGGCCCTACGCGCGCACCCGTCATGTAGCCCGCCGCTCGCCGAGCGCATCAGCGGTGTCCTGCTGATCCTCGACGTGGTGGCCCTGGCCGACGACCGTCCGCTGCGAAAGCACCGCCTGGCGGGTTGAGGCCGGCGCGCGCGTCGGCCGTGAGCTGCTGCACCCTGCGCATCTTCCCGCCCCGGTTCGGGGAAGGGTCTTCGCCGCTGCCCGACGATTGGACCCCCCGACGTGACCGCCGTGGTGACCGGGCGCGGCGCGGCCGTGCCGAACGCGCTGCTCCAGCAGCGGCTGTGGGACGAGTTCTTCGCTGACCACTACCGCCGCGACCCCGTGGCGCAGAAGGTGTGGGAGCACAGCGGTGTGCACACCCGCCATGGCGTCGCGGATCCCCGCACCGACGACGTGTCGCGCTGGTCCACCGGCCAGCGGATGCGCCGCTTCGTCGCCGAGGCGCTGCCGCTGGGCAAGGAGGCCGTGGCCGCCGCGCTCAACGACGCCGGCCTGACCCCCGCCGAGGTGGACCACCTGACCGTCGTCAGCTGCACCGGCTACGCCACGCCCGGGCTGGACGTCCTGCTGGCGCGCGACCTCGGGCTCCCGGCGGATGCGCAGCGCCTCCACGTCGGTCACATGGGCTGCTACGCGGCGCTGCCCGCCCTGGCCTCGGCCGCCGACGCGGTGACGGCGCGCGGCCGCACGGCCGTCGTGACCTGCGTCGAGCTGACCAGCCTGCATCTGCAGCCGCCCGCGCCTCCGGGCGAGCCGCCCGACCGCGAGCAGGTCGTCGCGCACGCGCTGTTCAGCGACGCCGCGGCCGCGGTGTGCCTGCGGCCGCGGGGCTCCGGTGACCCGGGGCTCGCGGTTGTGGACGTGCTGGCCCGCACCGATGCGGGCAGCGCTCCGCTCATGACCTGGGAGATCACGGACCTCGGCTTCCGCATGGGCCTGTCGCCGCGGGTACCGCGGGTCCTGGGCCAGCACGTCGCCGAAGCGGTCCAGGATCTGTGCGCCCGCAGCGGCGTCGAGCGCTCGTCGCTGAAGCGCTGGGCGATCCACCCCGGCGGCCCGAGGATCATCGACGTCGTCGCCGACCGGCTCGGGCTGTCCGAGGACGCCGTCGCCGACTCGCGCGCGGTGCTGGCCTCCCACGGCAACTGCTCCTCGGCCACCGTGCTGCTGATCCTGGATCGGATCCTGGAGACCGGGCTGGAGCGCGGCGAGCACGTGGTGGCGATGGCGTTCGGGCCCGGTCTGACCCTGTACGCGGCGCTGCTGCGGGCGGTCTGACCGCGGTTCTGCGCAGCGATCGGGCTTGACCCGTCCTCGCGCCTCGCATAAGAGGGGTCCATGCGAACCGACGAGCTGTACGCCACCGACGCCTACCTGCGGACCTTCGAGGCCGACGTCGTCGAGGTCGACCCCGAGGGCAACCGCGTCGCCCTCAACCGCAGCGCCTTCTACCCCGGCGGCGGCGGGCAGCCGCACGACCTCGGCGAGCTGCGCTGGGATGGCGGCAGCGCCGCCGTGGCGCGCGTCGGCCGCGAGGGGGGCGTGGTCTGGCACTGGCTGGAGGGCGACCAGGGGCTGCCGGATCCCGCGACCGAGGTCCAGGGCGACATCGACTGGGACCGCCGGCATCGGCTCATGCGGACGCACACCGCGCTGCACATCCTCTGCGGAGTCGTGTGGGCCGACTTCGGCGTCGCCGTCACGGGCGGGAACATGGAGCCCGGCCGCGGACGCCTCGACTTCGCCCTTGACGCGATGTCATCTGAGCTGGGCGCGCGCCTGGAGCGCCGCATGAACGAGGAGATCCAGCGCGCCCGCGAGATCATCGTCGACTTCGTCGACCGCTCCGAGGCCTCGATCGACCCGGCGCTGATCCGGACGAAGGCCGACCTCATCCCCGCCTCGATCAAGACCCTGCGCGTCATCGACATCGTCGGCCTCGACAAGCAGGCCGACGGCGGCACGCACGTGGCCACGACCGCCGAGGTCGGGCGGGTCGAGGTCGTTAAGACCGAGTCGAAGGGCAAGGACAACAAGCGCGTTCGCATCGCGATCCACGACGAGTGAGGTCCGGCGGGGCGCGTGGTGCCGCGCCGCGGCTCGCGGTCAGTCCTGCTTGTCGAGGTCCTGCTTGTCGAGGTGCAGGCTGTAGCCGTACACGCGCACGCCCGGGGCGGGCTCGTGGTCGAGGGAGCGGTCCCGCTCGAAGCCGAGGCTGTCGTACAGGTCGCGCGCATACTCCATCTCGAGCGCCACGGTGACCACGACGCGTCGGCGACCGTCGTTGCGCGCGCGCTCGATGCAGTGCTCCATCAGCGCCCGGCCGACGCCCTTGCCTCGTTCGGCCGGCGGGACCGCCAGCAGGCGCACGCTGTAGGAGTCCTCCCGCGCACCGCGCCAGCGCGTGTAGAGGGTGACGGTGCCGACGATCCGGTCGCCGTCGAGGGCCACCAGCACCTCGGCGTCGAGCAGCCGACCGCGGACGTTGGCGATGTCCTGGGCGAACTGCGACCAGGCGTCCGGGGACATCTGCCCGGCGTACTCGGCGTAGGCGTCCACCGCGAGCGACGCGACGATGTCGAGCTCGTCCTCGCGGGCGTGACGGATCTCGAAGCTGCCCGAACCCGAGCTGCTCCGATCCTCGGCCTCTGAGCTGCTCATGCGCCTTCTCTTCCGTGCTCGGGGCGACTGGCAGAAGTCGCTCAGGCTGACGCAGCGTTGCGCCCCGGACGGTACCCGGGCACGAGGGCCGGTTTCCAGCGGGTTCGGCTCGCCCCTAGGGCGCCAGGCGGGCGACGACCGCCGCGCGCTGACGCCGGGGCAGGTTCTGGAGAGCCGTCCAGAGGGGTTCGCGCTCGGAGCCGGCCCGGCTGCGCGCCGTCGCCGCACGGGCGCGTGCGATCACGGCGGCGTGGACGCGGCAGGCCGACGGCGCCTCGCGGGTCCCGCCGGCGGTCTGCTCCACCGCCCACTGGGCCACCTCGGCGGCGATGAGCCGCGCCAGCTGGCGGTCGCCGGTCACCAGATAGGCCAGGCGCCAGCAGCTGGCGAGGTCGGCTTCGCGCGTGCTCACCGGGATGTTGCTCTGCATGCAAGAGCAGACGCTCAGCGGGGGCGAAGGGTTGCATCGCGTCGGCCTCAGCCCGAGGGTGCGCCGCCGCCCTGGTTGCCCTGCGTCTGAGATCCGGAGGAACCGCCCCCTCCGCCATCCGGCGGCTCGGTCTTGGCCGGCGGGGTGGTGGGCGGAGCCGAGGTCGGCGTCGGCTCCGGCTCGGGTGTCGGGTCCGGGGGCGCCTTCGTCGGCTTGGGAGTGGGTGTCGGCGTCGGCTCGGGGGGTGCAGGAGTCGGCGTCGGCGTGGGCGTAGGCGTCGGCGTCGGAGTAGGCGTCGGGGTGGGCTCGGCGCAGATCTCGGTGCCGTCGTCGGCGACGGTGATGACCGTCCCCTCGGGGCACTCCAGCTCTGTCGGCTCCTCGGTCGCCTCCTCCGGAGGTACCTGGTGCTCGACCTTGAGCCCGCCCTCGGGGGCCGGGAAGTCCTCGACCGGCACGCCGTTCAAGGCCGTGCGCATGAACGTGGCCCAGGCCTCGGCCGGGACGCCGCTGCCCGTCGGGTCACCGCTCATCGGCTGGTTGCTGTCGCGGTGGCCCATCCAGACGACGGCGGTCAGCTGCCGCGCGTAGCCCGCGAACCAGGCGTCGGCGTAGTCGCTGGTCGTACCGGTCTTGCCGGCTGCGGGACGGCCGATGTCCGCCGCGCGGCCGGTGCCGTGAGTTATGACGCCCTTGAGCACGTCCGTGACGGTCCAGGCGACCTGTTCGCTGAAGGCCCGCCGACCCGAGGTGTCCGCCTCGTACAGAACCTCGCCGTCGCTCATCCGCTCGACCCGCAGGACCGTGATGGCGTCGTGGTGGATGCCGCCGGCGGCGAACGTGTTGTAGGCCTCGGCCAGCTCCAGCGGGGTGACGCCCTGCGTGCCGAGGACGATGGACGGGACCGCCTGCAGCCGGGCGCGCGGCATGCCGGCGCGGGCGGCGATGTCCACCTGCAGCGCCGGGGTCACCAGCTCGGACAGGCGCGCGTAGACGGTGTTGACCGAGCGCCAGGTCGCCTCCCGCAGGGAGATCCGCCCGAACGTGCTGCCGCCGTAGTTGGCCGGCCGCCACACGCCCTCGGCGGAGCTGGGATCCGGGATCTCCACCGGACCGCCGTCGAAGTAGCTGTCCGGCGAAAGGCCCTTCTCGATGTAGGCGGCCAGCGTGAAGGGCTTGAAGGTCGAGCCGGGCTGGCGGCGCGCCTGGGTGGCCGCGTTGAACTCGTCTGCCGCTCGGTCCCTGCCGCCGATGATCGCCCGGACGCCGCCGGTGTTGGGGTCGAGCGCCACCAGGGCCGACGCCGGCTCGATGTCGCGCAGGTGCTGGTCGAAGGCCTGCCGCGCCGCCGACTGCACGCCGAGGTTCAGCGTCGTCGTGACGCGCAGCCCCCGGTAGATCGCCTCCTCGCCGCCGAGCACGCCCTCGCTGGCCAGCTCCCGGCGCACGGTGTCGAGGAAGTAGGGGGCGACGCTCTCGGTCAGGCGCCGCTTGGGGACGACCTCGGGTGGGTTGGCGGCGATGCGGCCCGCCTCGATGGGCTCGATCCAGCCGTTGACCAGCAGCCGGTCGATGACGTACCGGTAGCGCCGCATGGCGCCGTCGGGGTTCTCGAGCGGGTCGAGGCGCGAGGGCGCCGGGATGACGCCGGCCAGCATCGCCGCCTCGGCCTGGTCCAGCTCGGTGACGGACTTGGCGAAGTACGCCTGGGACGCCGCCTCGATGCCGTAGGCGCCGCGGCCGAAGTAGATCGCGTTGAGGTAGTGCTCGAGGATCTGGTCCTTCGTCAGCTGGCGCTCGAGCTTCACCGCCAGCGCGGCCTCGCGGATCTTCCGCAGCGCGGTGCGGTCGTCATCCGCGGTGACCGTCTTGATGTACTGCTGGCTGATCGTCGAGCCGCCCTGCCTCACCTCCCCGCGCAGCAGGTTGACGGCGGCGGCGCGGAAGATGCCGGTGATGCTGACGCCGCGGTGCTCGTAGAACTGGTCGTCCTCGGCGGCGAGCACCGCGAGCCGGACATGCTCGGGGATGTCGGCCAGGCTGACCTCGACGCGGCCGGCCTGCGGTTGGAGCGAGCCGATCTCCGCGCCGGTCGAGTCCACCACGATCGTGGCCTTGGTCCCGATGTCGCTCGGCAGCGGGATGCTCTGGAAGAAGTAGGTGAACAGCACGATGCCGCCGAACAGCAGCGCCAGGCCCGGCAGGACCAGCAGGCCGAGCACCAGACGCCGCAGCCATGACCGACGCCGGCGCGGCTGCTTGCCCGTCGGGCGCTGCGGCGGTCGGCGACGGGGCGGCTGGCCGGAGCGCTGACCGGGCTTGCCGGGCCGCTGGGCCGCCTGGCGCGAACGCTGGGTTGTTGCGGCCTTGCCCTGCGGCTGGCGCTGGCGCGGGGCGGCTCGGCGGGTCGGCTGGCCCGGCTGTCGAGGGCGCTGCCCCGGCTGGCGCGGCTGGCGCGGTTGACGCGGCGGCTGGCCCGACTGGCCGGAGCGCCGCGGCGGCGACTGACCTGACCGCGGGGGCGGCTCCGGATCGCCGGGCCGAGGTCGTCCCTGCATGCTCGCGCTCGCCCCGCCCGGGGCGGCGGGACGACGTCGCGGCGCGGGACGGCTGCCACCGCCCGGCGGCCGGCGGGGGGGCCGGCGCTCTCGGGTCATGTCCCAGAAGTCTGCCAGCGCACCACGCGCCCGCACGATCCGGCGGCGCTAGCCCGCGTGCGCCCTGCCCAGCAGGAAGCTCTCGACCAGGTGGTTCCAACCGCAGACCAGGCAGCACTCGACCACGTAGGCGGCGAAGGACTGGTGGGCGGCGGCCAGCTCGTCGAGCTCGCCGCGGCTCCAGACCACGCGGCCGGACTTGCGCTTGAGGTCGTCGCCGTAGACGTAGGTGACCAGGCGCAGGTTCTCGGACTCGTCGCGGGGGACGTCGGCGCGGTCGTCGGCGAGGCTGCAGATCGGGCACTCGCGCGAGCTCGGGGTGCCGATGTTGCGGGCGGCGCGAAGGAGCTCGGGATGGGCATCGCAGACGTCGGCGACCCGCACGGCACCGCGCGAGACCTCGCGCACGAGCGCTCGCTTGGCCATCCGGTAGTCGATGAAGCCGCGCATCGGCCCGAGTGTAGGCCCGGAGGCCTGGCGCGTTGCCCCGTTCGCCCGATCCGGTGCACGGGCCGCCCCGATCGCACCGCGGCGCGCACAGCCCGCACCGGCGAACGCCGGCACCAACCCAACCGCAGGTCCGAATGGACGGGGTTGGACATATCGCAGTGATGTATCGCGGTGATGTATCGTGGCGATACGTCGATGTATCGTGGCGATACGTCGAGGACGAAGGACTGGAGGAAGCCGTGCTGGAGCTGGCGGTGCTGGGCCTGCTGAAGGAGCGGGCCATGCACGGCTACGAGCTGCGCAAGCAGCTCACCCAGCGGCTCGGCTTCCTGTGGACCGTGTCGTTCGGCTCGCTGTACCCGACGCTGCGCAAGATGGAGCGCCGCGGTGCCGTCGAGAAGGTACGACAGACCGAGACGGGCACGCGACGCCGGCAGGTCTACCGCATCACCCCGGCCGGGGAGCGCGAGTTCCTGGAGCTGCTGGAGGAAGGCACCTCGACGGCGTGGGAGGAGGACAAGTTCCCCCTGCGCCTGACCTTCTTCCGCTACCTCCGGCCGGAGACGCGGATCCGCCTGCTGGAGCACCGCAAGCACCACCTCGAGACCAAGCTGGCCGAGGGGCGCCGCACGCTCGAGCGCGCCGCACGCAACCGCAGCGACACCTACACCCTGTCCCTCGTCCGCCATGGCTGCGAGGTGACCGAGCGGGACATCGCCTGGCTCGACGAGCTGATCGCGGCCGAGCGGCAGTCGTCGGATCCGCGCCCCGCAGCGCCGGTTGAGCAGGTCGAGCCGGCCGAGCCCCCCGCGCAGGCGCCGAACGACCCCGAAGAGGACCGCACCCTCCAGACCAAGTAGGCCCCCGCTGGACCGCTGGGCACGGCCCGGCACCGTTGGAAGATCAAGGAGCACCGGATGGGCAGCAAGGTACGCGTTGCGATCGTGGGCGTGGGCAACTGCGCCAGCTCGCTCGTGCAGGGCGTCCACTACTACCGCGACGCAGCGAGCAGCGAGCGTGTGCCGGGCCTCATGCACGTCGAGGTCGCTGGCTACCACGTGCGCGACCTCGAGTTCGTCGCGGCCTTCGACGTGGACGCCAAGAAGGTAGGGCGCGACCTGTCCGAGGCGATCGTCGCGCCGCCGAACAACACCATCCAGTTCGCCGAGGTGCCGCCGATCGGCGTGGAGGTGTTGCGCGGTCCGACCCTGGACGGCTTCGGCGAGTACTACCGGCAGGTGTGCGAGGAGTCGCCCGCCGCTCCGGTTGACGTGGCCGCCGAGCTGCGCCGCTCCGGTGCCGAGGTGCTGGTGTGCTACCTGCCCGTCG
>CAZVUW010000016.1:0-41259 GCA_964629825.1 uncultured Actinomycetota bacterium
GGAGTCTAGGGGAGGCTCCACCGGGCGAGAAGGTCTATATAGGGCGGCTACCGCTGGCGCTACTTGAGCCGCTATATGAGGCGGCTACCGCTGGCGCTACTTGAGCCGCTATATGGGGCGGCTACCGCTGGCGCTACTTGAGCCGCTATATGAGGCGGCTACCGCTGGCGCTACTTGAGCCGCTGTATGGGGCGGCTACCGCTATCGCTACTTGAGCCGCTATTGGGGCTTGCGCCCGGCCGGTCAGCCGGTGGCCACGGCCGCCTCGGTCGACTCGGTGGGCGGCGCCGTCGGCTCCGGCGTCGGCTCCGGCTGGTCGGTCGGAGTCGGGTCCGGAGTCGGCGTCGGCTCGGTGGTCGGGGTGGGGTCCGGCTGCGGGGCCGGGGCCGGGGCGGGCGCCGGCTGCGGGGCGGGGGCGGACGCGGGAGTCTGCGGCGTCGTGGCCGGGGTGTCACCGGCGGGGGTGTCCGTGCCCGCGGCGGCGCTGCCGCGCTCGAACGTGTGCGTCCCGCCGTAGATGATCACGGTCGTGCCGTCGGAGACCTGGTCGGCGAGCCACACCGCATCCGGGCGGGTCACGCGGATGCAGCCGTGGCTGGCCGGGTAGGCCGGCACGGAGTTGGAGCCGTGGATCGCCCAGCCCCGGTAGAAGTACAGCGGGTCGTAGAGGGTCCCGAGCGGGGCGTTGCGCACGCCCCGGATGCGCCGCTCGATCTGGAAGGTCCCAACCGGGGTCAGGCTGCGCGCGGTGCCCCCGCTGGCGGTGCGGTAGGTCTGGCCGCTGCCGGAGCTGACGGGGAGGATCCGCACCAGCTCGCCGCCCTTGACCAGGTAGAGGACCTGCTTGGTGAGGTCGACCTCGATGCGCGTCGCCGGCCCGCCCTTCAGCTGGGGCGTGACGGGGTTCTCAAGCGCGGCGAGCGTCGCGGGCCCGACCACGCCGTCGACGGCCAGCCCGTTGACCTTCTGGAACGCCATCACCGCGCTGATGGTCGCGGGCCCCGCCTCCCCGTCGATCGCGCCGATGTAGTAGCGCAGCTCCGTGAGGCGCTGCTGCACGGCGGCGACGTCGTAGCCCTCCTCGGAGGTCGGCTCCGGCGTCGGCTCGGGCGTGGGCTCCGGTGTGGGGGTGGGCGTCGGCGTCGGCGTCGGCGTCGGAGTTGGCGTCGGCTCCGGGGTGGTCTCCGTCGCCGGGACGGTCGGGAGGTCGTCCAGCGCGACCTCGTGGGTGGGCTCCCTGCGCGCGGCGAGTCCCACGCCCACCGTGGACAGCACCAGGCCGACGACGAGGGCTGCGAGCAGCAGGCGGTTTCTCACGGTTGCTCCTGTGTTCCCGACGGGACCGACTTCTCAATGCGTTGACGCCTGGAGGAACCGGGAGGTTGCCGCCAGTCGCGAGATTAGGTAGCGGTCTGCGACGTCACCTCGACCGTTAGTACAACGGCCGACACGCTGCGCAGGTTGAGCGGCAGGTCAGGAGTCGAGGGCGGCGAGCAGCTCGTCCGCGGCCCGGTAGGGATCGATCTCGCGGGCGGCGGTGCGGCGGGCCAGCTCCTCGATGCGCTGGCCATCCTCGGCGGCCGCGAAGCGCCGCCGCACCTCCCCCAGCGCCAGCTCGCGCAGCTGCAGCCGCGCCCGGTCCAGGCGACGCTGCTCGAGCGCGCCGCTGGACTCGAGCCAGGCGTGGTGGTCGTCGATGGCCTGGCGCAGCTCGTCGACCCCTTCACCGGTGGAGGCGATCGTCTTGCGGATCGGTGCGACCCACCCGTCGTCGTGCGCCGCGAGGGCCTGCATGTCACGCAGCTCGCGGACGGTGCGGTCCGCTCCGTCGCGGTCGGCCTTGTTGACGCAGAACACGTCGGCGACCTCGAGGATGCCGGCCTTGGCCGCCTGGATCGCATCGCCCATCCCGGGCGCCAGGGCCACGACGGTCGTGTCGGCGACAGCGGCGATCTCGACCTCGGCCTGTCCGACCCCGACGGTCTCGACGATCACGACGTCGAAGCCGGCGGCATCCAGCACCAGCAGCGCCTGCGGAGTCGCCCATGACAGGCCGCCGAGGTGGCCGCGGCTGGCCATCGAGCGTATGAACACGCCGTCATCCAGGGCGTGGTCCTGCATGCGGACGCGGTCGCCGAGGAGCGCGCCGCCCGAGAACGGCGACGACGGGTCGACGGCCAGCACCGCGACCGTGCGTCCCGTGGCCCGCCAGGAGCTGACCAGGCGGCTCGTCAGGGTCGACTTCCCGACCCCGGGCGAGCCGGTGATCCCGACCAGCTGGGCGCGCCCGGTCGCGGGGTGGATCGCGGCGACAACCTCGCGCAGCTGCTGCTCGGAGCCGTCCTCGACCCGGGTGAGCGCGCGCGCGACCGCTCGCCGCTCACCGGCGAGCAGGCCGTCGATGAGCCCGCGGGTGTCCACTGCGCGACGTCGCCGACGCCGCTAGAGGGTCTCGATGATGAGCGCGTCGCCCTGGCCGCCGCCGCCGCACAGCGCCGCGGCGCCGCGACCGCCGCCGCGGTTGCGGAGCTCGTTGATCAGGCTGATCGTGATCCGCGCACCGGTGCAACCGATCGGGTGGCCCAGCGCGACCGCACCGCCGTTGACGTTGACCTTCTCCTCGTCGAGGTCCAGCAGCCTGGCCGAGTGCAGGGCGACCGCCGCGAAGGCCTCGTTGATCTCGTACAGGTCGAAGCCGCGCGGGTCGAGCCCGACGCGCCCGGCGGCCTTCTCGATCGCGGCCGCCGGCTGGTGGTGCAGCGACGGGTCCGGTCCGGCGACGGTCCCGTAGGCGACGACGCGCGCCAGCGGGGTGATGCCCAGCTCCTCGGCCCGGCTGCGCTCCATGAGGACGAGCGCGGCACCGCCGTCGGACACCTGGCTGGCGTTGCCCGCTGTGATGGTGCCGTCCTCGGTGAACGCCGCCGTCAGCCGCGCGAGCGATGCCGCGGTCGTGCCCGGGCGCATGCCCTCGTCCTGCTCGACGACGACGGGATCGCCCTTGCGCTGCGGCACCTCGACCGGGACGACCTCGCCGTTGAAGCGGCCGTCCTTCCACGCGGTCAGGGCGCGCTCGTGGGAGCGGGCCGACCACTCGTCCTGCTCCTCGCGGGAGATGTTGTAGGTGCGGTTGGCCGCGTCCGAGCCGGCGCCCATGTGTCGGTCCTCGAAGGCGCACCACAGGCCGTCGTGGATGAGGGAGTCGACCAGCTGCCCGTTGCCCATTCGGTAGCCGAAGCGCGCCTTGGGCAGCAGGTAGGGCGCGTTGCTCATCGACTCCATGCCTCCGGCCACGACGACATCGGCCTCGCCCAGGCGGATCCACTGGTCGGCGAGGTTCACGGCCGTCATGCCGGACAGGCACACCTTGTTCACCGTCAGCGCCGGGACGCCCATGGCGATGCCCGCCCGCGCGGCGGCCTGGCGAGCAGTGATCTGGCCCTGGCCGGCCTGCAGCACGTGGCCCATCACCACCTGCTCGACGTGCTCGCCGTCCAGACCGGCGTTCTGGAGCGCGCCCGCGATGGCGCGGCCTCCGAGGTCTACGGCCTGCAGCGACGCCAGCCCGCCGCCGAACCTGCCGATCGGCGTGCGGGCGTAGCCGACGATCACGGCTTCTCGGGCGCTCATCTTCTCCCCCTGGGGCTCGACGCGGTCACCTGATTGTTCCAGACGGGCGCTCGAACCACGAAGGCGACCGCACGCGTCGGTGCGCCGGACAACCCCGGCGCCCGTCCGGCCATTCCCACCGGGGCGCCGGTGACGCCGAGCACCACGTCCCGGCGGGGTCTGCGAGGCCGCGCGGAGGGCCGCGCGGGAAGGCGTGCTCGGCCGCAGACCTAGACTGCCGGCATGATCCTGCAGCGCATCGACCACGTCGGGTACGCCGTCGAGGACCTCGAGGAGGCGATCGCCTACCACCAGCGGCTCTACGGCGCCGAGGTGGTCCACCGCGAGCGCATGGAGGTCGATGGCGTCAACGAGGCCCTGCTCGCCGTCGGCGAGAGCTTCATCCAGCTGCTGGAGCCGACCCATCCGGACACGCCGGTCGGCCGCTTCCTGGAGCGTCACGGCCCCGGCGTGCACCACATCGGCTACGGCGTCGCCGACGTCGACGCGACCTTCGCCCGCCTGCAGGAGCTGGGCGTGCGGCTGGTCGACGATCACCCCCGACCGGGCTCGCGCGGCTGCACCGTCGCCTTCATCCACCCGAAGGCCGCCATGGGGGTCTTGGTCGAGCTGGTCGAGGACCCGACCCTGGTCGAGGCCGCACAGGCCAGCCGCACCGACGGCTGAGCCCGCGGGCCGCATCCGGCCCGCGGCTACACTCGGCCCGTGGGCCTGTTCGACCGCTTCCGCCGCCGCCGCGAGTCCTCGACGCAGCCTCGTGCGTCGGCTCGGTCGACGCGCGAGCTGAAGGAGTTCATGACCACCCGCGAGGGGGTCGAGGCCTTCATCGAGCCGCCCACCTCGGTCTATGCGATGACGCTGTGCCTCGTGGCGGGCGACGGCGAGCACATCCGCCGCGTCATCAAGGACGAGAAGCAGGCCAAGGAGCTGTGCAGCGCCCACGGCGTCCCCGTCTACGACGCCCGCATCGTCGGCTACCCCAAGCGGATGCGCGACTACGAGCGCGGCGTGCGCCAGCCCCGGATCGCGCTCGAGGACCTGCCGCCGCTCGAGGTGGCGGACCCGCGCGAGCAGGCCGAGGACCAGGAGGACTGACCGGCCGGGCGGCCGTGACCGCCCGCGCCGATCCTGCGTCCTGCCGGCTCAGTCCAGCCGGATCGACTCGACGAAGCAGGTCTGCATCGGCGTCTCACCGCGCAGCGGCAGCGCGGCGATCCGGTCGACGACGTCCATGCCGGCGACCACCTCGCCGAACACCGAGTACTGCGGTGGCAGCCGCACGTCGTCCAGGCAGATGAAGAACTGGCTGCCGTTGGTGTCCGGACCGGCGTTCGCCATCGCCACGGTCCCGCGCGAGTACCCGCGGTTGCGGGCGGCGGCGAGCTCGTCGGGGAAGCGGTAGCCGGGGCCCCCGGTGCCGGTGCCGGTCGGGTCGCCCATCTGCACCACGAAGCCGGGCACGACCCGGTGGATGATGGTGGCGTCGTAGAAGCCCTCGGAGGCGAGGAAGGCGAAGTTGTTCGCCGTCCTCGGCGCCTCCTGGCTGTACAGCTCCACCTGGACGTCGCCGCAGCTCGTCTTGATGGTCGCCCGGTGGGTCAGGGCGTCATCGAGCACCTGCTCGGCCTGCCGATAGCTGGGCTTGTCGTCGCCGTAGCCGTCCGGCACCGACGCTCCGCATGCGACGTCCATGTCGCCTCCTCCTGCTCGGGGTTGTGGCTAGGGGGCGCCGGTCTCGATGGTCACCGACTCCATGTAGATGCGCTCGGTGGGCGTCTCGCCCTCGACCTCGATCGCGCCGATCTCCTCGAGGACCTCCAAGCCCTCGACCACCTCGCCGAAGCGAGTGTAGGTGGGCTCGAGGGCGCCGCTGACGATGCCCTGGTGGAACTCCTCGTTGTAGACGAAGAAGAACTGGCTGCCGGCCGTGTTGGGACCGGAGTTGGCCATAGCGACGGCGCCCGCGCGGTAGCCGACGTCCTCGGCGGTCTCGAGCTCGTCGGTGAGGCTGTAGCCGATGTCCCAGGTGGCTTCGTTGGTGCCGGCACCGGTCTGGAGCGCGCCGATCGAGGTGGCGTTGCGGAAGATCTCGAGCCCGTCGAAGAAGCCCTCCTGGGCCAGGAACACGAAGCTGTTCACGGCCTCGGGGGTGTTCTCCTCGTCCAGGTCGATGACGACCCGACCGCAGGAGGTCTCGATCACGGCGCGGTAGTCGACGCCGTCCTCGAGCACCTCTTCCGGAGCGTCGTAGGTGGACTTCTCCTCGCCCGCGTTGGCCGGCTCCTCGGCGCCGCAGGCGACGGGGCGCTCCTCCGGCTCCTCCGACTCGGAGGCGTCATCACCGGGGGACTCCGACGGCGACGGCGACGGCGACTGGAGCTCCTCGAGCAGCTCCGCGAGGTCCTCATCAGTGGGCTCGTCCTCGATGCTGATCCAGACCAGCACCCCACCGATCGCGATCACGACGGCGAGGACGATCATGGTGAAGATGGTCCGCTGGCGTTCCTGCCTGCGGGCGGCCTCGCGCTGGGCTTCGCGCTCGGCCTTGCGCTCCTTCTTCGTCTTCTTGCCGCTCACGGCGACCTCCTGTGGATCCTGCGCTCAGCCGGGCTCGCCACGGCCCGCGCCAGGTGCGCGACGGCCGCTGCGGCTCCGGGCCCCTAGATGCCGGCTGTCGTCAACCCGCCGTCGACCACCACCGTCTGCCCGGTGACATATGCGGCGCCGTCGGAGGCGAGGAAGGCGATGACGGCCGCAACCTCATGCGACTCGCCCCAGCGCTTCAGCGCCGAGCGCTCGACCATCGCGCGTTCGACCTCCGGCTTCGACCACAGCGGCTCGCTCAGCTCGGTCCTGATCCAACCGGGGGCGACGGCGTTGACACGCACGCCGAAGCCGCCCCACTCCGCGGCCGCGGTGCGCGTGAGCGACATCAAAGCCGCCTTGGACGCTCCGTAGGCCGACAACCCCGGAGAGGATGCCATACCCGCGGCGGACGCGACGTTGACTACGGCCCCTTTCCCCTGCTCGGACATGATCCGGCCCGCCTCCTGGAGAGCCCAGAAGACGGCCGTGAGGTTCAGCTTCAGGACCTTGTCGAAGCCCTCGGGGCGGGTCTGGGTGATCGGCGCCATGAAGCCGGTGCCGCCGGCGTTGTTCACCAGGACGTCCAGCCGGCCCAGATCGGTCGCGGCCTTGGAGACCATGTTGCGGACCTGCGACTCCTGGGCCATGTCGGTCGGGATGACCAGGGTGCGCACGCCCAGCTCCTCGCAGCGCGCGGCCGTGCGGTGGAGCGCGTCGACGCTGCGCGCAGCGAGCGCGACGTCGTGGCCGTCGCGGGCCAGGAGCACCGCCGTCTCGGCGCCGATCCCCCTGCTGGCGCCCGTGATCAGCGCGACCCTGCGGTCAGCCAAGATGCCCTCGGATCTGGGTCAGCCCGTCCCGGCCGAGCGCCTGACCTCCAGCCGCCAGCAGTGCCGGTGCCAGTGGCGACGCAGGTCGCTGTCGTGATCGGGCCAGACCACCACGTGGCTCTCTCCGCGCGCGACGGTGTTGCCGCACTCGGGGCAGATGTAGTCCTTGAGTGCCCGGCCCGCCGAGATGGCCCTCACCTGGTAGCCGTCCAGCTCGAGGTCGTCGTCCGTTCCGAGCTGCAGGCTCAGGTCGGCGATGTCCCGCATGGCCGCCGGGTCCTGCCAGGGACGAGTAGCGCGCTTCCGCCTGCTGCCTTTGCTCATTCACATCCCCAAGTACGAGGTCCCCCAAGGACACAGGTCCATCCGGCTGGCTGCCGGCCAGCGCGCGACCGCGGCGGCCACCGCGGGCTGTACCGGGACGTGGAGCTCGCGGCGCCTCCATCCAGGCAGGTGCGTACGAGCTCCACGAAGCGCACAGAGCGAGCCGTGGCGCGCGTGCAGTTCCTTCTCCCGCAGTATGACGCCTGCGACGGGAAAGGGCATGCCCCCCTACGGGGCCGTTCGGCCTACTCGTAGACGTGGAAGCCGCGGCCCGCCTTCCGGCCGAGGTAACCCGCCTTGACCATGTAGCCGAGCAGAGGGGCCGGGGCGAACCCGGGCTGGCGGAACTCCGCGTGCAGGGCGGTGACGATCTGCAGCGTCACGTCCAGGCCGATGACGTCCATGAGCTCGAAGGGGCCCATCGGGTGGCCGGCGCCCAGGCGCATGGCCGCGTCGATGTCCTTGACCGTCGCGTAGCCCTCCTCGAGCATCTTGACGGCGTCGTTCAGGTACGGGAACAGCAGCGCGTTGACGATGAACCCGGCCCGATCCCCGCAGACAACGCCGTGCTTGCCGATCGCAGCGGTGAACGCCCGTCCCTGCTCGAGCGCGGCCGGGTCGGTGCGCACGGTGTGGACGACCTCGACCAGCTCCATCGCGTGCACGGGGTTGAAGAAGTGCAGGCCGACGACGCGCTCGGGGCGCTGGCTGGCCATGGCCAGCTCGATCACCGGAAGGCTCGAGGTGGTGGTGGCGAGCAGCGCCTCGGGCGGGCAGACGCTGCCCAGTTCGGCGAAGAGCGCCTTCTTGACCTCGAGGTCCTCGACGACCGCCTCGATCACCAGGTCGCAGTCGGCCAGGTCGCCGAGCTCGGTGGTCGAGCGCAGGCGCCCAAGCGCCTCCTTGCGCGCGGCGGCGTCCACCTTCCCCTTCTCGACGGCGGTCGCCAGGCTGCGCTCGACGCCGGCGACGGCCGACTTGGCCGCCTCCGGGGTGCGTCCGCGCAGGACCACCTCGTACCCGGAGGTCGCGCAGGCCTCGGCGATGCCGGCTGCCATCACTCCGCTGCCGACGATGCCCACGCGCGCCCAGCCCTCGATGGCGGCGGGATCCGCCGGCTCGCGCCGGGTGACGGTCGCGCCGGTCGTGCGCGAGCTGCCGGGCCGCTCGTACTCGTAGAACCCGCGCCCCGACTTCCGGCCGCGGTAGCCGGCCGCGAGGAGGTGGCGGACCAGCGGCCGGGGGGCGTGACGCACGTCGTTGAAGCGCGAGTACATCGTCTCCATGATCGCCGTGCCGCTGTCCAGGCCGATCAGGTCCATCAGCGCGATCGGACCCATGGGGTGGCCGGCGCCGAGCCGCATGGCCGAGTCGATGTCGTCGTGGGTCGCGTACCCCGACTCGAGCATCTCCACGGCCTGGTTCAGGTACGGGAACAGCAGCAGGTTGGCGATGAAGCCGGGGCGGTCCTTGGCCACCACCGGCGTCTTGCCCATGGCGCGGGCGAAGTCCTCGGCCGTCTTCACGACGTCGGGATCGGTGACGACCGTTCGGATCAGCTCGATCAGCGGCATGACCGGCGCCGGGTTGAAGAAGTGGAAGCCGAGCACCCGGTTGGAGCGGCGCGTCTTCACCGCCAGGTCGATCACCGGCAGCGAGGACGTGTTGGTCGCGAAGATGGCGTCAGGCTTGCAGGCCTGGTCCATCTGCACGAATGTCTGCTGCTTGATCTCCAGGTTCTCCGGGACCGCCTCGACCACCAGGTCCGCGTCGGCGATGCCCTCGTAGCTGGTGGTGCCCGAGATGCGGCCGAACAGCTCGTCCGCCTGCTCCCGCTCCATCTTCCCGCGGTCGACGGCGCGGTCCAGGGACGACCGGATGCGCTCGTAGCCCGCCTCGACGCGCTCCGGGGTCACCTCCACGAAGGTCACGGGCACGCCGGCGCGCGCCACCACCTCGGCGATGCCGGACCCCATCGTCCCGCATCCGATCACGCCGACCTTGGAGATCTGCACCGCGTGCTCCTTGCTGCTGGCTGCCAGGGAGGACGGCCCTAGACGAATGAAGGGCGCAGGCGCGGATTCTATCTAGGCGGCCGCACCCAGCAGGATCCCGACGACGGCCAGCCCGTTGAAGGTCGAGTGCATCAGGATCGGCACCAGCAGCGTCCCGCGGCGGTTGTACGCCCAGGCGAGGTACATCCCCAGCGAGGCCAGGACGAGCAGCGCGTACAGGCTGCCCTGGAGGTTGCCGGGCTCGTAGTGGGCCAGACCGAACAGCAGGGCCGAGGTGCCGATCGCGGGCCACGCCCCCAGCGGGCCGAGCAGCCCGCGGAACAGCACCCCCCGGAAGAACAGCTCCTCGGCGATCGGCGCCACGACCACCGCCGAGGCGATCACAAGGAAGCCGACCCGTCCGTCCTGCGCCGCCTCCCGGAGGCTCTCCTGGACCACCGGCATCTCCCCGCCGGTGAGCCGGGCGAGCGTGTCGAGGATCAGCGAGAAGCCGAGGTTGAGCCCGAGGAACGCCAGCGCGCCATGACCGAAGCCCGCGCCGACGTCCCGCCACGTCGGCCGGCGCCCGGGCAGGTCGCGCAGGCGCTCGCGGTGGCGCACGGCGATCCAGCCGGCCGCCGTGCCGCCGAGCACCGCCAGGGAGGCGGGGAAGTACACGCCGCGGGCCAGCTCGTCGTCGAGCAGCGCCTGGAGCAGCGCCAGCAGGACGCTGCCCAGCACCAGTGACAGGAAGAAGATCCCCAGCGCGTCGAGGAGCGTCCACGGCACTGGGGGAAGCGCGCCCTCGGCGCGGTCGTCGCTGCTGTTGCGGCCGTCACGGTGATCGCAGTCGTCCGGCGCGGCGTTCGGCGGCGGCTGGCGAGGGCGCGGGTCGTCCATCGCTCGACCGTACCGCGCGCCGGGGCCGGCGAGAGACGCGCGCCGGTCATGCGCGCGTGGCGGGCTCGGCGGCGGGGAGGCGCACCTCGAAGGTGGTGCCGCGGCCGGGGTCGCTGGAGACCGAGAGCCGCCCGCCGTGGGCGGCGACGATGCCCTTGGCGGTGTACAGGCCGAGGCCGGTCGAGCCGCTCGGCGAGGAAGGGCCACGGCCGTAGCGCGTGAACAGCCGGTCGCGGACCTCGGGCGGGATGCCGGGGCCGTCGTCGTGGACGGCCATGACGGCCTCGCCTGAGTCGGAGTGGGCGCTGACCTTCACGCGCGTGGTGCTCGGCGTGTGCAGGAAGGCGTTGTCGAGGAGGTTCTGGACCACGCGCTCGATCTGGCGCCGATCGACCAGCGCCAGCACGGGCGGCCGGGTCTCGACCGACAGACGCTCGCGGCGCGCCGGGGCGATGGCCGTCGCGAGCTGGGCGACCAGCTCGGCCAGCTCGACCGGCTCGGTCTCGTCGATGGTGAGCGCCCCCGCGTCGAGGCGCGCAGCGAGCAGCAGGTCCTCGACCAGGCCCATCAGGCGGCGCACCTGCCGCTCCATGATGTCGAGGTACTCCATGCGCTCGGCGCTGGAGGCGGTGGCCTCGGAGCGCCGCATGGTCTGGACGAACGCGAGCATGCCGCCGAGCGGGGAGCGCAGGTCGTGGGTGAGACCGGCGACGTGGTCGGCCAGCCCCTCGCCCTGGCGGTGGAGGGCCGCCAGCTCGGCCCGCAGCACCGCAAGACCCTCGTCGAGGTCCTGCCGGGCCGAGCCGCACGGAGCGACGAGCCGCCCCCAGCCGACGACCGCGCCGGCGTCGTCGTGCAGCAGCGTCGCGGGGCCGGCGGCCACCTCCAAGGTCCGCCCCGCGCGATCGGACAGGAGCAGCCGCGGGCCGGTCGCGTCTGAGCTGGGCGAAAGCGGGGCGAGGACGTCCGGTAGCGCACTGCCCAGCACCTCCTCCGCGGCCCAGCCGAACAGCTCCTCGGCGGCGCGGTTCCAGCCGCCCACACGGCCGTCGAACACCGCGACGAAGGCGCTCGGGCAGGCGTCCAGGAAGCGGGCGGCTAGGTCTGCGTCGACCCCCCGATCCCCCGGCTGCGCCATGGGCGGCAGGATGGCCTCCTTGCACTTCGTGTGCAAGGCCTCACCGTCCCAAACCGGGTCAAGCGGTCAGGGCAGCAGGCGGGGCCGCCGCGGCGACCAGCTCCTCGAAGCGACGGCTCGGGGCGACGCCCAGCTCGGCCGCCAGGAGGTCGCGGCAGCGCTCGTAGGACCGGCGGGCCTCGTCCAGGTTGCCCTCGGCCAGGTGCAGCTCGACCAGCACGCGGTGCGCGGACTCGCGCAGGGGCTCGGCGGCGATGGCGGTGCCCGCAGCGTCGATCGCCCGACCCCAGAGGCCCTTGCCGGCGCAGGCGCGCGCGACGGCCTCGAGGGCGTGCAGGCGCTGCTGCCGGTAGCGCTCGTGCTCGACGATCGCCCAGTCCTCGTAGAACTCCGGGAGGACGTCGACCTCGAGCGCGGCGATGCTCGCGCGGGCCGCGAACTCGGGATCGTCCACGGCGCGCCGGGCCATGGCCCGAGCGTCGTCGGCGTCTACGACGACGGCCTCGCCGAGCGCGACGTGCGTGCGGTCGGCGCGCACGAGTGCCGGCAGGATCTTCCCCAATCGCCACAAAGCGCTACGAAGCGATGCCGCTCCGTGCGCAGGATCCGCCTCAGCCCAGAGCCGGTCGGCCAGCGCCTCTCGGCGCACCGGACGGCCCGCCAGGGCGAGGAAGGCGACCACGCGCGCCTCACCCGGAGCCAGCTTCACCACGGCTTCTCCGGCGCTGACCGCCAGCCCGCCTAGGATCCTGACGTGGATCGTCTCACCTGACGCCACCGCAACCACCGCCCCCCTTGAACCGCCCCGCAGCGCTCCCCCTCAGGTTGGCGGCGTAGCGCACCCGACCGCGGCCGTCAAGGGTCGGATCCGCGGGCGCTCGTGACGGGATCGTGACCCTGGGGCACGAGGCTGCCGGGCATGGACTCCCCAACCACGGGGCTGGGGCCCGTCGGGGTCTGCGTCATCCGCGTCTGGTCCGAGCCCGGCTCGGAGGGGCTGCGGGCACGGATCACGGCCGTGGCCGACCTCGCCAGCGGTCTCGAGCACGTGACGGTCACGACGGAGCGCGCCGCCGTGATCGGCGCCGTGGAGCGCTTCCTGGACGCGCACGACGCCGTCAAGAAGTCGAGTCCCTGACGACCGCTGCCCGCGTGCGTGGGTGGCGGTGCCGCCCTGCCAGGGCCGTGGGACGGCCCAGCGCTACGCCAGGCAAGCGAACGTCCGCGCCTCCTCGGCGAGCACCGCCAGCAGCGGGCGGGACTCGTCCCCATCGGCGATCGATATGCGGGCGAGCAGCCGCGGAGGGTCGGTGCGGAACGCCAGCAGCGATCCCCCGCGACGCTCGAACACCATCTCTCCCCACGTCCCGACGCCTCCGGGCTGCAGGTCGCGGAGCCGGGTCCCGGCCTGCACGGGCAGCGGGCTCACCCAGCCGGCAGACAGCCGCAGCGGCGCGCATGGAGGAGCGGGGTCGGCCCCTCCACCGCGATGGCCGCCCATGGCCATGAGGCAGTCCGCGCCGATGCGGCGATCCAGGTCGGGCCAGCCGAGCAGGAGGTGGCCGAGCTCGTGCGCGACCGTTCCCATGGGCGCGTCCTCCGGCACGACGGCGTAGCGCCGCGCCCAGCGCCGGCCACCCAGGTGGACGCCGCCACGCAGCAGCCGCCAGGTGTGCGCGACGAAGCCGGTGTCGGCCGGCGGGATGACCACCACGAGCTCCCCGAGCCGCGCCCGGTCAGCCGGGGCGAGGGCCGTCACGAGCTCGCCGACCAGAACCTGGCTGTTGTCGGGCGGTTCGGATCTGCCGCCCGCGGCCGCGAAGACCTCCCATCCGCCGGCCGGCGCTGACGTCGTAACGGGGCGCAGCTGGAACGCGGCACGTCCTCCGCTGACGGCGGCGAACCAGTCGACCGCCGCCTCGAAGCTCTCGGGTAGAGCACCCGGGCACAGCACCGGGACCACCGGCCCCTCGACCGGGGCCGGAGCGACCGTCACGAGCTCCTCCACGAGCGGCGGAGAGGCGGATGCGACTCCGCTCACGCCGGCAGGATGAGCAGGTCGAGGAGCAGCTCATCACCGACGCGCACCACACGGAGCGGCTGCAGGACGTCGCCGGAGCGGTTGAGCGCCAGCCAGTAGCGGACGCGGTGGGCGAACGCGATGGGCTCTCCGTCCGGACCGGTCGCCGCTCCGCCAGAGGAGATCATCTCCCCCGCGGGGGCATACGCTCGCGTCCGAACGCCGCCGAGCACCGTGTCAGAGCGCGCACCGGCGACGCGGGCCGAAAGCAGCCACCGGCCGGGGGCCCAGCGGTGGACGGCCTGCTCGATGCCCGCGGCGTCGGTCGGCGGGCGGACCCAGCCGACGTCGAGGCGCTCGAAGGGCCCGCCGGGCACGGAGGCGGCGGCGAACACGGCCGGGTCGCAGAACACCTCGCGGCCCCCTTGCCCGGCGATGTAGACCATGCGGAACGTGCGCAGCGTCGTGGTCGGCCGCAGCTCGAAGGCGGGGTCGACGCCCGGTTCGAAGCCGAGCCAGCGGTGGGACGACCTGCTCGGTCCGACCGGTGGGATCGGGACGCCCGCCAGGGTGAACACCACGCCGGGGACGAAGAACTCGATCGACAGGGCGCCGTCGGCTCCGACCGCGGCCAGGCCGACGCGGTTGCGGCCGTCGCTGGGCGTCAGCGTCCCGGTCGGGTCCCGCAGACGGGGGCCGAGCGCAGCGGCCACGTCGGCGGCGGACTGCCCCGCCGAGACCGGCAGGTCGATCACCTGGGTTCCACCGCCGGTCAGCGGGACCTCGAAGCGCCAGGCGGCGTCGGCCAGCGCTGTCGTCAGGGAGCCGCGGAAGCCGTTGCCGGCCCAGCCGCGGTCGTCGAGCGGCGCAGCGGCGTCGAGGCCGAGCGCATCCAGGACGGCGGCATCACCGGGGGCGTCCGGCGCCGGTGCGGTCACGCGGCCGGCAAGCCCCGCGCTCAGCGTCTCGATCACGATGGTCTGGTCCGGATAGGCGGCGGCGTGCCCCACGCCGGCCGCCGACAGGGCCGCGTCAATCCTGGCCGCCGCCTCGGCCGCCGTGAACGTCCCGTCCAGCTCGACCGTGACGGTGGCGGCCGGAGCCACGTCGGCGCCGGCGCCGTGGTCATCCAGGCGGATGCCCAGGGAGCCGCTCAGGTCGCGCGTCGTCGGGGACCCGCTCGCGTCGACGAAGGCGGGCAGCGCCACCGCGGCGCGGACGGCAGGCCCTCGGGACATCGAGCGGTCGAGGCGCAGCGCCGCGGGCGCGGCGGCCAGCGCGGCCGCGAACGACCCGGCCGCCCCCTGCGCCGGCACGACGGTCACCGAGGAGTCACAGCCGGCGCGCGACGACCGGCGCCCCTGGAAGACGGGCGCGACGCCCCCGTCGCGCTGCACCTCCACGGCCAGGTCGATGCTGGCGTCCGCGACCGGGTCGGCGCCGAGCAACCCCCGGTCGATCACGTCTGCGTAGTCCGCGGCGGGGACACGGCGCACGTCCGCCGTATCACCGCTGCCGCTCGCGCTCGCCGGGTTCGGGACGCCGAGGACGGCGAACACCGTCGACACCGCGGGGTCGGTCAAGACGGACAGCGACGTGGCCACGCCCTCGGTCAGCGTCTCGAGCGCCAGATGCGGAGCGCCGGCGACCAGCACGGCCGAGGCCCGCACGCGCCACCCGGTGCCGCGCTGAAGCTGCGCCACCGCGTCGTTGACGCTCGTGACACCCGCGAAGGTCACCGTGAAGGTCGCGCCGGCGACCGTGATCCTCAGCGCCCGCCCGTTCAGGTCCGCGGCGGACGGCGGCAGCGCCATGAAGCCGAGCCGCGCGGGCTCGGCGCGCAGCACGGCCCGGACGGTGCGCGTCGCCAGGACGCCCGGTGGCTGGGTGACCTGCAGCTCGACGGCGTCGGGGCCGGTGTCGAGCGGCGCCGGATAGGCGAGGTCCACCAGGTCGGGACGTCCTGGCAGCGGGGCCGGGACGGTCAGCCCGTCCGGCGGATCGGTGATGCCGAGCGCGACGCCCTGGCCACCGCGGGCGACCAGCCGCAGAGCTCCGGTGGCAGCGCTCGCGTCGACGGCCTGCTGCGGCTCCGCGGTCGTCCCGCGCCCGGCAAGCAGGCGGGCGGCGAGCTCAGCCAGCGTCACCGCGTCGAGGTCTTCCACCGAGCCGCCACCCGATCCCGGCCCGTTCGCCGGCGAGGTCGTGACCGTCGCGGCGAAGCCCAGGCCGGCCGCGGACAGCGCGACGCGGATCGACGAGGTCGCGCCGCGCCGGCGGCTCTCGAAGCGGAGGACGACCGATCCGTCGGACCTGGTCACCAGGCCGATCCAGGCAGCCGGGACCGCGATGGTGAGCGCGTCGACCAGCGCGGCCAGCGTCGTCATCCCGGCGTCCACGGTGACGATCACCGGCAGCCCGCCGTTGACGGTGACGGCCAACGTGCCGGTGAAGGCGTCGACGTCGGAATCGAGGACCGGGTCCGACTCGACCCACGCTCGCCGGCCCCACACCAGCCCGGCGCCCAGCACCGCGCCGCCGGCCTCGACCAGCAGCCAGCCGCTGGGCAGGCGGAAGGGCCCTCCACTCACGACCGCCGCTCCCCCGGCGGCGCCGGGCGCGAGCTCCGCGGCGAGGCTCGGCGGGTCCGATCGCAGGGTGACCGCTCCGCGCGGCGAGGCGACCGTCAGCGTCCCTCCGGAGACGGAGGCCGTGTAGTCGAGGCTCGGATCGCGCGTCGCGAGGGCCCCGACGGTGTCGAAGATGTCGGCGATCTCGGCAGCGCTGACCGCGGCGCCGTCGACCACGTTGCCGTGCCCGGCGACCTCGATGCCGCCGGCGTCGTCGATGCGGCGGCTGTCGAAGCCGAGGACCAGCAGGGCCGGCCTGCCTTCCAGGCGCAGACGCCAGCCGGTGCCGCCGCCGGGCGTGTCGATGTCCAGACCCGTGCCACCCGTCGACCAGGCCACGACATGGGGAGCCTGCTGCTGGAGGCGCGCGGCGACGTCGCGGTGCGCGGCCAGGCCCGCGAGGCTCACGTCGGCGCGGTGGACGGCTCCCCCTGGCTCGGTCGTGATCACGCCCAGGACCGGGTCGACGCCGTCGGGCAGGGCCAGCGGCCCCGCCGGCGGCCGCACGGACAGGTGCGCCGGTGCGGCGTTCAGCTCGACGACCGTCGCGGTCGCCCCGCCCGCGATCTCGTAGGCGACGCAGCTCGCGCCGAGGTCGTGTGGCGCGCCGGTGATCGAGCGGGTCGGCGGCGGCGGGAACGGCACCGCCCCCGGGGTGAGGCCCAGCGGGTCGGGTCCCGGTGAGGCGACCGCGAGCGGCCCTCCGTCGGCCGAGGCGATGACGACCCGCTCGGTCGGGGCACCGGCGTCGACGACCTCCGCCGTGAACGCGCGCGTGAGGGACCCGGGTCGGTTCACGGAGGGGGTGAGGACGGTGACGGCCGTGACGTCGGCGTGCGCAGCCCGGCCCTGGACGCTGATGGTCTGAGACGTCACACCGGCGGCCAGCAGCCCCGGCGCGGTCGCCGTTGACGACAGCGTGAGCGCGCCGGCGGGGATCTGGCCGTGGGTCGCCCACTCGAACGCCAGGCGATACGCGATGCGGACGGCGACGCCAGCGGTGGCCGCGCCGATCCGCCGTGCGACGGCGTGCGGGGATGCGACGTCGTCCGCACCGAGCGCCACGGACACCGCCGCGCCGTCGACCGCCAGTCCGATCGTCGACCCCGCCGCCGGCAGCGTGCGCAGCAGCAGCTCGGCGCGCGCCGGCTCGGCGGCCAGGTGCACCCGCCAGGTGTCGGTCCCGACGACCACCTCCAGCCATCCGCCAGTCGGCAGGGTGACGTCGGCCGGCAGGCCGGTGAGCTCGACGGCGCCGTCACCCTCGAGCCGCGTGACGGGTTGGAAGCCCACGGGTGGGACGCCGAGAGCGGCCATGAGGTCGCGCGGCCCCTCGATGGCGACGGGGGTCCCGGCACCGGCAGCCGCTTCGATCCTGATCGTGCCGCCGGTCTGTGTGACCGTGACCGGGGCGTCGGGGCGGACCGCCTCCGCGCGGCCGCGCTCGATGAGGGCCTGCAGCTCCCGCAGCGAGATCGCAGTCGAGTCGGCCAGCGCGACGCCCGTGTCCAGAGCCGGAGCGGAGCCGGCTGACGGGGTCGGGAAGGTCGCCCCGCCCTTGGCCAGGGCCAGGCTGACCAGCGCGCCGGCGGCGACGGTCTCGATGACGACCGCGCTGCCCTCCGCCCACGCCCGCACCCCCTCGACGCTGGTGGCGATCCGCTGGGCCACCCCTGCGGCGGAGTCGTCATCAGCCGTGAAGGTGACGACCTGGCTGTCACCGCGAACGGTCACGGCGAGCGGCTCGGCCACCAGGTCTGCGCCGGCGAGCCGCACGGCGGCGAGGTCCGTCAGCACCACGCGGGCCGGCGCGGCGGTGATCGGCACCTCGAGCGAAGCCGCCGGGGCGTTCAGCCGCAGCCGTCCCGCGGTCAGCGGCAGAGGGTCGCGGTCGTTGATCGCCCCAGCGTCCAGCACGGCTGCGAGCACCGCCTCGATGCGGGGGGTCGAGCCGGCGGCGTCGGTGACCGGGTCGCCGTCCAGGGTGAAGGTGCGGCTGGCCCCGGCGCCTCCGATCGCGACTACGGGCACGCCGGCCTGCTGCACCAGGTCGCTTGCGATCAGGTCGCGCAGCTCGGCGCGGGACACCTCGAGGTCTGGCACGTCGCCGCTGCCGTCCCCGACGGCGACCAGGTCGAGGCCCGCTGGGACTCCGGGAACCGCGATCCGCGCCGCCCTCCCCCGCCGCCGCGTCTCCACCACCAGCACCGGGAGCACGCGCACCGACAGCGCCACGCCCTGGGTCTCGGCGCTGATCTGGAGGTCGGCCGCGCCGGAGCGAGCCATGCGATCGCCCCCCGTGGCGATGGCGACCCCGTTGACGTCGATCAGGGCTCCGGGGGTGGGCGCTCGGTCGAGGGTGATGTCACCGACGATTGACGGCCGGTGCGCTCCCCACGTGAACCACTCGGTGGCGCGGTCGTTGATCCGCAGGAACAGCTGCTCCCCCAGCAGGTCGTAGGGCTGCGCCTCGCGCGCGAGCAGTCGCCCGGTGGGCGGCTGGTCGAGCTGGACCGTCGCGCCCGCCATCCGCCGCCGTCCGGGCTGCGGTCCGGGCGCGCTGACGGCGTGCGCGTGGGCGGCGCCGGCGACGACGCTGTTGGTGACCGCGGTGAAGTCGCGCGCCGCCAGCAGCGCGCCGATCTGCTCGGCCGACAGGAGGAGCTCGTGGCGGTGCGGAGCGCCGGTGCCGTTGTCGCTGACGAGCGTCACCTGATCCGGGATCGCTCCGTCCGCGCCGAGGTCGGCCGCGGTCAGAGCCACCGCGTGGGTGTGGCCGTCGGGGGCGGCCACGAGCGCCATCCGTCGTCCCACGGTCGCGCCGCCGTCGATCTCGGTGTTGTCCGAGGACGGGAACGTCAGCGACTTGACGCGGCCGCCGTCGCGGAAGACGACCGGCAGGTCGATGGGATCCAGCGGAGCGGTGACGGCGTTCTGCCCGCTCATGGCGCCGTAGTGCAGGTGCTCCATCGCGCTGTTGCCGGTGTCGTCGAGGATGGCGACGTGATGGCCCTGGCGGACGAGCTGGCCCATGCTCGCCCGGACACCTCGCTCCAGCAGGTGGAGGTACTTGCTGTAGGTGAGGCCGCGCTCCAGGTCCCAGCCGGGGTCGTGCCCGTCGGCCCAGTCCAGGTGCTGGATGTGAAGCCGGTTCGCCGTGTTCGGGTTGCCGGTGGGCTGGTCGTCGCGGATGTCCACGATCAGCCCGGTTCGTGACACCAGGCAGTGCGAGCCGCGGTCGTGGTTCAGGTCGAAGCTGTAGCGGTTGTCGTCGTTGAAGCTCTCGCTGAACCCGCCGCCGTCGTGGGCCTGATGACTCCAGAAGCCCTGGTTGTCCTGACCGCACATCCAGTCCTCGTCGGAGGGGAACGGCAGCAGGTATGGCGACGTGGAGGGATCGAGCGCGTCGAAGACGCCGTCGATGTCGGCGCCCTCGGCGACGATGTACCACCACAGCACCTGCGTCAGGCCGCCCGCCACCAGGGCCGCGCCGGGTCCGAACAGCACGAAGCCGTTGACCCCGTCGGTGAGCCCCTGACCCTTCCCGGCAGCGCTGAGCGCCGCCCCCACGATCACCAGGATCGCCAGCACGGCGAAGATCACCCACAGCGCCGCCTGGCCGCCGACGTTGTCCTCGAACTCGGACACCTGGCTGAACAGGAGCACGCCGATCAGCAGCGTCACCGCCGCGGTGCCCCCGACGAGCATGCCGGTCCCGGGCGGCCAGGTGATGTCACCCAGCCCGACCTTGTAGATGGGCAGGGCCAGCCACATGGCGCCCAGCCCCAGCAGCCCGCCGACCAGAAGCGGGAGGACGAGGCGCCGCACGCTCAGGTACTTGCGCAACGCGCCGCCGTAGATCAGCCCGAGGATGAAGCTCAGGAACATCACCGGCGTGTACGCCAGCCACACGTAGCGGTGCACGGGCACGCCCGGATCGGCGGGGCGGCCCTCCGCCTTCCAGCGGTCCAAGTACCAGAGGCTGCGCGCGTAGAGGTAGATCGAGCGCGGCTGGAGCGTCAGGACGTGGTACTTCATCAGGGTCAGCGCCAGCGTCGAGATCCAGTTCGAGAACGCGAACGCATCTGAGAAGCTGCCGAAGAAGCGCAGCAGGAACTGCACGCAGAAGTCGCCCCACTCGCCGAACAGGAAGCGCGTGAAGCGGTTCGCGTTGAGGAAGTCCCAGCGCACCGCCCGAGCCAGCGTCCGGAACGCCATCCACGTCGGTATCAGCAGGTCGGCGAAGAACTGGAACAGCCGCCGGCCGCGCACCGGGTTGCCCGTGATGGCGATGTTGGCGATGGTCGCCGACAGGGCCAGCAGGTTCGTCGACAGGTCGATCGCCCACAGCAGCCCGGGAGGGAACGGGGCCGGCAGGGCGTCGTCGGCGAGCGTCACCTCGCCCTCGGGCATCGACTGCGGGCCCTCCGGCGGCCCGATGTCGATGTCAAGGCGGAACGCCGCAGCGCAGCCGAACACGGCCTCCACGACCGGCACCACCTGCTCCGACAGGAAGCAGCCGATGCGGCGCAGCGGCGCCACGTCGAGGTCCGCCGAGGTCACCCCGTCGGCCAGGAACCCGCGCAGGAGCACGGCGACGTCGAGGCCGGCCAGGATGCCCCCGAGCGAGTCGAGCAGGGGCGCCAGCTGCGCACGCAGCACGGCCGCCGCCCGATAGGCGCGGTGTGCCTCGATGTCGTCGCGCCCCGACAGCAGCGGGGCCTCCAGCACCGCCAGGACCGCGTCGGCCAGGGAGGCGATGCGCGGCACCAGCTCGATGGGTGACAGCACCGGAAGGGCCGCGGCCACGTCGTCGATCAGACCGGACAGCAGGCCGGCCGCGACCGCAGGGTCCAGGCTGCACAGGAAATCCCCCGCCGTCCTCAGCAGGCCGGCGACGTCGAGATCCTCGTCTAGCCCCTCGCCCAGGCGCTGCAGCGACTCCAGCGGCCCACCGGTGGCGACGAGCGCGGCGAGCTGCGCTGCGAGCTCCTCGAACTGGTCCTGCAGCGCCGTCTGGAACGCGGCGGCGTAGGGCCGCAGGTCGCCCGCGCCGAAGACCGACACGACCACGTCGACGCCGTCGTCGAAGCTGGCGCGCCAGGGGTTCGCCGACGCGGTCACATCGACCAGGATCGGGTGGGTGAGCGCGTAGCCGAGGCTCACGTCCCGCTCCCCACGCTCACGGAGCCGCTGATCGACACCGAGCCGGACACGCCGGTCGCCAGCGGGATCGCGTGCAGCAGCGCATCGAAGGCGATCTCGACCCGCTGGAGCTGGGCGGTGACCTCTGCGGCCAGGTTCACCCCGACGCTGGCCAGCAGATCCCGCAGGATCCCCGGAAGGTCCAGCAGCGGCAGGAGGTCGGCGAGGAGGCTCTCGTAGAGGGGGTCGAGCTCAGCTCCGACCACCGCGGACGGCGACAGCGCCCGGAGCCCGTCGAGGGCCGCGGCGTAGGCGGCGTCGAGGGCCGCGACGTCGTCCGGGTCGATCAGGTTGGACACGTCGAGCAGCGAGGCGAGGGCGTCGGCTGCCGCCTGCAGCGCCGCCGCCAGCGGCGCGGGGTCGAGCGCGCCCACGGCGGAGTCGATCCGCGACCACAGCGCGTCGAGCGGATCGGTGAGCGGCGACAGGTCGAGCTCTCGCAGCAGGTCGGCGGCCTCCTCGATCGCGTCGGTGACCCCGCCGATCCCCTCCGCGCCGACGATCCCATCGAGCTTGCCCGAAAGCGCCGCGACCACGTCCCCCAGGCCCGCGGCGAGCCCGGCGATGTGCGGGGCGACGCCGACGAACAGCCCGAACAGGGCCCGGACGGGGAGCTCGAGCCCGTCGCTGACGGCCGCGGCCACCGAGGCGCGCAGCTCGGGTCGGCTCGGTGGTGTGGCGCAGTCGTGGAACACCGATCGGCCGTCGATGATCGACAGGCGGCTGTAGGTCGCCAGCCGCGCGGTCAGCGCGGGGGCCAGCGCATCGATGCGGTTGCTCAGGGCTGACCACGGGTGGACGGAGGCGTCGACGCGGTCGGTGACGGAGCGGAGACGGGTGACGAGGTCGGCCAGGCGCCGCCGCGACGGTACGGAGCGCGCGGCGGCGACGGCGTCGAGGGGGAAGGCACGGGCCAGCTCGCCGACCGTGCGTGCGGCCGGGCCCGACAGCGCCGGGCCGGCAGACTGCGCGGCCCGCAACGCCGGAGCGATGTCGGCGACGAGTGCCGGCGCCGTCACGGACGCGACCGCGGCCGCCAGCGCCTCGAAGCGATCCGCGAGAGCATTGAAGTCCGCCGTGTCGAACCGATCGACGATCGCCGCGGTGAGGTTCGCCAGCGCCGTGTCCACCTCTCCGGGCTCGGCCAGGAGGTCCGCGATGCGGGCGAGCACGCCGCGGGCCTCGGCGGCGGCGGTCAGAGACGCCCGCAGCGGGTCGAGCACCGCGTCGATCCCGTCGAACACCTCATCCACCCCGGTCACCTCGAACAGGCGCTCCACTGCGGCGGCGATCTCGGCGTTCACCGGCTCCAGCAACGTGGAGGGACGGAGGCGGTCGACCAGGGCGGCGAGGTCGCCGTGGACGCCCACAAGCGGCGCAACGATCGCCGCGGGGTCGAGGACGGCCAGGCGGTCGATGACGCCGCGCAGCGCTTCGACCACGGCTCCGAGCAGATCCGATGGGGCGAACCGCTCCAGTGTCGACAGCGCGCTCGCGAACGGCCGGTCCAGCGCCGCCCCGACCACGACGGACGGCTTGAACTGCTCGATGCGCACGCGCAGGTCGTCCATCGCCCCCTGGAGGTCGTCGAGGACCCGCCGCGGCCCTTCGGCGACCGCCGCGGTGACCCGCTCCACGGCGGGCGCGGAGACCTCGGCGGTGAAGTCGATCGAGGCGACCACATCGACGACCTGGGCCAGCAGCGGCTTGACCGCGTCTGGGATCGAGTCGGGATCGATGGCCGACACGGCCGCCTCGAGGTCGGCGATGAGATCGATGGAGACGTCGGCGGCGACGGCGAAGTCCAGCTCCTCCAGCGCGGCGACGGCGGTCCGGAGCCCCTCGTCCACCTGGTCACGGACAGCGCGCACCTCGTCGCTGCTGACCAGGGCGGCCAGCTCGGTGATGGCCTCCTCCAGCGGCTGGGTGAGGCTGGCGGGGTCGAAGCCCTCGGCGGCGTCGCTGAGCGCGTCGACGGCGGCCGCGACGGCCACGCGCAGCGGTTCGACGGCGGGCCGGATCTCATCGTCGACGAACTCGGTGATCGTGGCGGGCAGCGTCGCGAGGGTGGACTGGACCTGGTCGAGGCCGGCGCCCTCGATGGCGCTGTCGAGACCGTCGGCCAGAGGTTCGAGCACCGCGCCGAAGCCGTCCTCGACCGTCTGGAAGGCCGCGCGGACCTGGTCGATGGCCTCCTGGACCCCGTCACGGACGGCCGTCAGAGGGTCGGTCAGGAAGCCGAGATCGATGGCCTGGATCTCGGCGACGGCGTCGGCGAGCGGCGCCGGCTCCGCGGCGGGGATGCCCTCCAGCAGCGCGGTCACCCGCTGGGTGACGAGGTCGGCCCCGTAGGCCGGGTAGAAGGCGCGGACGGCGCGCAGCAGCGCCAGCTCCAGATCGGCCACCAGCCGGTCGAGCCGGCCGAGGGGGGTGCCGTCGAGGTCGAGCGCGTCCGCGCCGGCCTCGAGTGCCACGACATGGCGCTCCAGGGCCGCCAGCTCGCCGGTGCTGGGCTGGACGAACGTCTCCGTGACCTTGCGCCGCAGGCCCTCGAGCAGCCCGGGGAGCTCGCTGGCCGCCGCGCTGAGAGCGGTCGGCAACGTGGACGCGGCCGTGCACTGGGCGATCAGGGGGTCCGCCACGTGGGTCCGCGGCAGCGCGATGACCGCCCCGATCGTGCTCAGACGGCCGTCGAGATGGGCCGTCAGGGCGGCCGGGGACATGCTGCTCCAGGTCACCGCGACACCGGCCACCTCGGCCAGGTCGGACAGCACCGGGATGGTCGGCCACTTGCGCATGTCCGGCCAGACCGACCCCAGGCGCTGAAGCAGGTCGATCAGGGTGGGGCCGTCGAGACGCGGGCCGAGCGCGTCGAGCATGGACTCGAGCTCTGCGAAGCGGGCTGCCACCTCCTCGGGGTCGAGGTCGCTGCCGATCAGCGGCGGCATGCCGGCCTGCCGCCACAGCGCCGCCGGCAGCGGCATCCCGCTCGGCCCTGGCGTCGTCCCCGTGGCCAGCGAGAGGACCCGGCGCAGCACGTCGACGCAGCCGGCCAGGTGCGCCATGGCGCCCAGGGTCGTCCCGGCGCCGATGCCGGCGAGCGGCGCGAGCAGCGGCGCCAGCACCGCGCTGAGGTCGACGTCGGCACCGCCGGCGAGGTCGATCAGCTGCGGGGCGAGCGCGGGCAGGGCCGCCAGCTCGGACGGGATCGGGAAAGCGCCGATCGTGTCGGTCAGATCGGCCAGGTCGGGTGGCCCGCTCGTCAGCGCCTCGACCGCGTCGGTGACCGCGGTCAGGGCGCCGACCTGGATCTCCACGTTCGCCGAGATGTCCGCGGAGGCGAACAGGTCGTCCAGGGCGTCGAGCAGGCCGGGCATCAGGGTGCCTGCTCGGGGTCGTAGCGCAGGGTGGCGTCGAGGATGCGCAGGTCGCAGTCGCGGTCCGACGAGAAGGTCAGCAGCAGCTCCTCGCCGAGCGTCGCGACCTGGTCAAGATCGTCGTCGGCGACCGGGCTGACCGCCTCCTTGCGGAAGGTGACGCTGCGGCCGACGCCGGCCTCGAGCGGTACGGCCGCGAGCCCGCTCTCGTCGGGCAACCGGGTGACGGCGTCCGCCCCCGTCGTCTCGATGCGGGTGCGCGCGGCAGGCAGCGACAGGACGTCGCCGGAGAGCAGGCCGTGCGGCCAGTGCAGCGTCAGCGGCGCGGGTTCGGGGCGCTCCGCCAGCACGTGGAGCTGCGCGCAGCCGCGCTCGGCCGAGGCCGCCCACGTGGCGCCGTCGTCGGTGGAGATCAGCGCCGCCGCGGCGTCGGCCTCACCAGACTCGGCATACCAGCGGACGATGCCGGCCGTCGCCCGTGCCATGACCCACACGGCGTCCGCCTGCGGCGGCAGGGGCGGCAGATCGGCCGCCAGCCACAGCGGCGCCGCGGCGCCGGCCGGGCTGGGTGTGACCGGCAGGGCGACCGGGTCGGCGATCGGCGCGCCGATGCGCCCGCCGCGGTCCGCGGCGACCTCGACCAGCAGCTCGGCGGGCTCGTCGGCGTCGACCAGCAGGGTGACCCGGGCCAGCGGTCGCAGGCGCTCCGCGCTCGTCAGCGCGATGCGGCGGGCCCCGCGCAGGCCAGGCACCAGCCGCAGCCCGGAGCGGCGGCCGGGCAGATGGCCGTCGGAGGCCGCGACCAGAACGGCCGCGCCGAAGCGCCCGTCGACCGTCATCGTCAGCTGCCGGGGCACCAGGCCTGCGGGCAGCGGCAGCGCTGCGGTGGCGGGACGCCCCCGCAGCGCGACCGGGACGCCGTCGCTGCCCACGCTGTCGAAGCGGTACACGGCCGCCAGCGAGACGGCGCGGGCCGCGAGCTCGCCCGCGGTCGCGGAGGTAGCGGTGATCGCAAGCTCCAGGTCGCCGGCGCCGCCGGCGGCGTAGGCGTCCTGGAGCAGCGCACGCGCGGCGGGGGTCACGTCGATCACGGTCGCATCCAGGGGCAGCTCGCCCGGCAGATCGGCCACCAGGACCGCGTCGCCCCCGGCCGCCGCCGTCAGCGCCGCGTCGCGCGGCACGGCGGTCCACACCCCCGTGATCTCCTCAGCGGTCCAGCTCACCGGGACCGCCTCGTGCGGAAGTCCAGCGTGCGCCGAGGTCTCGTCGTTGGTCGCCAGCAGGATCTCGACCCGGTCCGCGGCCAGCGGGGGGTCGAAGGTCACGGTCGCCGTGCCGACCGCGGGATGGTCGAGTCGCAGGCTCGCGCCGGCGAGCACAGGTCCGTACAGGCCGGCGGGGTTGTCGGGCATGTCGTAGTGCGGAACCGCGGCCTGCGGAGGTCCGTCGGCGGCGACGAGCAGGTGCAGGTGCCGGTCGCCGGACTTGCGGGTGCGGGACAGGACGACCTCGCCGTCGACCAGCTCCCAGCGGTAGGCGGATGGGGTTCCGCGCGAGGCCTGGAGCGCCATGCCGGCGCCCGGCGACACGACCTTGAGGCCGCGGATCTCCACCCGTGCCAGCGCCCCGCCGGGGCCCTGGAGCGACCGCGACTCGGCGCTGGAGGTCGCCGGCTGGACGACGGGCAGCTGCTCGACCGGGCGGCCGAGGACCGACAGCGAGGCGCGATCGACGACCAGGGCCGTCATGCCGGGCAGACGCGGGACGGTCAGGCTGATGCGCTCCACGTTGCCGTCCGGTCCGGGCGGGACGACCGCGCCGTCGTCGTCGAACCGGATCACGGCGTCGTCGGCGATCAGCTGGGCGATCCGGTCCTTCTTCGGGGCAAGCCACTCCAGGACGTAGTAGTCGAGGGGAGACGCGGTCACGTTCACGGCGCCGTCACCTCGATCTGCAGGCGGCCCACGCTCACGGTGGGGGCTTCGGCGCTGGCGAGGGACAGCACGGCCGTCGCCAGCCCCGCTGCCGGAGGCGCGGCGGGCTGGAAGCGCACCCGGAACACGCCGTCCGGGTCCGGGGAGTAGGCGACGGCCCCCTCCGGGACGTCGTCGACCTCCCCGACCAGGCTCCCCGGCGGCTCGGCGCCGAGGAGGCGTCCCAGCAGTCGCGGCTGGGCGAGTCCGAGCGCGCGCAGGTCGACGCGGACGCCGACCACCAGCTCGCCCCCACCGCTGGGCACGCGGAGGCCCGACGGCGACTCCAGGTCTCCGACCACGATGCGGGTGCGGATCGGCGCCCGGATGACCCCGCCCTCCGCCACGGCCACGACCGGCCAGAACCGGCCCTCGTAGCCGCAGCCGATCTCCAGATGGTGATGGTCGGGCAGCGCCGGAGGCAGGGCCTCGCGGACCTCTTCGCAGCGGAAGCGGTCGATGGCGAAGCCCTGCTCATGCGCGTCGCCCCACACCCGTCCGGAGCGGACGTCGTCGTCGTTCAGGGCCACCAGGACCGCGTCGGCTGCGCGCCACAGCACCTCCCGCTGACGCTGCGCGGCCGGACCCGAGCCGGCGCCTATCTGCACGTCGATGCGCACGCGACCCGCCAGGCGGAGCGTCGCCCGCTCGCGGGTTCGATCCAGGCGCTCCAGCCGGTCAACGCCCACCTCTTCGGGCACGCGGCCGTCCGCGACGCGGACCAGGACCCGAGCGGCATCGTCATCCAGGGGTGCCAGCCCGTCGCGCGGTCGGAAGACCGCCTCGACGGCGGCGTCGCCGCCGACCCGGTCCGCGAGCAGATCGGCCAGCGCGGCCTCGAACGGCTCGATCACGACGGTCCCTCTGGCTCCCCCGGCCGGAGGATGTCGTCGCGGATCGGGGTGACGATGATGGGACCTCCGATCGGGCCGCCCGGTCGCTCCAGCCTGCGGATCGACTCGCTGTTCGTGCGGGTCTGGGTCTCGACCGTCGCCAGGCGCCGCACCTGGTCGGAGAACCCGGCCTCGACGAGGTCGAGCCGCGGGACCTGCTCCTCGACCAGCGTCAGCGCCCTCGTGGCGGTGGTGCTGATGTCGTTCAGACGCGTCGTGAGCTCACCGATGTCGCCGCGGACCCGCTCCAGCAGGGTGATCCGCTCCTCCAAGACGGGCAGCCGATCGATCGTCGTGACGATCGTGGAGACGTTGCGCTCCAGGGCCGGGATGCGGCTGACCAGCGGCTCGACGGCGCCGATCCGTGCCTCGATCCCGCCGATCCGCTGCGGCAGGGTGACCAGGCCGTCGATGCGCACCTGCTCGGCGTTCAACCGGTTCTGGAGCGTCGTGACCTGCGCCGTCAGCGCGGGCAGGGTCGAGGTCGATGCCCGCACCGCGGCCAGGCCGGCCCCTTGCTCGGCGACCTGGGCGGTCACGCCGCTCACGTCGGCCCTCACGCTGTCGAGGCGCCCGCCCAGCGCGTCGAGATCGGCCCTGACGGGGTCGAGCAGCCCACGCGCCTGCAGCGTCGCGGCCTCGAGCAGCTCGGTCCGGAAGGCGTCCAGGTCCGGGAACGTGCCGCCGCCGGGACGGGTCTCGACGCGCTCCTCGACCTGTGCGAGGCGCCGCTCGAAGTCCCGGATCTGCACCACGTTGCCGTCGGACGTGCGCAGGTTCTCCTGCAGGCGCCCGATCCTCGTGACGTCGCTGCGCAAGGCGGCCAGGTCGATGCGCTGACCGTTCTCGTCGATCAGCTCCTCGCGCAGGGCGAGCGCCTCGCCGACCCGGACGTCCACCTGGGCGAAGGTGCGCCGCAGGTCGGTGATGCTGGCCTCCTGCTCGCCGATGCTGTCCACCGCACCGCCGAGCCGGTCCAGTCGCTGCCCGCGGTCGAAGTCGCGGTCGTCGAGCATCCCCAGACGCCGCTCGAGCGCGGCGACCGACTCGGCCAGGCTGGCGGTCTCGGCGCGGAGCGCGTCGAGATCGCGGCGCGCCCGGCCGAGCTCGGAGAGGATGTCGGCGCGCTGGGCTCGGCCGCCCTCCAGCAGGTCACGCGTGACCGGATCCATCCAGCCGAGGTCGACCGCGCCGCGATGCTCGTGGATGGCGAGCGCGTAGTCGGCCGCGAGCGACTCCTCCACCGTCCGCTCGCGTGCGAGGACGATCCGTGCGAGCTCGACCACCGACTCCACCACGGTGTTCCACTCGTCGGCGCGAACGGGCTCGCCGGCGGTCGCGTCGGCGAGCGGCTCGAGCGAGTCGACGATCCGGGCGATCTGCTCCAGCGTCTCGACCATCAGCGCTCACCGCCCCGGGTGACGGCCGTGGAGAGGTTCCCTGCCGTCGAGCGGCTGTCGACGCGCAGGTGGTGGCGCACCTCTTCCTCGTAGGAGCTGGCCGGGATGGTCTCCGCGAGGGTGCGAGCGGCCAGGGTGAGCTCGGCGACGTCCGGTTGTTCCGCGATGTCCGGTCGATCCGCGGGCAGCAGCTCGGTGATCTTCGCGGTGAGCTCCTCACCGGTGCGGCGCAGCTCCCTGGTGTACAGGTAGGGGTTCTCGACCCGGACCGTGTCGAGGCGGCCGACGATGCGCTCGACCTCGAGGCGCTGCGCCGGGGTGATGTCCGGGATGGCGTCCAGGGCGCGCTGGGTTCGCACATCCATCGCGAGCCGTTCGAGCTGGCGCTGCACCTGCGCCATGCTCTGCCCGAAGACCTCGAGGAAGCGCTGCAGGTTGCGCTGGATCTCGTCGAGCTTCTCGATCAGCTCCGGGTGGTCGTGTCCCTGCGGGCTGACGCGCCTGGTCAGGTCGAGCGTGGCCGCCGCCACGCTCGCCACCGCCCCCGATAGGACGTTCCAGTCGTCGGCGTAGATCGGCTGGCCGCCCTTCTTGACCGCCTGGGCGTCCGCGGTGTCCGAGGCGCCGTCGAGCTGGGCCCTGACGGGCTCGAGGTCGGCCTCGGCGATGTCGCGGACCGGTGTGTTGGTGAAGATGTCGAGGTCGATCTTGAGCGGGACGAACGTGGGTCGCTCGGTCAGGATCTTCACCGGCCGGTCGAGGACCTGGAACGGCAGGTTCGGATGCCGCACCTGGACGCGGTACTCGCCCGGATCGAGGTTGCGGACGCTGACGGTCCCGTCCAGGAACGGCGTGACCGACACGCTCTTGCCCGAGACGGCGTGCGTCAGCTGGACCTGGAGGTCCTGGGTGATCTCGACCGGGGTGTTGAGCTGGAACTTCGCTGCGGCCATGGCTGCGACCTTCGTCTAGTGCCCGTAGGGGAAGAAGACCTCCCAGTACAGGGCGAGCTCGTGCCGTGCTTCCTTGGGGACCGGTTCGAACGTCACGCGGTTGTAGGCCCGCGCCAGGCTGAGCCCGTCGTCGGACAGCACACCGAGGGCGGCCTCGGCGATGCGCACGACCTGGCCGTCGGCGGCCCGGGCGCCCTGTGGCGGGAGAACGGCGCGCACGGCGACGCGGACGCGCAGCTCCTCCGGCTCGGGTGTGATCTCGACCGCGTCGTCCTCCAGCGGAACCGCGACCGGGCCCTCCAGCGGCGTCCCGGTCTCGTCGGTGACGTCGAGGGTGACGTCCTCGAACGGCGGCGATGAGGGCTGGGCGTTGGTGCCGACGCCCATGCCGTTGATCGGCGTCGCGACGCGCCCGAACGCCAGCTCCGAGAGGAGTCCAGCCCCGCTCGCGAAGACGGTGTTGCGGACCTGCCTGCGCACCACGACGGGGCCGCCCGGCACGGCGAGCTCCACCCTGACTAGGTTGCTGGATGTGCGTGCTCCGGCCATGGCGCCCTCAGCTCGTGTAGCGGGACCGGTCGCGCGGGGCGACGTCGAATGCCGCGGACACCCCGACCACGTCCGCCTGTCCGCTGCTGCCGGTCTCGGTCAGCGGGGCGAGGACCGCCACGCGGTCGGTCACGGGCTGCTGCTCGCTCAGCAGCGCCGGGACCACCTGGGCGTCCACGGCCGCCGCCCGCAGCCGGTCGGCGGTGTCCTCGAGCAGCTTCAGCAGCCCGGCGCGGTCGGCCTCCGGATCCGGTCGTCGGCCGCCGACCCGCCGCACCAGGCCCGAGGGGACGCTCACGCGGAACGTCGCCGGCGTCCGCTCGACCCACCAGGCGTCGAGCCCGGCCATCGGCTCGGCGAAGAACACGGCGTCGTCGAAGAGCGCCCCGTCGTCCGGACCTGCGAAGACGCCCTGGTGCTGTCGGGAGTCGGCCAGGCCGAGCAGCGCCGCATCCAGGCCCGGGTCGTCGTAGCGGGCCAGCGAGACGACGGCGATCCGGTTGTCGCCGAGAGCGAGCAGCAGCGGCCGTGCGACCTCGTCAACCAGGCGGCGTGCCCCGCCCGGTTCCGCCTCCTCGCTCCCGTCCGGCCAGCGCGCCGACCACAGTCCCTGGGAGACGTCCGTGCCGTCGAGGGTTGCCGTGACCGCGTCCGCGGTCGCCTGGATCCGCAGGATGCCGCCGGCGCGGACGACACCGCGCCAGCCGAGCGCCTCGCCGGTCGTCAGGTTCACGAGGACCGGCTGGACCGTGCGGCCTCCGGCGACGCCTGTCAGGGCGACGTTGAGGAGAGCCGGCTCCAGGCCGCGATTGTGCGCGACGAACCGGTCATGCGGGCGGACGACCCCGCGGCGGGCGATGAGCTCCTCGCTCCGGCGGGTGCGGGGCGGGAACTCCTTGATCTCCAGGCGCGTGCCCGGGCTCAGGTGCTCGCTGGCGAGGGCGGACTGCGCGCCGCTGAAGATGGCCGACAGGACCTCGCGCATGGCGGCGGGGGTGACCGAACCCCGCAGCAGCGCCGCGATGACCGCCTTGATGCGGGTTCGGAACAGCGCCAGCGGCTCCCAGTCCACGGGGCCGACCTCGAACAGAGCGCCGAGGCGGGCCAGGTCGACGCGCTCGAACGCGGAGTCGATCCAGTGCGAGCGCTGGATCCGGTCGCGGTCCTCGTCGATGACGGCGAGCTGGAGGTCCACGACCGCGAGCAGGTCGTGCAGCCGTGCGCCCGGGTCGATCGCGTAGGGCGCCGGCAGGCGGTCGAGCATCGCCTCCAGGCGCGTCACGTCGCCACCTCCGCGAGAACCTCGCGCAGCTCGAGGGTGGCGCCGACCGGCACGTTGAAGGGCGGGTCGCCGGGGTGGATCTCGGTGAACACGCCGGGAGCGGTCTCGACGGACACGAGCGTGGCGGCTCCGCTGGCGACGAACGCCGCGGCCTCGCCGGCCAGCGCCGTCTGCACGGTGGTCACGTCGACCGCCGTCGCGGCGCCCAGCACGGGTCGCAGCACGTCCCGGATCCGCTGGCGGACCGCGTCGAGTGTGATCGCCGCGTCCAGCAGGGTGACGCCGAGCCGCACGTCGGTCGGCAGCAGCGCCGGGCCGGTCGCGGCCGCGGCGGACTCGAAGGTGACCGGTGCGAAGCGGATGTCGTTGACCGGGTCGAGCTGCACCGCCTGGTCGGCGGGCAGCGGGAGCGAGTCGGCGCTCACGGGCACCCCGGCGATAGCGGGGGCCACGCCGGCATCGACGACGCGGGGATCGGCAAGGGCCGCGGCGACGAGCTGGGCGCGGCGCAGGGTCGCACCCGGGGCCAGGCCGCGCACGGCCTCGGCGAGCCGCGCGCGCACGCCGTCGGTGATCTCATCGACGACAGATGCGGGCTGGGCCGCCCCGGCCAGCGTGAGGGTGACGTCGAAAGCCAGGTCCAGGCGGCCCGCGAAGGACGTCGTGACGAGGATTCCGGCGGGTCGCAGCTCCTCGAGCCTGCGAGCGACCAGGTGACGCGTGAACGCCGTGTCCTCGGTCAGCGCGACGTCGACGCGCAGGGTCCCGGGAACCCCGTCGGGCAGCTCGACCAGCCCGACGGCGCTGACGGCAGCCAGGGCCTCCAGGCCCGCCCGGATCGCGTCGAGCGTGCCGCGTCCCGAGCCCGTTGCCGCAGCCTTGGTGCGCCCGCGCAGCTGGTCATCGGTCTCCGCCGCCGCGGCCAGGAACGTGGGCTGATCGTTGCGGACGCGGTCGACGCCGGCGATGGCGCGCTCGAGGACCACGAGCGCTCCCGCGTCGACCACCTCGGTCGTCGGTGACTCCCCGTGAACGGCCACGACCAGGGTCGACTGCGTCGGCAGCATCGTCGCGGGGTCGCTGACCAGATAGCGGTTCCCTGCGCCATCGGTGATCGCCGTGTCAACGGGCACGAAGACCTCGCCGGCCGAGCCCTGACGCCGGGTGAGGGTGACATGGCCGAGCGGGTGGCCGCGCCGAAGACGGGTGACTCCGACCAGCGCTGCGACGTGGTCGAGGCTGCTGCCGGTGGCGGTGTCGACGAACGCGGACTCGTACACCAGCTGCAGCTGGGCGGACTGCGTGGCCAGCTCGCGCGCGATCGTCTCCAGCAGCGTGCGGACGACGCTGCCGACCGTGACGTCGTTCAGCGGGGTCGGCTCGAGCCGCGTCGGGTAGTAGTTGACGGTGACCAGCGATCCTGGCGCGGGGATCTGGCCGCGGCCGAAGCGCACGCCGTCCAGCGAGCTGCCGTCAGCGGCGAGGATGGGGTCGTAGTCGCGCTCGGTGAACCGGTACGGCAGGGCCTGACCGCCGACCTCGACCTCGCCGGCGAGGTGGCTGACCCGGCGGACCGGACGACGGAGGAAGTACAGGTCCCCCAGGCCGGCCAGCGGCACGGGATGGGTCTCTGCAACGGTTCCCCCGGTCAGGGTGGTCAGCATGTCCCGGACCAGGTCGGGGTAGGCGGCGGCCGTGAAGGTCACGGCGTCACCTCGATGCCGAGGGCGATGGGGTCGCCACCCAGGACGGGCTCCACGAGCAGGGAGATGTGCAGGCGCTCGAGGGACAGCTGGTCGGGCTCGGCGATCTCCAGCTCGAGGACGCCGGCGACGCGGGGATCCATCCGGACGGCCGCCAGCACGTAGGTGCGGGCGAGCTGGCGGGTCTGCGCCGTGTTGGCCTCGCCGATGAGCTCCGACAGACGGCTGCCGAACTCGGGATGACCGAGCTCGGCGAGCGAGCCGAGGGGCGTGAGCAGGCGCACCAGCAGCGCCTGGCGGAGCGCGTCACCCCCGACGGCGACGCCGGCGTCGGCCGGCTCCCCCGGCTGCGGCGAGAGCGGGTCGAGGGCGAGGTCGAGCGAGCCGTGGCTGTCGCCCTCGTAGAACGGGGCGATCAGGAGGTCCCGGACCTCGCTCAGGGCGACCATCAGCCACCCACCAGCACGGTGCCCGCGGCCACGACCGTGCCGACCGGAAGGTCGGTCGGGTCGTTGCACGTCTTCGCCACGTCTCCGGCGCGGGCGACGGCCTTGCCGCCGACCCGTACGGTCTGGCTCCCGAGCGTCACCGTGGCGCGGTTGCCCGGCGGGGTCTGGAAGGCGGTGCCCGGCGGCGTGGGGATGTGGGCGGGCTGGTTCGTGGCAGTGGAGTCGACGGTCGCGACGGCGCGGCCGTTGGCCTTGACCGATGTGGACAGCCCGCCGTCCAGCCTCCCCGTGAACGGATGCGGCAGCGGGGTGGGGATCAGCGACGGGCCGGCCGGCACCATCACGATGTGGGTGTCGGTGGCGACGACCTGGTCGTCCGCGCGGGCGATCGGTGCGCCCATCAGTTGATGTCCACGGTCTGGCCGTTGATGCTCACTGCCACATCCGCCTCGATCTTGACCTCCGTGCCCTTGAGGACGAGCGTCCCGGCCGCGGCGATGCTCAGGTCGCCGTCCTGCGCCAGCTCGACCGTCGTGCCGCCGGCCGCGAGCTTCACGCGGCCGTCGGAGCTGGTCTGGTGCTCCAGCACGCACCTGACCCCGCCGCTGGTCAGCTCGACGACGCCGTCCGCGATGCGGAGCGCGGCGTCCGTGTCGCCGCCCAGGCCGATGCGCACCTCTCGTGCCGAGCCGTCGCTGGAGACGGTGATCTGCACGGACTCGGCCTCGGGGTCGTCGCGGTCCCCTGGCCAGGTGAGGGCCGCCGTGTGCCGGTCGGCGACCGGTGGGCGGCGCGCGTCCGAGTAGACCTGCGCCAGGACGATGGGTGATGCGGCCTCGCCGTGCGGGAAGACGACGACCACCACGTCGCCCTCCCTCGGAAGCGCCGCCAGGCCGGTCAGGCCGACCGCCACCGGCACGCGCGGAAGCACCTCGCCGCTGTCCTTGAGCCGCACCGTCGCGGTCTGCGCGTCGTCGCCGTCGTCGCCGTCGAAGACCGAGGTGACGACGCCGAGCTCGCAGAAGCTGCGCCGGTCGATCTCGTGCCGGGCGACCGCTTGCAGTGCGGGGACGAGCCGGCTCATAGCAGACCCCCGACGGCGCTCATCAGCGCACCGAGCAGCCCCGCGCCCGCCGCGCCCTCGTCATAGCCCCTCACCTCGGTGGTCCCGCCGCCGGCGGGGTTGATGCGATGCGAGACCTGCCGCACCCGGATCGTGCCGACGCCCAGGTGATCGGGGGCGTCCGCGATTGTGATCTGCGCTCCCGGTTCGACGCCGGGCAGCAGCCAGCAGCGCAGACGCACCCGCGAGCGCTCCGCCGCCGCCCGTTCCGCCCAGGCGTCGCCGGCTGCCGTGGCGTCGTCGGTGGTGCGCAGCTCGTGCGCAGCGCCGAACCGGACACCCGGCCCCGGAGGCGGCGCTCCGCCGGCCCAGAAGTCGGCGACCGGCCAGAGACCCCGCGCCGAGCCGGGAGCGCCGGCGCCCTCACCGACCAGGACGTGACGGTCGGGCGGCACGACGGACCGAGCCGCTTCGACTGAGAGGATCTCGCGGCCGTGCCGCAGCGCCATCTCGAGGGACGGCGCTGCCTCGGCATGGAGGCGGTCGTCGGGGTCGAGCCGGGCCCACGCGCCGGCGAACCCGACCAGCCGCGTGGCCTCCTCCAAGGCGGTGGCGCGGGCGGTGGCGACGTAGCGCGCCAGGGTCGGGCCCGCGATGACGGCGCCGGTGGACACCTCCGCATCAGCGCACAACCGGGCCAGGACGTCACCGACGGTCACCTGCTCCAACGACAGCGATGGCCGGAGGCGGGCGAGGCGGTGCCCGCCGCCATGCGCGCTGACCGCGGTGCCGGTGAGGCTGCGCCGCACCTCGGTGGCGGTGCCGGTGAAGGCGGTGACAGCGCCCTCGCCGCCATCGAGATCGCAGATCACCGGGTCGCCGGGCGCCGCGTCCACCCGCACGCCGGAGGGCAGGCGCACATCGAGCCGGTCGACGATCGGGAGCAGCCCCCTTCGGAGCCTGACCGCGCTGGCATGGGTGTCGTAGCGCAGGTCGCCGATCGTCAGGGAGGCGTGGAGGCGCAGCATCTAGTCCCCCGCTCCGCCGAGCAGATCGGTGAGGGCCGTCACCGACGCCGCGATGTCGCCGACCCCGGACAGGCGGTCGACCTCGGCCTGGATGGGCTCCAGGGGGTTGCCAGTCGGCAGGTCGGCCAGCGCCGTCAGCGCTCCCAGCTGCGCCACAGCGTCGTTGATCGCGTCCAGCGCCGACTGCGCGGCGTCGGCGATGTCGGAGATGCTGTCGAGCACGCCGCCCAGGTCGCCGAAGCCGAGGTCGCCGAAGCCGTCGAGCCCACCGAACGGGCTCAGCTCCGCGGGCGGCGGCAGCGGAGGGGACTCGCGCAGCAGCAGCCGGTACACGTAGCGGTCCGGGCGCCCAGCGCTCTCCGAGAACTCTGCTTCGACGATGATCACCTGGTCGAGCTCGAGCGCCGTCGTGATGTCGGCGGTGAACGGCACCTCGGCGCCCTCGGCCGCCTTGCCCTGCAGCTCCTCGAGCTGAGCGCGCGCGTCGGTGACCAGGACGCCGGCGATCTCGATCTCGTACGAGCCGCGGCCCAGCGACTGCTGGACATCGCCCGGTAGGTCCGCTACTGGCACCGCGGTGATGCGGTTGACGGTGCGCTGGCGGATCGAGGACACGGCGTCGAGGGCGACGTCAGCGACCATCGGGATCGGGCGGCTCATGACAGGTCGATCCCGGCGTCCAGGAGCGCGGCCTCGATCACGTCGGCCAGCCGCTCGACCAGGTCATCGTCGTCCGCGACCGCCATCGGATCGCCGTGCGACCACGGGCGGCTGCCCGGGTCGGGGGCAGACGTCGGCGCGTTCAGCGGGGGTGCGACCGGCGCGGCCGCCATTCGCCCCGCAGCGCTGTGGGGCGCCGCCTCCGTGGGGTGCGCTTCGGGGATCGGCGCCGGCGGGAGGTGCACGGGCGCGCGGCTGCGCATGGGGGCGGCGGTCAGCGCCTGCGGCACCGCCCCTGGGGGGCCGGTGGGCGCCGGCACGACCGGGCGAGCCGTGGCGACCGCGTGGGGCGTCGGGACCGCGGAGTCGGGTCGGCCGCCTGCCCTGCCCGCCGCCTGAGCCGGGGGCCTCGGCGCATCCGCTGCCGGCGGCGGACCTCCCTGGGGCGGTCGGGGGGCGCGGCCCGGCGACGGCGCGGGCGGGGGCTCCACCGGAGTCGCGGAGCGCGGCGGCGCATGGCCGGCGGCGCCCGGTGCCGCGGATACAGGTCGGGGCCGTGGCAGGGGGATCGGACCCCGCCAGTGCACGACCCTTCCGGGTGCGGGCTCCGGCGCGCGAGCAGGATCGGGCGACGCCCCCACTGCGGCGGCGGGAGCCGCACCGGCGTCCGGGGTACCGGGCCGCGCCGCCTGGCTTGAGGGGTCCGATGGCGCGGCGCGCAGGTCCTTCTCCCCGCCCGCGCTGTCCGCCTCGCCCGCTGCGGCGATTCCGGCCCACTGCTCGACCACGGCGAGCAGGCCGTCCAACTCCGCGGCGATGACGGCGTCAATCGTCATCGTGCACCTCGATGCGGTTCCAGCCGTCGGTGGGCGCCGGCGCGGCCAGGTCACGCAGCTGCTCGTCGATCCGCGGGGCGGGCTGATGGTCGAGCTCGGCGGGACCCCACCGCCAGGTCTGCGCCAGCCACGCCTCCGCGTCGAGCAGGGGGGCCACGCGCTGACCGGGCTCGACCCCGCACAGGCGCAGCGCGACGGCCGCGATCACCGCACGGCCGGCCGCCTCCGGAGGGGGGTCTGAAAGGAGGCCGACCAGCCCCTCCAGGAAGGCATCGCGGTCCAGGCGCGGGCCGGGGCGCAGGCTGGCGGCCAGCAGGCGCCTGCGCTCACCCCACGTCCATGGCCGCACGGTGTGCTCAAAGCCGCCGAACCGCACCTGCCAATGCCCGCTCGACAGGTCGGGCGTGACGTCGACGGCGTCGAGCACCGAGCTCATCACGCCGTCTCGGCGGTGGACTGGTCCTCCTCACGCACCCGCGTAGCGGTGAACGAGTAGATGGCCTCGGCGTGGCTGCCGGCCCCCATCGCGAAGGACTTCCCGTCGATGTGGCACTCGTCGAAGGAGACCGACCGGGCGGCGTTGCCGTGCGCCAGGTTCGCGACGACCTGGAACACCGCCCCGGATGCCGCCAGGGCGTCCAGCTGCTCGTTGACGGACGCGACCCTGATCTGGCCGCGGACCCGTTTGGCGCCGTAGTAGACGGCGACCCGCTCCGCCGATCCCACGGCATGGACGTCGCCCTGCTCCCATTCGAGCCGGTAGTCCAGCCCGCGGACGCCGAGCACCGGCTCGTTGTCGACCAGGATGCCTGAGCTGTTGGCGGTGAAGACCACGGCCATCGGGCGGCCTTTCGCTGGGTGCTAGTTGCGGACGCGCAGCCGCGCGTAGACGTAGTCCATGGAGCGGACTGGCCGGACGGCGAGGTCGATCCGGGCGATCCCGCCCGCCACGTCGTCCTGGGAGGCGTAGACCTGCACCTGGAACGCGGGGCTGGTCCCGTCGACGGACGGCACGAGCGCCCCGTCGCGTTCGAGCTGGGCGAAGCGGGCGTGGATCATCTGCTGCAGGGCGTTGCGGTTCTCGGCGTTGTTCAGCTCGCCGATGAAGCGGTCCGCGATGGCCTTCGTCTCGCGCACGCAGCGGTCCGCCACGCGGATCACGGAGATCTGGCTGCCGTCGGTCGTCAGGCCCCGCACGACCACGGTCCCGCGCCCTCGACGCGTCGCGAGCACGCACACGTTCGCCTCGGGCCCGAGGAGCTGGTTGAGCTCGCTCTCGCGGTAGGCCACCAGCGGGACGCCAGGGGAGGCGACGGTCTTGAAGGTCGGCGACTGGAAGAACTCCAGGTGGCCGAGCAGCCCGGCCACGGCGCCGTCGGCTCCGCTCGGTGCGACCAGCACGAAGCGGCGGTCCCGGACCTGGGCGGCGTGGTCGACGATGCCGTCCACGTCCTCGTTGAGGCCGGGTGGGATCGAGCCGATCACGATCCGCGGCTTGGCGTTGTCCGCCTCGGCTCGGGCGTGACCGAGCAGCGCCTGCTGGACGGCCAGCCCGTCGAGCTGGCTGTCGGCCCACCCCTGGAGGCCGGCGAGCACCAGGTCGACGGAGTCCTCGAGGGACAGCGCGTCGATCGCCGTCTGATAGGCCGCAAGGGTGGGCGCCGCACCTCCGCTCAGGCGCAGGACGCCGCGGGTGTCGACCGGGAAGGTCGTCCTGCCCGTGCGCGGGTAGCGGTCGATCGCTCGCAGCAGCCTGCTCTGCTCCTCCAGCACGCGCGGCAGGTAGCGGGGCGAGTCCGGGTCCATCACGAGCTCGTCCAGCGCCTCGCGCAGCTCGAACGCACCGCCGCTCTCGACTCCGGCCTCCAGCCGCACCGTGCCGGTCACGCTTCCGGGCAGCATGCGGAATCGGGTCGCGGTGCCGTCGGTGCCAGGAGCCGGCAGAAGCTCGAGCACGGCTCCCGGGTTGGTCTGCCCCTGATAGGTGCGGCCGAGCCCGGCGTCCCGCCCTCCGGTCAGGTAGCGGTTCTCCGTGGCCGTCGACACGTCCGGGCGCGCGCTGCCGTCGGCGCCCTCGGCGAGCGCGGCGTCCACGTCAGGGTCTTGGCTGAGCGCCGCGACGATCTCCTGGGCGTCGAACAGGTCTTCGTACACGCTGGTGCGCTCGCCCTCGACCAGCACCGTCACCGTGACGGTCGGCCTCAGCGCCACGGCTTCGGCGGTCGCGGCCGGCAGCGTGTCGCCGGTCCGGTCGACCAGGAGCCCGGCGGCCTCCAGCGCCGCGATGACCTCGTCGACCGCCGTCAGGCCCGTGCGGTTGAGCGCGGGGGTGCCGTTGGTCAGCACCGTGACGTCCACGCCGGCGGAGGGGTTGTCGGTCACGTGGACGGCGGTTGCCGGCGCCCCCGGCGCCGTGGTGCGGACGCGCATCGCCACGGCATCGGCCGCGTCCCGCAGGATCGCGCTGGCCCGCCCCGCCGACACGTCGACGCTGATCGTGTTGCCCCGCGCACCGGGCCGGGCCGCGACCAGCTCGATCAGCGGCGCGCCGGCGCGGTTGAGGGTCCGGCTCGCCGCTGCAGCGGTGGCCTCCTCGAACGCGACCCGGTCGGCATCCAGCGTCGGCAGCTCCATGCCTAGCTCGGGGTCGACCGCGACCAGCACGCCGCTGTCGCGGTTCAGCACCGTGAACAGGTCCTGGTCGTGCCCCGCCGACAGGATCAGGCCGTCGTGCGTCTCCACCACTGCGTCCCCGACCAGCACCTCCACCCGCACGTTGCGGACGGTGCGCCCGTCGGAGGCCATGCGGCGCGTCACCCGCACGCCGACCCGGTTGCCCCAGGGACCGGCGGCCTTTGCGACCAGGCGCACGACCTCGTCGCCGTCGTCGTCCTGGAGCGTGGCGGACGCCTGGATGCCTCCGCGCACCGGCGAGACCACGACCTCCGAGACGCCGTTGGTGAGGGCGCTGACGGCCTCCGGGAAGCAGAAGGCGGTCGCCTCGCCGAACAGGTCGAGCAGCTCCTGACGCGAGGTCACCCCGGTGACACCCGGCGAGGGGTCGTCGACGACTCCGACCGCCCCGAGCACTCCCGAACGCGCCGGAAGCGGCGGCGGGACGTCGAACTCGGTGCTGATGCTGACGCCCGGAACCACGAGGGTTCGCATAGCCCGACCTTCCAAGTCAGAGGTGACCGGTGCCGCGCACCGGTTCGCCGGCTCGCCGGTGCCCGGTGCTCCCCACCGAGAGGCGACCGCGAACGAGAAGATCGGGGCAGGGCGTCACAGCAGCGTCACGGCGCTGCCGCGCACCTCCCTCGGGAATGCCGAATGCGGCCGGGACACCGGCCGCATTCAGCGATCAGGGGAGGTCGGGTTCGGCTCAGGCGCTGGCGACCTCGGCCGAGTCGGCCAGGACCGTGAGGTGGTTGTCGCGGAACTCGAGGAAGCCGTTGTGCACCTCGATCCGGACCTCGCGGCCCTCGACCGTCTTGACGCGCACGGGCGCATCGCCGAGGGCGAGCAGCGCCGGCTGGTGCCCCGGCAGGATGCCGATCTCGCCCTCGGTGGTCCGCGCGTAGACCTCGTTGGCCTCGCCCGAGTACAGCTGCGCCTCGGCGCTGACCACGTCGACCTGCATGGTCGCCATCAGGTTGTGCTCCTAGAGGGTCTTGGCCTTGGCCTCGGCCTGCTCGATGCCGCCGACGTTGAAGAACGCCTGCTCGGGCAGGTGGTCGTACTCGCCGTTGATGAGGCCCTCGAAGCTGGCGATGGTCTCCTCGAGGGGCACGGTCACGCCGGGCTGACCGGTGAACTGCTCGGCCACGTAGAACGGC